>JANNKD010000158.1:0-32743 GCA_031396115.1 Gammaproteobacteria bacterium
CCACGGCGGCGGGGGCGGGGTGATCGGGCGGGCGAGGTCAAACTCCACGCGGAAGCGGCGATCCGTGCCTTCGCGCCGCAGCGCATAGGCGAAGCGCTGTCCCGCAATGACCTCCACCGTCCAGACATTGGTGGCGGCGGCGGGAATCAGGCTGGCTGTGTGCGCATCGGCGTGGAACTCCTGCGCCGAGGCAGTGCCGGGGCCGCGGGTATCGCCGCCGTACTGGGTGATCTTGTCCTCGCTGCCGTCCTGGTGGCGGTGATCGTGCTTCAGGCGCAAGCCGGCGGCGGTCTGGCTCAGCACCCAGGTGCGGGAGCCATCCCCGCCGACATGAAACGGAATGCGCACCTGCGCATCGCCGCACTCGCGCACGTGCATCACCATCGGCTGAACCTTGAAGCGCGGGTCGCCGGTCGAGTCCTCCACCACCCGTCCCGCATAGGCCTTGCCGCACAGAGCCTGCAGCGATTGCCAGAACGCCTGCTGTTCGGTGGCCGCCGGCGTGACCGGTGAAGACTGGCATCCCGCCAGCGCCAGGCTGCAAAGCCACAGGACGGCAATTGGTTTTTGCATGGCTATTGGCACCCGGTCGACGGCGGCGGATCCGCTCGTCCGTACGTGAATTGTAGTACCGCACCGCCGGAAGACTGCGGCTTCACCACGAAGATGTTGGAAAAGCTCGTGTCACACAGCGGGAGGGGTTTGGCGTCCGACAACCCCGCCACAATCTCGGCGACGGTATTGCTGTGCCCGACTACGAGCACGACGCCGGTGAGTTGCCGAACCGCCGCCACCACCTCCGGCACATGCGCCTCGCCCTCGTCAGGCCTGACGGCAATGACCGTGGGCTCGATGCCGAACCTCTTTGCCGTTGGCAGCGCCGTCTCCTGGGTGCGGCGGTAGTGGGTCGTGATGATGGAGGTGACGTTCGCGCCGGCGAGATGATCTGCGAGTGCCTGCGCGCGCTGGACCCCTTCAGCCGAGAGCGCCGGATCGCCTTTGGGTTCCGGCGCGCGCTCCGCGTGACGCACGATGATGACGAGCGACGGGTGGGGCGATTGCCCGGTGGAGGCGCAGCCCTGAAGCGCCAGGGCCGCGAGTATGAGTGCTGCTGTTCTATTCATCACTGCGCTCCTGGCGCCAGAACTGTTTCAGCAGGGCCATGCCGTAGGAGTCGGCCGGGGACGCATCGCCAACGTGATGCTCCCACTGCGCGGACGCGATGCTTAGCATCTCGGACTTCGTTATGCGCGTGAACCCCATGCGCCAGTCCTGGAAGCTGCGGGCGTCGACTTCTTCATCGATCATTTCAATGATCCCGGTGTGGGTCCGGCTGGCCTTTATCCGGTCGTAGGTGACATCCATGGCCTCGGGAGTACCCTCGAAGCACTGCATGAAGTTTCCGTCACCGTAGAGAAGCACGCCCGTGACGTCGGTCTCAAGGTTCAGGCGCCGCGCCTCGAGCAGGAGCGCCTCCAGCTGCGCCTCGGACATGAGGTGGACCGCAGTACTGACGTACACCACGGAGCGCAGTTTCAAGCGATTGAATCCCGCGAGCCCGTACCTTGGCCTTGTGGCGGCTGCCACAGCTCGACCTTGTAGAAGATGCCGCCGATGCCAGTGACTCGTTTCATGGTTACCTCGGCGCCTCGGCAATCACTCCGCCGTCTGGAAATTCCGCAGCCACTGGCCGGTCAGCACGAAGCGCGGGAACGTCGCGAACTGCTCGACCGCGGCGTTGATGACGAAGTCCTTCCAGTTGGTGAACGGCGCCGGCTTGACCGCTTCCATCGAGTTGCCGTGGGACTGCGCGAACAGCGCCCCCGCGATGAGGATTGCAGCCCACACCAGGAACTTGAAGGCGCCGAGGCCGCTGACCAGCAGCAGCAGCGAGCCGAACACCTCGATGGCGGCGATCCAGACCAGCGGCACGGTGACGATGTGAATCAGCAGGTTGACCTTGTTGCGATGCCGCTCCGAGTAGTCGCTCCACTGCTTCTCGATCAGTTCGGGGAACGTCATGGGGTGTCTCCTTCGGCGGTGGGATCGGCGTGCCAGGCGGCGGGGGGCAGGGTGCCGCTCCAGCCGCGCGCGCGGTGCTCGGCGACGACGTGCGTGTAGATGCCGCCGCGGACGTTGAACACGGCGGTCAGGCGCAGGTAGCGCGGGGCGATGGCTTGCACCAGGTCGTCGAGCATGCGGTTGGTCACGTCCTCGTGGTAATGGCCCTCGTCGCGGAACGACCACACGTAAAGCTTGAGCGCCTTCAACTCGATGCAGGCCTTATCTGCGACGTATTCGAGGTAAAGCGTGGCGAAGTCGGGCTGGCCGGTCTTCGGGCAGAGGCAGGTGAACTCCGGGATGCGCATCCGGATGGCGTAGTCGCGACCGGGCTTCGGGTTCGGAAACGTTTCCAGAGCTTTTTTGGGCGTTTTGGCCGGGTTTTTGCGCATTTTTCAAGCGTTTCAGAACCGTCGAGTTACTTTACACTACGCCCCGAACTGCCCTGACGACCGGGCAGCTTGTGTTTCTACAGGCCGAAAGAGCTCCATGCGACTGTCTTCGATCAAGCTGGCGGGTTTCAAGTCCTTCGTCGACCCGTCGTCGCTGCCGCTGCCCTCCAACCTGACCTCCATCGTCGGCCCCAACGGCTGCGGCAAGTCCAACATCATCGACGCGGTGCGCTGGGTGCTGGGCGAATCGAGCATGAAGCAGCTGCGCTCGGACACGATGGAGGACGTGATCTTCAACGGCAGCAAGACGCGCAAGCCGGCCGGCCGGGCCATGATCGAGTTGTCCTTCGATAACAGTGACAACACCATCCAGGGCCCGTACGCCGCCTACGCCGAGATCACCGTGCGCCGCGAGCTGACGCGCGACGGCACCTCGCAGTACTACCTGAACAACGCCAAGTGCCTGAAGCGCGATGTGCTGGACCTGTTCCTCGGCACCGGCCTGGCCGCGCGCTCGGGCTACGCCATCATCGAGCAGGGCATGGTCTCGAGCATGATCTCGTCCAAGCCCGAGGAACTGCGTCAGTGGATCGAGGAGGCGGCGGGCATCTCCAAGTACAAGGAGCGCCGCCGCGAGACCGAGTCGCGCATCAAGCAGACGCGCGAGAACCTGGCCCGCCTGAGCGACCTGCGCACCGAGCTCACGGCCCGCATCGAGGCCCTGCGCAAACAGGCCACCAATGCTGAAAAGTACAAAGAATACAAGGAACAAGAGCGCAAACTTAAAGCTGAGCTGTTGGCCCTGCGCCTGCGCGCGCTGAGCCAGCAGCACGCCAGCCATGAGGCCACCATCGCCGGCCTGACCCAGTCTCTGGACGCGGCGCGCACCGGGCTGTCCGGCGCCCACGATGCGCAGGCCAGGGCCGAGGCCGCCAACCGCGAGTCCAACCACGCCCTGTCGGCGCAGCAGAACAAGCTGTACGAGGCGGAAGCCGCCCTGGCCCGCGGCGAGCAGGACCTCAAGCACGCCCGCGAGCTCAAGGAAATGAAGGGGCGCGATCTCGAGCAGGTCGCGCGCCAGCTGGAAGACCTGTCCCGGCGTGAAGACTCGGATCGCCAGCAGGCGACCGAACTGGCCGCAACCCTGGTGGATCTCGAAGCCCACGTGCGCGGGGCCGAAGCCGCCGAAGCCCAACAGTTGGCCGCCCTGAACGCAGCCGAAAAAATCGCGCAGGAAGGCCAGAGCCAGTGGGACGCGTTCACGCTGCGCGCCGAGGCCCCGCTGTACCAGGCCGAAGGCGAGCGCGTGCGCGTGCAGACGCTGGAGCGCGCCCTGGCCCAGACGCAGGAACGCCTCGAACGGCTGCGCAGCGAGCGCTCGGCGCTCGACGCGGCGCCGATCCAGAGCTCGCTGTTCGATGCCGACTCCGAGCTGGAAACGCTCAACCGCGAGCTCACCGACGGCCAGTCGCGGCTGGCGGACCTCGACCGCCTGGTGCAGGAACTGCGCGAGACGCGCGCGGCTGAAGACGGCGCGCTGCACGAGACGCGGCAGGCCTTGCAGAACGCGCGCGGCCGCTTCGCTTCGCTGGAAACTCTGCAGCAGGCGGCGCTGCGGCAGGACGATGCCGAGCTGCAGGCCTGGCTCCAGCAGCAGGGCCTGGCGCAGGCGCCGCGCCTGGCCGCGGCGCTGAAAGTCGAGCGCGGCTGGGAAGCCGCGGTCGAGCACGTGCTCGAGGGCCTGTTGCAGGCGCCGCTGATGTCCGGCTTCTCGACGCGGGCGGGAACGCTGCCGGCGGCGCCGAAGTCCGGCATGACGCTGATGGACGACACCGCGGCCTCCGGTCACGTTTCGGCCGATCACCTGGCCGGCAAGGTTCAAGGCCCGGCCGTGATCGCCGACCTGCTGTCGAACATCTTCGTGGCGCCCACGCACGCCGAGGCGCTGTATCGCGCCTCGCACCTCAAGCCGGGCGAGTCCGTCATCGAGCCCAACGGCGTCTGGCGCGGCCGCGGCTGGGTGCGCTATCCGCGCGCAGAGGAAGAGCGCACCGGTGTGCTGGCGCGCTCGGTGCTGCTGGAGGAGCTCGGCAGGGAAACGGCCGCTCACACCGAGGCCGTGCGCCGGCACGAGGGCACCCTCGAGCAACTGCAGGGCAAGCTCAAGGCCGCGGAGGCCGAGCGCTCGCAGATCGCCGTGCACTTCGATTCGGGTCGCAGCCGCCAGGCGCAACGCATGGCCTTCCGCCAGGCCCAGGCCGTGCGCCTGGAGCAGACCGAGTCGCGCGCCCGCTCGCTGCAGGTGGACCTCGACGGCCTGCGCGGTGCGCAAGACCAGCAGCAGCAGGAATTGTCCGGCGCGCGCGCGCGCCTGACCGAACTCGAAGCCGTGGCCCAGCGCCTGCGCGAAGAGCGCGGCCAGTTGCAGCACGCGCTGAACCAGCACCGCGATTCGCTCGCGGCCGTGCGCGCGCAGTCCGCGCAGCTGGCCGCAACCCGCAGCCAGGCCCAGGTGCAGCTCGCCGGCCGGCAGAGCACGCTCGAAGCCCTGAAGCGCGCGCAGGACGATCTCGACCTGCGCCGGCAGGACCTGCTGTCCCAGCGCGCGCGTTACGAGCAGGAGCGCGCGGCGCTCGAGGGGCCGATTTCGACGCAGGCCGCGGGGCTCGATGGCGCGCGGGCCAGGGTGGACACCGAGCGCGAGGCCCTGCGCGTGGCGCGCGAGCACGTCATCGCCGCGGAAGGAAGACTCACGCAGTGCCTGCAGCAGGCGCGCGAGGCCGAGTACGCGCAGGATGCAGCGCGCGAGAAACTCCAGGCCGCCCAGCTCGAATTCCAGACACTGTCGGTGCGCCGCCAGACGCTCGAAGACCAGATCACCGAAACCGGCTATGCGCGCGAGGCCTTGCTGGCCGAGCTCGCCGGGGATGCCGCGGCCGAGGCCTGGGAAGAGAAGCTGGGCGCGATGATGCGGCGCATCGAGCGCCTGGGCGCGATCAACCTTGCCGCCATCCCGGAACTCGAGGAAGGCGAGCAGCGCGAGAAATACCTCTTCGAGCAGGACGCCGACCTGACCGGCGCGCTCGACACGCTCGAAGCCGCGATCCGCAGGATCGATGTCGAGACCAAGGAGCGCTTCAGGGTCACGTTCAACAAGGTGGATGAGATTTTCCGCCAGCGCTTCCCGCGCCTGTTCGGCGGCGGCGAGGCCTACCTCGAGTTGACCGAGGACAACCTGCTGGAAACCGGCGTGCGCGTGATGGCGCGGCCGCCCGGCAAGCGCAACAGCTCGATCCAGCTGTTGTCCGGCGGCGAGAAGGCAATGACCGCGGTGGCGCTGCTGCTGGCGCTGTTCGAACTGAACCCGGCCCCGTTCTGCATGCTGGACGAAGTCGATGCGCCGCTCGACGACGCCAACGTCGGCCGCTTCGTCGAGGTCGTGCGCGAGATGTCGGGCAACGTGCAGTTCATCATCATCACGCACAACAAGATCACCATGGAGCTGGCCGACCAGCTGCACGGCGTCACCATGCAGGAGCCGGGCGTGTCGCGCCTGGTCAGCGTGGACATCCAGCAGGCCATGGACCTCGCCGCGAAGAGCGAATCGGCCGAGGCGCCCGCGTGAGCGCGTTGCAATGGGCGCTCCTGCTGCTCGGGGTCGGCATTGCTCTCGGACTGATCTGGTCCAGCCGCCGCGAGAAGAAAGCGCTCGAGCGCATGAACGCGCCGGCGCCGCAGCCGGCCAGCCGCGACTGGAGCGCGCGCCAGGACGCGCTGCCCGAAGCGCCACGCCCGGCCGCGCCTGAGGCGCCTCGCGCCGCTGGCGCCCCTTCGACGGAGCTCAGGGCAAGCCCTTCGACGGAGCTCAGGACAGGCTTCGACGAGTACGGCGTCGGCAAGCCGCGCAAGGCGCCGGGCGCTCCGGCGCGCACCGCGCCGACGGTGGAGCCGCCGCCGGTCACCGTCATCGGCCTCTACATCGCCGAGTACGAGGGCACCAACATCCTCGGCCCGAAGATCCACGCGGCGCTGCGCGACCGCGGCCTGCGCTTCGGCGCCAGGAAGATCTACCATCGTTTCAACGGTGATCACGCCACCTTCAGCGTCGCCAGCCTGGTCAAGCCGGGCGAGCTCGACCCCGGCGCGGCCGAAGGGTTTGCCACGCCCGGCCTGTCGGTGTTCATGCAGCTGCCCGGGCCGCTCAACCCGGTGGCCGCGTTCCAGGACATGCTCGACACCGCGCGCGGCCTGGCGCGGGCGCTCAACGCCGAGCTGTACGACACCGAGCAGCGCGCGCCGCTGACGGCCGATCGCGAGCGCGCCTTGCACGAGCAGGTGGAGGAGTGGGCGCGGCGCTACACCGCGGCGGGCCGGCTGGGCGTGTGAAGGCCCCGGCTCAACGGCGCGCGGCCGAGCTGCGCGAGCAGTTGCGGGATCACGACTATCGTTATCACGTCCTCGACGATCCGAAGATCCCGGACGCCGAGTACGACCGGCTGTTCACCGAGCTGCAACAGCTCGAGGCGGATCATCCGGAGCTGCTGACCGCCGACTCGCCGACCCAACGCGTCGGCGGTACGCCGCGGCCCGAGTTCAAGGCGGTCCGGCACGGCCAGCCGATGCTGAGCCTGCGCAAGTGCAGCGATGAGGAGGAACTGCGCGACTTCGACCGGCGTGTGCGCGACGCGCTCGGCCGGGGCACGGTGGCATACACCGCCGAGCCGAAGCTCGACGGCCTGGCCGTGTCGCTGACCTACGAGGCCGGGCTGTTGGCGCGCGCCGCAACGCGCGGCGACGGCGAGACCGGCGAGGAAATCACTGAGAACCTCAAGACCCTCCGCAGCATCCCGCTGCGGCTGCGCGGCACCGGCAAGCCGCCGCGGCGCCTCGAGGTGCGCGGCGAGGTCTACCTGCCGTGGGCCGGCTTCAAGAAGATGGTCAAGGATGCCGAGGCCCGCGGCAGCAAGCCGCCGGTCAATCCGCGCAACGCCGCCGCCGGCAGCGTGCGGCAGCTCGATGCGCGCATCACGGCGTCGCGGCCGCTGGCGTTCTATGCCTACGGCGCCCACATCGACAGCGATCACGAAGGTTCGACCGCGCCGCAGTCCGGCTCCGCCGTGCTCGGGCAGCTGCGCGACTGGGGCTTTCCGGTGTCCGAGCTGGTCGCGACAGTCGAGGGCGTCGACGGATGCCTGAAGTACTTCGCGGCGATCGGTCGCAAGCGCGCCAAGCTCGGCTTCGACATCGACGGCGTGGTGTTCAAGCTCAATTCGCTGGCGGGCCGCGAGGAGCTGGGCGCCGTGTCGCGCGAGCCGCGCTGGGCCGTGGCATACAAGTTCGCCGCGGAGGAAGCGGAGACCGTGGTGCAGAACATCGAGTTCCAGGTCAGCCGCACCGGGGCGCTGAACCCGGTGGCGCGGCTCAAGCCCGTGTTCGTCGGCGGCGCCACGGTCAGCAACGCCACGCTGCACAACCTCGACGAGGTCGAGCGCAAGGACGTTCGCATCGGCGACCACGCCGTCATCCGCCGCGCCGGCGACGTCATCCCGGAACTGGTGCGCGTGCTGCCGGGCAAGCGCCCGCGCGACGCGCACAAGGTGGCCATCCCGAAGAAATGCCCGGTGTGCGGCGGCAAGGTCGAGCGCGAGGAAGGCGAGGTCAACCCGCGCTGCACCAACGGCCTGTCATGCCGCGCCCAGCTGCACGGCGCGCTGCTGCACTTCGTCTCGCGCCGCGCCATGGACATCGACGGCCTGGGCGACAAGCTGCTCGAGCAGCTCGTCGCGCAAGGACTGGTGAAGAGTCCGGCCGACATCTACCGGCTCGACGCCGCCGCGTTGGCCGGGCTGGAGCGCATGGGCGAGAAATCGGCGCAGAACCTGGTCGACGCGATCGCCGCCAGCCGCAACACCACCTTCGCGCGTTTCCTCTATGCGCTCGGCATGCCCGACGCCGGCGAGGCGACCGCGCGCGAGCTGGCGCGGCACTTCGGCACGCTCGACGCGCTGCTGGCGGCGGCGCGCGACGATGCCAGGACCGGCGCTGCGGAGAAGGACAAGGATCGGTACCCGCAGCTGCGCGCCGTGCCGGACGTCGGGCCGGTGGTCGCGGCGCACATCTGCCACTTTGTGAACCAGAACGCCGCGGCGATCCGCAGGCTGGTCGAGGACGCCGGCGTGAACTGGGAGGCGCCGAAGGTCATCAGTGGCGGCGCGCTGGAGGGCAAGACCTTCGTGCTGACCGGCACCTTGCCCGGCATCAGCCGCGACGAGGCCTCCGCCCTGATCGAGGCCAACGGCGGCAAGGTCAGCGGCTCGGTGTCGAAGCACACCAGCTACGTCGTCGCTGGCGCCGAGGCCGGCTCCAAGCTGGCCAAGGCTTCGAGGCTGGGCGTGCCGGTGCTGGACGTGCAGGGCCTGCGTAGACTGATCGGATGATTTTCTACCTGCTACGGATCGTCGCCAGCCTGGTGCGCGTCGCCGCGGCGGTGGCGCTGGTGTGGATCTGCTGGCAGGACCGGCCGGCGATCCAGGCGCGCGACGACTTCGAGGCATTACCGCCGTTCGATTATGCCTACGAGGCGGGCGAGCTGTTCAAGCAAAATCGATTTACCGAGGCGTTGTTGCTGGTGGACGAGGGGCTCGCCAAGGACCCGGCCAACAACCGCCTGCTGATCATGAAGCAGGGCCTCGAAATCGAGCGCAAGGACTGGATGCGCCAGATCGCGCTCGGCGGGCGGGGCGCGATCACCGGCCGCGGCACCGAGACCGCCTCGCTGACCGGCGCGATCATCGCCGACCTGTTCGTGTTCGGGGACATCCGCGACCTCGTCATCGAGACCGGCACCTGGCTGAAGGGCGGCGACGCCGACGACATGATCGTGGCCTTGTCGGCCGGCGGCGTGCTGTTGACGCTCGCGCCCGAAGTCGACCTCGGCGCGGCAGTGCTGAAGACGGCGCGCAAGATGGGCGCGCTGAGCGACACCCTGGCCAGGGCCGTGGCCGACGCCGCGCGCAAGTCCTATCGCACGCGCAACACGGCGCCGCTACGGGAAATGACCGACGACGTGACCGCGCTGGCGGCGCGCGCCAGGCCGGCCGGCGCGGTGTCGATCCTCAAGCACGTCGACGACCCGGCCATGTTGCGCCGGGTGACGAAGTTCAGCGAGGCGCCGGACGGGCTGCACGCGCTGCTGATCGACCCGAAGACCGCGCTGCGCTGGCTGAACTCCGGCTGGACCCACGCGGAGTTCTGGTTACTGAAGGCGGCGAGCAAGGGCAAGCCGGGGCTCGAGTACCTGGCCAAGAACAGCTCCATGATGTTCCGCGCCCACCCGCTGCTGGGCCTGGCGAAGGGCTTATACAAGGGCAACATCCCGGCGCTGCTGCTCGACCTGGGCCACCGCTACTCGCTGCTCGTGCTCGGTTTCGCCTGGGGCTGGCTGGCGTACGAATTGATCCTGCTCGCCGCGCGCGTGCTCGGCCTCGGGCAGAAGAAGAAGCCAGCCGGGCCAGCGCCGCCGGCGGCGGAGCCCACGCCCGCCTAGCAGCGGTCAGCTGCTGCGGCGATACGCCTCGAGCGGCTGTGGGCGCGCGAACAGGAAGCCCTGGCCGTAGACGCAGCCGAGTTCGATCAGCTGCTCGCGCTGGGCCGCGGTCTCGATGCCCTCTGCGATGACTTCCAGCCCCAGCGTCCCGGCCAGCGCGATCACCGCGCGCACCACGGCCGCGCTGCTGCTGCCCGCGGCCAGGCTGGCGATGAACGAGCGGTCGATCTTGAGCGCGCGCAGCGGGAAGCGGTGCAGGTAGCTCAGTGACGAGAAGCCGGTGCCGAAATCGTCCAGCGCCGCCAGTACGCCGTCCGCACGCAGCGCCTCGAGGATGGCGCAGGCCTGCTCCGGATTCTCGAACAGCGCGCCCTCCGTCACTTCGAGGCGCACGCGGCGCGGCGCGATGTCATGGGCTTCCAGCATGGTGACCAGCTGGCGGGCCAGGTCGGGCGCGCGGAAGTGCCGCGCCGATACGTTCAGCGTGACGTACTGCTCCTCGCTGAGCAGCGTCGCGAGGGCGCGGCAGGTGAGGTCGAAGATCTGCCAGTCGATCTGCTCGGCGGCGCCGCTGTCTTCTGCCACGCCGAGGAATTCGGCGGGCAACAGCAGCCCGCGCTGCGGGTGGTGCCAGCGCAGCAGCGCCTCGTAGCCGACGACCTCGCCGCCCTGCAGCCGCACGATCGGCTGGAACCAGGGCTCGAACTCGTGGCGCAGCACGGCGCGGCGCAGGTCGCTCTCGAGATCGAGCAGGCGCAACGCCTCCTGGTGCAGCTTCTCGTCGAACACCTCGAAGCGGTGCCGGCCCTTGGCCTTGGCGCGATACATGGCAACGTCGGCGTCGCGCAACAGCTCCTCGGCGCTGCGGTAGCGCTCGTGGGACAGCGCGATGCCGACGCTGGCCGACGGGAACAGGTCCTTGGCGGCGATGCGCATCGGCTCGCGCAGGGCGGACAGCACGCGCTGCGCCACGTGGTAGGCGTCGTCCGGGCCGCGGATGTCCTCCAGCAGCAGTGCGAATTCGTCGCCGCCGAGGCGCGCAACCATGTCCGGCGTGCGCACGCAGGCGGCCAGGCGGCGCCCGGCCTCCTTGAGCATCTCGTCGCCGACCAGGTGGCCCATGCTGTCGTTGACCACCTTGAAGCGGTCGAGGTCGAGGAACAGCACGGCGAAGCGGTGCGCCGGGTCGCGCTGCAGGCGCGCCAGCGACCGCCCGAGCGCATCGAGCAGGAAGCCGCGATTCGGCAGGCCGGTCAGCGAGTCGTGCAGCGTCTCGTGCACCAGCTGGCGCTCGATGCGCTCGCGCTCGGCGATCTGGTCGCGCAGCTCGCGCGTGCGGTCGTGCACGCGCTGCTCGAGCTCTGCGTGGGCCTGCTTGCGCAGCAGCGCGGTGAGGATGTGCTGCGCCACGTAGCTCAGCAGCGCGCGATCGTCATCGCTGTAGTGCACCGAGGCGTCGTAGCTCTGCACCAGCACGGCGCCACGCACCTGGCCGTCGATCGCCAGCGGCACGCCGAGCACGTGCTCCGCGGTCGAGCCGAACACCACGCCGGTGGGGATGCCCAGCTGCGCCTTGACCTCGGCAGGCGCGCCATGGACGGCTCGCCCCGAGCGGATCACGTTGAAGCTGATCGAGTTGCGCATGTCCGCGGCCGGCAGTTCCGCCTCCGGGTCGAGCATGCCCGGGTCCTTCTCGTCAGCGTGGTAAATGAAGCGCAGCGTGTCGCGCTCGCTGCTGTACAGCGCGATCAGGAAGTTGCGCGCGTACATCAGCTCGCCGACCACCGCATGGACGCGCCTCAGCATTTCGCTCATGTCGAGCTCGCCGCTGGCGAGGTCGGCGATGGCGTACAGCGCGGCCTGCACTTTCTCGCCGCGCTGCCGCTCCCGCACCTCCACGGTCAGCTCGCGGGTGCGCTCCTCGACGCGCCGCTCGAGCTCGGCCTGCTGCTGCTTGCGCGCCAGCGCCGTCAGGATGTGCTGCGCGACGAAGGTCAGCAGGGCGCGATCTTCCTCGCTGTAGACGCCGGCGCGCTCATAGCTTTGCACCACGACGGCGCCGCGCGCCTGGCCTTCGGCCATCATCGGCACGCCGAGCCAGTCGGCGGCTTCGGGGCCCACCTTCCCGTCGGACTCCAGTCCCAACTCGACCTGTACCTGCACGGACGGGCCCATCGCGGAGCGGCCGCTGCGGATCACTTCCAGCGTCAGGCTGCCCTTGATCATGCTCGCGGGCACGTCCTGCACGGGGTCATAGACCGTCGCATCCTGGGTGTCGGCGAAGTAGATGAAGCGCAGCGCGTCGCGCTCAGGGTAATAGAGCGTGATAAAGAAGTTCTTGGCGTACATCAGCTCGCCGACCACCGCGTGAAGGCGCGGCAGCATCTCGGCCATATCGAGCTCGCTGCTGGCGAGGTCGGCGATGGCGTACAAGGCCCGCTGCAGCCGCCCGGATTTCTGCAGGCCTTCGATCGTGATCGTGCTCTCGGCGAGGTCGAGCACGTCGGCGAAGCGCGGCGCCAGCACGCCGAGGTAATCGCGCCAGGCGGCTTCGTCCTGCGCCAGCGAGGCGGCGCTCGGCCACTCGGTGACCAGCACGGCGCGGCTGCGGCCGCCCAGGCGGCCGAGCACGCTGGCCAGGCGGCAGCCGTCGCTGCCGGGCAGTCCGGCGCGGACCGCGGCGCCGCCGGCGAAGGCGGCGTCGATCAAGGCGGTCTCGCCAGCGTCCGCTGCGGTTTCGGGAGAGGCGTGGCGCGTGGCGCCGTCGCTGCCGGCGCCGAGTTCCCAGGCCACGCGCAGGGCGCGGCAGGAGAACAGCGAGGGAATCTGGGTGAGCGCCAGGTGCGCCAGGGGCCGGGGCGAGGTCGCATTCATCAGCGCGCACGCCACTGCGTGCGGCTCGGCCCCCGTACCGAGCCCGCTGCGCTGCCCGATCGGGTGCACGCGCCTCGTCATTTGCGGGCAGTCTACCGCGCCCGCCGGCGGTCACGCCCCGGGGGGCGCCGCCTCGTCCGGCGCGCGGGCCTGGATGCTCAGGGCATGGACGTCGGACTGCATGAGATCGCCGAGCGCGGCGTAGACCTGGCGGTGGCGCGCCAGCGCCGGCTGGCCGGCGAACAGGGCCGACACGATCTCGACCCGGAAATGCCCGCGGCCATCGGCCGCGCCGGCATGGCCGCGGTGCCGGTGGCTCTCATCCTCGATGACGAGGTGCTGGGGCGCGAACGCGGCGGTCAGCGCCGCGCGGATCATTTCCAGCCGCCCTTCGACGGGGCTCGGGGCAGGCGTCACGCCGGGTCCTGGGGCAGGTAACGCGCCAGGAACGGCGCGTGCGCCAGCAGGAACACGAGCGTCAGCGCGGTGAAGCCGAAGGTCTTGAACTTGACCCAGGTGGCCTCGTCGTAATGGCCGGCGACGTAGAAATTCAGCGCCGCGCAGCCGATGAAGAACAGCCCCCAGGCGAAGTTCACCTTGCGCCACACCGGTTCGGGGAAGCTGAACGTGCTCTGCGGAATGCGGGCGAGGAGCACGCGCGCGCCGATGAAGTGGCTGCCGAGCAGCGCCAGCGCGAACACGCCGTACACGGCCGTCGGTTTGAACTTGATGAACACCGGGTCCTGGATCGCCAGCGTCAGGCCGCCGAGCACGGTCGCCAGCACCGCGACCACCGCATGCGACTTGTGCCAGCGCTTCTGCCACACGCGGTAGACCAACACCAGCGCGATGGCCGAAGCGATCAACACCGCGGTGGCCACGTAGATGTCGTACAGGAAGTACGCGGCGAAGAACAGCAGCGCGGGCGCGTAGTCGAGCAGGAATTTCACCGGTAAAGGGGTCAGATCCAATTGTTTGGAAGCACTTAGACTATCGGAAACAGCCGCCACTAATTGGATCTGACCCCTTTATTCATGCCCGCCGACTGGCATCGCCCGCACCCGCTGAACCCGCAGAAACGCCTGCTCGACAAGGCGGTCGACCGCCTGCGCGCGGGCGGGGTGATCGTCTATCCGACCGACTCCTGCTACGCGCTCGGCTGCCGGCTCGGCGACAAGGCCGCCGCCGATCGGGTGCGCGCCATCCGCCGCTTCGACCGCCACCACCTGTTCACGGTCGTCTGCCGCAGCATCGCCGAGATCGGCAAGTACGCACGCGTGGACAACGGCCAGTTCAGCATCCTCAAGGCGCTGGCGCCGGGGCCGTACACCTTCGTGCTGCGCGCCAGCGACGAGACGCCGCGGCGCGTGCTGCACGAAAAGCGCAAGACCTTCGGCATGCGCGTGCCGGACCACCCGATCACGCAAACGCTGCTGAGCCTGCTGGGCGAGCCGCTCTTGTCGTGCACGCTGACGCTGCCTCCCGACCAGTTGCCGATCAGCGACCCGGAGGACGCCTACCATCGCCTGCACCACCTGGTGGACGCGGTTGTCAGCGCCGGCAACTGCGGTTACATGCCCACCACGGTGCTGGACCTGACCGGTTCCGAACCGCGCCTGATCCGGAAAGGCAAGGGCGACATCAGCCGGTTTTTCCCTGAAGAAGCCGCGTCCGCCCCGGTATAATTTGGCATGCCCTCGGTCCTCGAACTGGTCCAGACCCTCGCCGTCTGGGCCCTGCCGCTGCCCCTCGCCCTGACCGGCAATGCCATCGCCATGGCCCAGGCCGCCTGGCGGCTCGGTGATCGCTCCGAAGCGATGCGCGGACGGCAGTCGCTGAACCCGCTGAGTCACGTGGATCCGGTCGGCACCCTGCTGGTGCCTGCGGTGCTCGCCATGATGGGAAGCAGCTTCCTGATCGGCTGGCCCAAGACCGTGCCGATAGACCCGACGGCCTTCCGCGAACCGCGCAAGGACATGGCGCTGGTGGCGCTGGCCGGCGTCGGCAGCAACGTCGTGATGGCCGTGGCCTGGGCGCTGCTGCTGAAAGTGGCGCTGCTGCAGGACCCTGAATCCGGCCTGTGGCTGGGCCTGCGCCTGTCCGCGTTGGCCGGCGTGATGATCAACCTCGTGTTCATGCTGTTCGGCCTGTTGCCGGTGCCCGGCTTCGCCGGCGGCCACGTGGTCGGCGCGCTGCTGCCGCCCGCGCAGGCGCACAAGTGGTACGCCGCGCAGCAGTGGTCGTTCATCATCGTGCTGCTGCTGTTCGCCAGCGGAGTACTGACGTTCGTGCTGATCCCGCCGATGCAGGCCATGCAGGCCTTGCTGTTCCGCCTGGTGGGGATCGCATGACGCGCAAGACCGTGCTGTCCGGCATCCAGCCGTCCGGCCACCTCACGCTGGGCAACTACCTCGGCGCGCTGAAGAACTGGGTGGCGATGCAGGAGCAGTACGACTGCTACTACACGCTGGTGGACCTGCACACCATCACGGCGCGCCAGGAGGCTGGCGAACTGCGCGAGCGCTGTTACAAGACGCTGGCCCTGATGATGGCCTGCGGCCTTGACCCGAAGCGCAACGTGCTGTTCGTGCAGTCTCACGTGCCGGCGCATGCGCGCCTGGCCTGGATCCTGAACTGCTACACGATGGTCGGCGAGCTCAACCGCATGACCCAGTTCAAGGACAAGTCGGCGAAAAACGCCGACAACATCAACGCCGGCCTGTACGACTATCCCGTGCTGATGGCGGCGGACATCCTCTTGTACGACACGTCCCTGGTGCCGGTGGGCGAGGACCAGAAGCAGCATCTCGAACTGGCGCGCGACGTCGCCATCCGCTTCAACAACCTCTACGGCAAGGTCTTCACGGTGCCCGAGCCGATGATCCCGCAGATCGGCGCGCGCATCATGGGCCTGCAGGACCCGACGGCGAAGATGTCGAAGTCCGATCACAACGAGCTCAACAATGTCTACCTGCTCGATACGCCCGAAGTGCTCGAGCGGAAATTCAAGCGCGCGGTGACCGATTCCGGCTCGGAAGTGCGCTACAGTGCCGACAAGCCGGGGGTCGCCAACCTGATGTCCATTCTTTCCGCCACCACGGGCGAATCCTTCGCTGCCATCGAGCAGCGTTTCGCCGGCGCCGGCTACGGCAAGTTCAAGGCGGGCGTGGCCGAGGCGGTGATCGAGAAGCTCAAGCCGGTGCAGCAGCGCTACCAGGACCTCCGCGCCGACGAGGCCGGCCTGCGGCGCGTGCTGAAGGACGGCGCCGAGCGCGCCGCCGCGCACGCCGACCGCACGCTCAAGCGCGTGCACGACGCCCTGGGCTTCATCCCCGAATGAGCGACGCGCTGCCTCCTGCCGACGCGCCTCCCGGGCCGAAAGTACTCGGCCAGCCGCTGGCGAAACTGCCGGAAGACCTCTACATCCCGCCCGACGCGCTGCAGGTGTTCCTCGAGGCCTTCGAGGGACCGCTCGACCTGCTGCTGTACCTGATCCGGCGGCAGAACCTCAACATCCTCGACATCCCGATCCTCAAGATCACGCAGCAGTACATGCAGTACATCGAGCTGATGCGCGACCTGCGGCTCGAGCTGGCGGCCGAGTACCTGGTGATGGCGGCGATGCTGGCCGAGATCAAGTCGCGCCTGCTGCTGCCGCGTCCGGCGCTGGAGGCGGTGGAAAGCGATCCGCGCATGGACCTGGTGCGCCGCCTGCAGGAGTACGAGCGCTTCAAGGGCGCCGCCGAGAGGCTCGACGGCCTGCCGCGCGTCGGCCGCGAGATCAGCCTGGCGCAGGCGCGCCCGGAGAAGGTCGAGACGGCGATCGAACTGCCGGTGCCGCACGTGCGCGAGCTGCTCGAGGCCTTCCGCGAGGCCATGCAGCGCGCCGAGATGTTCACCCGTCACCAGGTCGCGCGCGAGCCACTGTCGGTGCGCGAGCGCATGACGCGCATCCTGGCGCGCGTGTCGGCTGGGACTGGCGCCGAGTTCGCCGAGATCGTCGACCCGGCCGAAGGCCGCGCGGGCGTCGTCGTCTGCCTGCTCGCGGTGCTCGAACTGGTCAAGGGCTCGATGGTGGAGTTGACCCAGGCGGCGCCCTTCGCGCCGCTGTTGATCCAGGTCGCGCGCGCGCGGCCGAGCGAGCCGGCGGCGGAAACCGCCACCGATTGGCAATGAATTCTTTTGTAGGGGCGCCTTCAGGCGCGACTGTAGGAGCGCCTCCTAGGCGCGACTGTTCAGGAGATCACGCGTGGAAGTGAAAGAACGCCTGGCCCAGATCCTCGAAGCCCTGCTGCTCGCCGCCGACCAGCCGCTGTCGCTCGACCAGCTGTTCCGCATGTTCATGGCGGAGGGCGGCATCACCAAGAAGGACGTGAAGGCGGCGCTGGAGCTGCTCGGGCGCCAGCTCGACGGCCGCGCAGTCGAACTGCGCGAGGTCGCCAGCGGCTATCGCCTGCAGGTGCGCGCCGATTACGCCGAGTGGGTCGGCAAGCTGTGGCAGGAGCGCCCGCCGCGCTTCTCGCGCGCGCTGCTCGAGACGTTGGCGCTGATCTGCTATCGCCAGCCGATCACGCGCGGCGAGATCGAGGAGATCCGCGGCGTGTCGCTGTCGCCGAACATCATCAAGACCCTGATCGAGCGCGGCTGGGTGAGGGAAGTCGGCGTCAAGGAAGTGCCGGGGCGCCCGGCGCTGCTCGGTACCACGCCGCAGTTCCTCGACGACTTCAACCTGAAGTCGCTCGACGAGCTGCCGGCGCTGCCCGAGCTCAAGGATCCGGCCCAGCTCGAGGCCGCGCTGCTGCGCCTCGGCGCGAGCGCGCCGGCGCAGGTGCCGGCCGCGGAAGCCACTGCCGATGAAACGGACCAGTCCGCGACGGTCCACTAAGGGCCCCGGAGTCGCAGCGGCCAGGACCCCTGCCGCCGGCGGCCCGCAGCGCATCCAGAAGATCCTGGCCCAGGCGGGTGTGGCCTCGCGTCGCGCCATCGAAGCGCTGATCCGCGAAGGCCGCATCACCGTCAACGGCGAGCGTGCCGCCATCGGCCAGAAAGTAGCGCCCGGCGACCGCGTCCTGGTGGACGGCAAGGGCATCGCGCTGCCGCGCGGCGAAGAAACGATCCGCGTGCTGGCCTACAAGAAGCGCACCGGCGAGATCGTCACGCGCGACGACCCTGAGGGCCGGCGCACCGTATTCCGCAAGCTGCCGGAGCTCGACACCGGGCGCTGGATCGCGATCGGGCGGCTCGACATCAACACCTCCGGGCTGCTGCTGTTCACCACCTCCGGCGAGCTGGCGCGCCGGCTCATGCACCCGAGCTTCGAGGTCGAACGCGAATACGCGGTGCGCGTGCTGGGCGAAGTGGACGACGCCATGCTGGTGCGCCTGGCGGACGGCGTGCGCCTCGACGACGGCCAGGGTCGCTTCGAGAAGGTGTGGCGCTCGGACGGGCCCGGCGCCGAGGACGAGGACGGCGGCGGCGCCGGCGCGGCCAACCGCTGGTTCCAGGTCGTGGTGAAGCAGGGGCGCAACCGGCTGGTGCGCCGCCTGTGGGAGTCGCAGCGCTGCCAGGTCAGCCGGCTGATCCGCGTGCGGTACGGGCCGGTCGAGCTCGGCCGCGGCATCCGCTCGGCCGGCTGGCGCGAGCTGGAGGCCCACGAGATCCGCGCGTTGCAACGTGCGGTGGGGATGACGTGAGCGACGCCGACGCCGACGCAGACACCATCAGCCTGCCGGAGTCGCCCTATGCAGTGCAGTTGCGCGAGGGCTTCGGCTCGCTGCGTTTCGTGCGCGCGCTCGAGCGCGAGTTCCGCGACGAGTTCATGCTCCATCACCAGCGGCGCCTGCGCGCGGGTTTCGGCATCGTCATCTTCGTCTACATCGCGTTTGCGCTGGTGCGCCTCAAGGTCGAGACCGGCACGATGCAGGAGTGGGGCGCGATCATGCGCAGCATCGTCATCGGCTCGATGGCGATGACGCTGGCCGCGAGCTACTTCACGCGCCTGCGCGTGGTCCTGCCGGCCTTCGCGGTGCTGAGTTACGTCACCTTCGCCATCGTCGCAACGGCGATCGAGGCCATGCTGTACCGCCTCAACCTCCACACGCATTACGAGGGCCTGATCCTGGTGTCGTTCCACCTGTACGTCTTCAGTGGCCTGATGTTGCGGCCGGCGCTCGCCGCCGGCGCCGGCATCTTCCTGATCTACGTCATCGGCAGCCTGGGCGGCGGGCTGACGGCCAAGGCGGGTTGGGGCTACCAGGTGTTCTTCATCGGCGTCACGCAGATCACCGGCATCGTGGCGCTGTACTCGATCGAACGTCTCGAGCGCGACAGTTTCCTGCGCCGTGGCTTGTTCGGCACGCTGGCCACGCAGGATGGCCTGACCGGGTTGTTCAACCGCATGGCGTTCTTCCAGCAGATGCAGCGCAGCCTGAAGCAGGCGGCGCGCGAGCGGGTCTGCATCGGCGTGATGCTGCTCGACGTGGACCACTTCAAGCCGTACAACGACCGCTATGGCCACGTCCAGGGCGACGTCTGCCTGCGCGCCGTGGCCGGTGCGTTGCGCAACGAATTCAAGCGGCCGATGGACTTCGTCGCGCGCTATGGCGGCGAAGAGTTCATCGGCTACTGGCACGACATCCAGCCGCAGTCGCTGCGCTCGCTGGCCGACCAGGTGCGCGGCGCCGTGCAGGCCTTGCGCATTCCGCACCGCGACGCGCCGAGCGGGCGCGTCACCGCCAGCGTCGGCGCCGTGGCGCTGGTGCCGCTCGAAGGCGAACCCCTGAGCGACCTGGTGCAGCGCGCGGACGAGGCGCTCTACGAGGCCAAGGACAAGGGGCGCAATCGGGTGGTGACGCTGCTGCTGCCCTCGGCGGCCGCGCCGTCGTCGCGCGGCCGGCGCGCACCGACCGTCACCCGGGAAGGCTGAACGCCGTTGCCGTGGCCGGGGCGCTGTCCGGCCCGAGCAGCCACAGCAGTGCGCGGGCGGCCGCATCCGGCGGCGGCGCCGCCGGGCCCTGCGTGTAGCCCTTGCGCCGCAGCGCCGTGTCCATCGGGCCTGGATCCAGCGTGTTGACGCGCACGCGCCCGGCGCCCTCGAGCTCGTCGGCCCAGGTCTGCATCAGGCCTTCGAGCGCGAACTTCGACACGCCGTAGGCGCCGGCGTAGGCCTTGCCCTTGCGGCCGCGGGCGTCCGACACCAGCACGACCGAGGCTGAGCCTGACTTTTCCAGCAGCGGCAGGCAGTGGCGCGTGAGCGCGAACACCGCCGTGAGGTTGACCTGCAGGGTCTCGAGCCAGTCCTTGGGCTCGACCGAGGCCAGCGGCGCGAAGCCCTTGAAGTGCGCGGCGCAGTGGGCCAGGCCATCGAGCCTGCCGAATTCCCGTTCCAGCGTTTCGGCGAGCTGTTCGTAGTCGTTCCAGGTCGCGCCGGCGAGGTTCAGTGGATAGATCGCGGGCTCGGCCAGGCCGGCGGCGACGATCTCGTCGTAGGTCTTCTCGAGCTTGGCCACGGTGCGGCCGAGGAGCACCAGCGTGGCGCCGTGGCGCGCGCACAGCAGCGCCGTCGCCCGTCCCAGGCCGTCGCCGGCGCCGGTGACCAGCACGACGCGCCCGGAGAGCAGGTCGGATCGCGCGGCGGGCGTCGCCGGAACCGCGGTCATGCGCACCACTGCAGCAGGTCCGCCGGCGCCGCCAGGATCGCATCGGCGCCCCACCGCTCGATCGGATCGCCGTAGCCGACATAGCCCCAGGCCGCGGCGAGTACGGGCATGGCGGCCGCGCGCGCGGCGTCGATGTCGCGCCGGTCGTCGCCGACGTAGACGCAGTCGGCAGGCTGAAGCCCGAGCGTGGCGCAGGCGCGCAGCAGCGCGTCCGGCGCAGGCTTGGGCTTGAGCCCGTCCTGCGCGCCGAGCGTGACCGCGGAGCGGCGCGCCAGGCCGAGCGCGTCCATCAGCGGATCGGTCAGCGCTTGCGGCTTGTTGGTGACCACGCCCCAGGCGATGCCGCGCTGCTCGAACGCGGCGAGCGCAGGCTCGATGCCTTCGAACGGCCGTGACTGGCGCGCGAGGTGCGTGCGGTAGTGGGCGAGGAAGCTCTCGCGCCGTGCCGCGAAGTCGGCGTGGCCCGGATCGATCCCGAACGCGACCTTGAGCAGTCCGCGCGCGCCAGCGGAAGCGACGGGCCGGTAAGCGACGACGGGCAAGGGTGCGAGGCCGGCCTCGGCGCGCACCAGGTTGGCGGCGTGCCCGAGGTCGGGCGCCGTGTCCACCAGCGTGCCGTCGAGATCGAACAGGACTGCGCGCGGCCTCACGGTTTGCGGCACAGCATCAGGTAATTCACGTCGCAGTCGTCGGACAGCTGCGCGGCCTTCAGCAGCGGGTTGTAGGTGAGGCCGCGGATCTCGACCACGTCGAGGCCGGCGGCCTCGGCCCAACGCGCCAGCTCGGACGGGCGGATCAACCTGGCGTAGTCGTGCGTGCCGCGCGGCAGCAGCCCGAGCACGTACTCGGCGGCGACGATCGCGAGCGCCCAGGCCTTCGGGTTGCGGTTGATGGTGGAGAACACGACCGGCGCCCCGGGCCTGGCGAGCGTGGCGCAGGCGGCGACCACCGAGGCGGGATCCGGCACGTGCTCGAGCATCTCGAGGCAGGTGACCAGATCGAACGCGGCGGGTTGCTCCGCCGCCAGCGCTTCGGCGGCGAGCGCGCGATAGTCCACTTTCAGCTTCGAGGTCTTGAGATGCGCGCGGGCCGCGGCCAGCACGTCGTGCGCGAGGTCGATGCCGGTGACCGTGGCGCCGCGCACGGCCAGGGCCTCGCTCAGCAGCCCACCGCCGCAGCCGATGTCCACCGCGGCCTTGCCGGCGAGCGAGCCGGCGGCCTGCTCGATGTAGCGGGCCCGCACCGGATTGATCACGTGCAGCGGTGCCATCTCGCCGTCGGGGTCCCACCAGCGCGCGGCAATCTGGTCGAAACGCGCGATCTCGTCGGCGTCGACGTTGCGGCTCAAGGGCGCACCTTGGCGCGCCACTGCTGCGCGACCGCGATCGCGGCGGGCTCGTCCACCGTCAGCAGCTGGCGCTCGCGCATCAGCGCGCGGCCGGCGACGAACACGTGGGTCACGTGGTGGCGCGCGCTGGCGTAGACCAGCTGCGAGATCACGCTGTATAGCGGCTGCATGCTGACCTCGGAGAGGTCGAGCGCGATGAAATCGGCCGCCTTGCCGGCCTTGAGCGAGCCGATCTCGCTGTCGAGGCCAAGCGCCTTCGCTCCGGCCAGGGTTGCCATGTGCAGCGCGGAGGCGGCGGGCAGGGCGCGCGCATCGCCGGCCACGCCCTTGGCCAGCAGCGCGGCGGTGCGCATCTCGCCGAGCATGTCGAGGTCATTGTTGCTGGCGGCGCCGTCGGTGCCGAGCGCGACGTTGACGCCGGCCTTGAGCAGCTTGTCCACCGGGCAGAAGCCGCTGGCCAGCTTGAGGTTGGATTCGGGACAGTGGGCGACGGTGACGCCGTACTGCGCGCAGTCGGCGATCTCGGCGTCGGTCAGCTGCGTCATGTGCACGGCGATGAGGTCCGGGCCGACCAGGCCGAGCTCCTTGAGCCGCTGCCACGGCCGCTTGCCGGTGGCCTGCACCGCGAGGTCCACTTCGCCGGCGGTTTCGTGCACGTGCATGTGGATCGGGATGCCGAGCTCGGCGGCGTACTTGCGCACCTCCTGCATGGGCCCGTCGGACACGGTGTACGGCGCGTGCGGCGCGAACACGGTGCGCACCAGCGGCTCGCCCTTGAGCGCGTCGTGCAGCTCGAGGCCCTTGTGGATGTACTCGCCGGGTTGCGCCCAGGCGGTGGGGAAGTCGAGCACGATCAGGCCGACCGCCGAGCGCAGGCCGGCGCGCGATGCCACGGCCGCGGTCGCGTCCGGGAACATGTACATGTCGTTGAAGCAGGTGATGCCGCCGCGGATGAACTCCGCGCAGGCCAGCCGCACGCCGTCCTCGCAGAACTGCCGGCTCACGTGCGCGCCCTCGGCCGGCCAGATGTGGTTTTGCAGCCAGTCCATCAGCGGCAGGTCGTCGGCCAGGCCGCGCAGCAACGACATCGCGGCGTGCGTGTGGCTGTTGACCAGGCCGGGCATCAGCGCGTGGCCCGGCAGCGTCAGCGTTTCGCGCGCCGTCCAGTCCTTGCGCGCGGTCGCGGCCGGCACCAGGGCGGCGATGCGGCCATCGCGCACGACGAGCGCGTGGTCTTCCAGCACGGTGCTGGCGGGCTCGATCGGCACGAGCCAGCGCGGCAGCACGATCAGGTCAGCGTCTTGCATCGGAAGGGATTGCTTAGAATGCGCGGCATTATGACAGCCGATGTTGCAACGGGGGCCGTTCAACCCATCGTCTGGGCGGGCGACCGCCTGCGACTGATCGACCAGCGCGTGCTGCCGCACGAAGAGCGCTGGCTCGAGTGCCGCACGGCCGAGGGCGTCGCGCGGGCGATCCACGAGATGGCCGTGCGGGGCGCGCCCGCCATCGGCATCGCCGCGGGCTATGGCATGGCGCTGGCGCTGCGCGCCGATCCCGCTTCGTACGACCGGGCCGAGATGGTCCTGGCGAAGTCGCGGCCCACGGCCGTGAACCTGCGCTGGGTGCTGGAGCGCCTGCGCCGGCTGAAGGACCGCTCCGCCGAGTCCGTGCTGGCGGAAGCGCAGGCGATCCACGCCGAGGACCTCGCGCAGAACCACCGCATGGCCGCGTTCGGCGCGGCGCTGCTGCCGCGCGGCGCGCGCGTGCTGACCCATTGCAACACCGGCGCGCTGGCCACCGGCGGCCACGGCACCGCCCTGGGCGTGATCCGCACCGCGCACCAGCAGGGCAAGATCGCCCAGGTGTTCGCCACCGAAACCCGGCCCTGGCTGCAGGGCGCGCGGCTGACCGTCTGGGAGTTGCAGAAAGAGAAAATCCCCGCGCGGCTGATCGCGGACGGCGCCGCGGCCTGGCTCATGGCGCAGCACGACATCGACTGGGTTATCGTCGGCGCCGACCGCATTGCCGCCAACGGTGACACCGCCAACAAGATCGGCACCTACGCGCTGGCCGTGGCCGCGGCACGGCACAAGGTCAAGTTCATGGTGGTGGCGCCGACCGGGACCTTCGATCCGCGCTGCAAGACGGGCGCCGACATCCACATCGAGGAACGGGCGGCCCAGGAACTGACCGAGTTCCGCGGCGCGGCCGTGGCGCCGGCCAATACGGACGCCTTCAACCCGGTGTTCGACGTCACCCCGGCGGGCCTGATCACGGCCCTGGTCTGCGAAAAAGGGGCGCTGAAGCGGCCTTCAACGGCATCCATCCGGCGGTTGCTGGGGAGCGCGCCGAAGTCAAGAAAACCCCCCCGAAAAAAGAGCCGGAAAAAGCGCTGAAGAGCGGCCCTTTTCGAGTGGTTTTCCGGTAGAATTTGCGCATGCGCCGGGGAGGCGCTTTATCTTTTTCCAGAACCTGCTAAATGTCTGAAATTGCTAAAGAATTGCTAAGCGTCAATCTCGAGGACGAGATGCGGCGCAGCTACCTCGATTACGCCATGAGCGTGATCGTCGGACGGGCGCTCCCGGATGCCCGCGACGGGCTCAAGCCGGTGCACCGCCGCGTGCTGTTCGCGATGCACGAGCAGAGCAACGACTGGAACAAGCCGTTCAAGAAATCCGCGCGCATCGTCGGCGACGTGATGGGCAAGTACCACCCGCACGGCGACACCGCGATCTACGACACGATCGTGCGCATGGCGCAGGATTTTTCGATGCGCTACGTCCTGGTCGACGGCCAGGGCAACTTCGGCTCGGTCGACGGCGACAACCCGGCCGCGATGCGCTACACCGAAATCCGCATGACGCGGCTGGCGCACGAGATGCTGGCCGACATCGACAAGGACACGGTGCCGTTCGGCCCGAACTACGACGAGTCCGAGCGCGAACCGCTGGTGCTGCCGGCGCGCATTCCGCAGCTGCTGGTCAACGGCAGCTCCGGCATCGCGGTCGGCATGGCGACCAACATCCCGCCGCACAACCTCGGCGAAGTCATCGACGCCTGCGTGGCGCTGATTGACAACCCCGACCTCGACCTCGCGGGCCTGATGAAGCTGGTGCCGGCGCCGGATTTCCCGACGGCGGGCATCCTGCTCGACGCCAACGGTTTGGTGGACGCCTACGCCACGGGCCGCGGCCGCATCGTGATCCGCGCGCGCACGCACTTCGAGGACATCGGCAAGGAGCGCCAGGCGATCATCGTCACCGAGCTGCCGTACCAGGTGAACAAGGCGCGCTGCCTGCTGCAGATCGCCGACCTGGTCAAGGACAAGCGCGTCGAGGGGATCTCCGAGCTGCGCGACGAGTCCGACAAGGACGGCCTGCGCATGGTCATCGAGCTCAAGCGCGGCGAGAACAGCGAGGTGGTGCTGAACAACCTGTTCCAGCACACCCAGTTGCAGGACAGCTTCAGCATCAACATGGTCGCGCTCGACGACGGCCAGCCCAAGACGCTCGGGCTCAAGGCGCTGCTATCGATCTTCCTGCGCCACCGCCGCGAAGTGGTGACGCGCCGCACCCGTTACCTGCTCAAGGAAGCGCGCCGCCGGGCCCACGTGCTGGAAGGCCTGGCCGTGGCGCTGGCCAACATCGACGAGGTCATCGCGCTGATCAAGCTGGCGCCGAATCCGGCCGAGGCCAAGACCGGCCTGATGGGGAAGCTGTGGAAACCCGGCGCCGTCAGCGGGATGCTGGAGCGCACCGGCGCGAGCAATTCCCGGCCGGCGGATCTCGCCGCGGAATTTGGCCTGGTGCAGGGGGGCTACCGGTTGTCCGAGCCCCAGGCCGTGGCGATCCTCGACCTCAAGCTGCAGCGCCTCACCGGCCTGGAGCAGGAAAAGATCATCCACGAGTTCAAGGAGATCCTCGACTCGATCGTGGATTACCTCGACATCCTCGGCAACGAGCCGCGCCTGCTGGCCGTGATCCGCGCCGAGCTGCTCGAGATCAAGGACCAGTACGGCGACGAGCGCCGCACCGAGATCAGCGAGGGCGCGGTGAACCTCAACCGCGAGGACCTGGTCACGCCGCAGGACATGGTCGTGACGCTCTCGCACGAGGGCTACGTCAAGACCCAGCCCCTCGATGAATACCGCGCCCAGAAGCGCGGCGGGCGCGGCAAGATGGCCGCGACCACCAAGGAAGAGGATTTCGTCGACCGGCTGTGGATCGCGCACACGCACGACACGCTGCTGTGCTTCAGCTCGCTCGGCAAGGTCTACAAGCTGCGTGTGTTCGAGCTGCCGGTCGGCGCGCGCGGCGCGCGCGGCAAGCCGTTCGTCAACCTGCTGCCGCTCGAGGCCAACGAAAAGATCTCCGCGGTGCTGCCGATCAAGGATTTCGCGCCGGGCAACTGCGTGTTCGCGGCCACGCGCCTGGGCACGGTCAAGAAGACCGCGCTCGAGGACTACTCGCACATCCGCTCGAACGGCATCATCGCCGTCGAGCTGCGCTCCGACGACGCGCTGGTCGACGTGGCGCTGACCAACGGCACCAACGACGTGCTGCTGTTCTGCGACGGCGGCCGCGCCATCCGCTTCCACGAGGACGACGTGCGCGCCATGGGCCGGCAGGCCACCGGCGTGATCGGCATGCGTCTAAGGGAAAACGAGAAGGTCATCGCGCTGATCGTTGCCAACTCGGGCGACATCCTGACGGTGTCCGAGTTCGGCCTGGGCAAGCGCACCAAGATCGACGAGTACCCCGTGCACGGCCGCGGCGGGCAGGGTGTCATCGCGCAGAACCTGACCGACAAGTCCGGCAAGCTGGTCGGCGCCATCGAGGTGCACGAGAACGACGAGGTCATGCTGATCTCCGAGGGCGGCACCCTGATCCGCACGGCCGCGAAGGAAATCAGCATCCAGGGCCGCAACACGCAGGGCGTGCGCGTGATGCGCCCGGACGAAAACGACCGCCTGGTCGGGCTCGATCGCATCGAGTCCGAGAACGGCGACGCCGAGACCGCCGAAGGCGGGCCCGCGCCGACGGAGCCGCCCGCGGCCTGATCCGGGTTTTCCCTGTAACCGAAGAAGAACGTCCCGACATGAAGAGAGTCTTCAACTTTGCTGCCGGCCCCGCGACGCTGGCCGAAACCGTGCTCACCCAGGTGCGCGACGAACTGCTCGACTGGCGCGGCACCGGCATGTCGGTGATGGAGATGTCGCACCGCGACAAGCCGTTCATGTCCATCGCGGCCGAGGCCGAGAAGGATTTGCGCGAGCTGCTCGCCGTGCCCTCCAACTACAAGGTGCTGTTCATGCAGGGCGGCGCGACCACGCAGTTCGCGGCCGTGCCGATGAACCTGCTGCGCGGCAAGACCGGCGCGGACTACGTCGTCAATGGCGCCTGGGGCAAGAAGGCCGCCAAGGAAGCGGCGCGCTACTGCAAGGTCAACGTCGCCGCCAAGTGCCCGGACGAGAAGTACAACCACGTTCCGGATCCCAAGACCTGGAAGCTCGACCCGAACGCGGCCTATATGCACTACACGCCGAACGAGACCATCGAGGGTGTGGAATTCCATTTCGTGCCGGACAGCAACGGCGTGCCGCTGGTCGCGGACTTTTCGTCCTCATTCCTGTCACGGCCGATCGACGTGTCGAAGTTCGGCCTGATCTACGCCGGCGCGCAGAAGAACGCGGGCCCCTCGGGCATCACCTTCGTCATCGTGCGTGACGACCTGATCGGCCAGGTGCACCCGGCGCTGCCCTCGGTGTTCGACTACCAGCAGGTGGCCGAAGCCGAGTCCATGCTGAACACGCCGCCGACCTTCTCCTGGTACATCGCGGGGCTGGTGTTCAAGTGGATCAAGGGCATCGGCGGCCTGCCGGGCATGGCGCAGATCAACCAACGCAAGGCCAAGGCGCTCTACGACTACGTCGATAGCCAGTCGTTCTTCAAGAATCCAGTGGCGAAGGACGCGCGCTCCTGGATGAACGTCGTGTTCACGCTGCCCAATGAAGCGATGGATGCGGACTTCCTGAAGGGTGCCAAGGCCGCGGGCCTCGACGGCCTCAAGGGCCACCGCTCGGTCGGCGGCATGCGCGCGAGCCTGTACAACGCCATGCCGGAGGCGGGCGTCAAAGCGCTGGTGGAGTACATGAAGGAGTTCGCCCGCACCCGCGGCTAGGGCGGTCCTTTGCACGGCTTGCGCTGCGCTGCAACAATAGCGCCCCTTTTTGCGCCGCAGGGCGCGCGACCGGTGCCAGCCTCGTGTTCAAGATCCAGACGCTGAACAACATCTCCGTGCTCGGGCTCGAGCGGCTGCCGCGCGACCGTTACGAGGTCGCCTCGACGCTGGTCAATCCGGACGCCGTGATGGTGCGCTCGGCCGACATGCACAAGGTGGACATCCCCAAGTCGGTCAAGGCCATCGGCCGCGCCGGCGCCGGCACCAACAACATCCCGGTCAAGGCGATGAGCGAGCGCGGCGTGCCGGTGTTCAACGCGCCGGGCGCCAACGCCAACGCGGTCAAGGAGCTGGTGCTGGCCGGCATGTTCCTCGCCGCGCGCAACCTGATCCCGGCCTGGAGCTTCACCCAGACTCTGGCGGGCGACGACAAGGCGTTGCACGCTGCGGTGGAAGAGGGCAAGAAGAAGTTCGTCGGCTTCGAGTTGCCGGGCAAGACGCTCGGCGTGGTCGGCCTGGGCGCGATCGGCGTCAAGGTCGCCAACGCGGCCATCGACCTGGGCATGCGCGTGCTCGGCTACGACCCGGCGATCACGGTGCAGAACGCCTGGCAGATGAACTCGGCGGTGCAACAGGCGGTGTCGGTGGACGACCTGATGTCGCGCTCCGACCTCGTCACCATCCATGTGCCGCTGCTCGATGCCACCCGGCACCTGATCAACCCGGCCCGCATCAAGCTGATGAAGAAGGGCGCGACCGTGTTGAACTTCGCGCGCGAAGGTGTCGTCGACGAAAGCGCGGTCAAGGCCGGCCTCGACGAGGGCAAGCTGCACGCGTACGTCTGCGATTTCCCGACCAACACGCTGTACCGGCACCCGCGCGTGGTCACGCTGCCGCACCTCGGCGCCTCGACCGGCGAGGCCGAGGACAACTGCGCGGTGATGGTGGCCGAGCAGCTGCGTGATTTCCTCGAGAACGGCAACATCCGCAACGCGGTGAACTTCCCGGAGGCGATCCTGCCGCCGGTATCGGGCGCCACGCGCCTGTGCATCGCCAACGCCAACGTGCCGAACATGGTCGGCCAGATCACCACGGCGCTGGCCAAGCACAAGCTCAACATCGCCGACCTGCTGAACAAGTCGCGCGGCGAGCTGGCCTACACGCTGGTGGACGTCGACGGCGCCATTCCGCCCGAAGTCTGCGCCGAGATCTCGGCGATCCAGGGCGTGCTGTCGATCCGTGCGCTGAGCAACGGTAAAGGCGCAGCATGATTGCGCCCGCAGACCTGAAGAAGGCGCGGGCGCGCATCGATGACCTCGACCAGGAGATCCAGAAGCTGATCGCCGAGCGGGCGCGCGTCGCGCTGGACATCCGCCGGATCAAGGCGGCATCGGGCGCGCCGAGCGACCACTACCGCCCGGCGCGCGAGGCCGAAGTGCTGCGGCGCGCGATCGCCCGCAACCGCGCCCTCGACAGTCCGCTGCCCGACGAGACCATGGCGCGGTTGATGCGCGAGGTCATGTCGGCCTGCCTGGCCCTCGAGTCGCCGCTGGCGGTGTCGTACCTCGGGCCCGAGGGCACCTACACCCAGGCCGCGGTGTACAAGCACTTCGGCCACCAGGTCAGCGCGCGCGTGGCCAACGCCATCGACGAGATCTTCCGGGACGTGGAGTCCGGCGCCGCGACGTACGGCGTGGTGCCGATCGAGAACTCCACCGAGGGCGTGGTCAGCAGCACGCTCGACCTGCTGGCGGCGACGCCGCTGACCATCTGCGGCGAGGTCTGGCTGCCGGTGCACCACCACCTGCTGTCGAAGCACAAGCAGCGCGAGCAGGTGCGGCAGGTGTTCGCGCACGCGCAGTCGTTCGCGCAGTGTCGGCGCTGGCTCGACGCCAAGCTGCCGAAGGCCGAGCGCATCGCAGTGGCCAGCAACGGGCTGGCGGCGCAGATGGTGCGCAAGAGGGGCAAGGGCGCGGCCATCGCCGGCGCCGCGGCGGCCGAGCTGTACCAGCTGGGCACGCTGGCCTCCAACATCGAGGACGATCCCAACAACACGACGCGTTTCCTGGTCATCGGCCGGCAGAACCCCGAGCCGACCGGGCGCGACATGACGTCGCTGGTGATGTCGGCGCACAAGAACCGCTCCGGCGCGCTGTTCGAGCTGCTGGAGCCGTTCTCGAAGTCGGGCATCAGCCTGACCAAGATCGAATCGCGGCCGAGCCGCCGCGCGGCCTGGGACTACAACTTCTTCATCGACCTCGAAGGCCACCAGGCCGACGCGACGGTGAAGCCCGCGCTCGAGCGGGTGCAGTCGGCAGCGGCGTACTTCCGCATCCTGGGTTCGTATCCACGGGCGGTGGTATGAACCACTCCCCCGCGTTCCTGAAGAACGCGCTCGCCGGCGTGCGTGCGCTGGCGCCGTACGAGCCCGGCATGCCGATCGAGGAGCTGCAGCGCCGGCTCGGCGTGGCCGACGCGGTCAAGCTGGCCAGCAACGAGAACCCGCTCGGCATCAGCCCGAAGGTGCGGGCGGCGCTGGCAGCGGCCATGGCCGGGCACCTCGAGCGCTACCCGGATGGGAGCGGTTTCCGCCTCAAGAAGAAACTGTCGGAGCTGCACCGGATCGAGCCGGAGCGCATCACGCTCGGCAACGGCTCCAACGACATCCTCGAGTTCATCGCGCGCGTGTTCCTCGGGCCGGGCCGCGCGGCCCTGTTCTCGCAGCACGCCTTCGCGGTGTATCCGATCGCGACGCAGGCCCAGAGCGCCGAGGCCGTGGTCGTGCCGGCGCTGCCGGCGACGGCCGCGCAGCCCTACGGCCACGACCTGGCCGGCTTCGCCCGGGCGCTGCGCCCCGACGTGACGGTGATCTTCATCGCCAACCCGAACAATCCGACCGGCACCTGGCTCGAGCCCGCGGCGCTGGAGCGCTACCTCGCCTCGGTGCCGCCGCACGTCGTGGTCGTGCTCGACGAGGCCTACTGGCATTACCAGGAACCGGCCACGCGGCCGGACGCGCGCGCCTGGCTCGAACGCTTCCCGAACCTGGTGATGGCGCGCACCTTCTCGAAGATCTACGGCATGGCCTCGCTGCGCGTCGGCTATGCGCTGTCGCATGCCGGCGTGGCCGACCTGTTGAACCGCGTGCGCCAGCCCTTCAATAACAACAGCCTCGCGCTGCTGGCGGGCGAGGTGGCGCTCGACGACCACGACTTCGTGCGCCGCTCGGTCGAGCTCAACACCGCTCAGCGCGCGCGGCTCGAGCGCGAGCTGAAGGGGCTCGGCCTGACCGTGCTGCCGTCGCAGGCCAATTTCCTGGCCGTCGGCTTCGGCCGCGACGCTGCGCCGGTCCACCAGGGCCTGCTCGAGCGCGGCGTCATCGTACGGCCGATGAAGTCCTACGCCATGCCGCAGTTCCTGCGCGTGACCGTCGGCCTCGAGGCCGAGAACACGCGCTTTCTCGCCGCCCTCAAAGAAGTCCTCGCCAAGTGAGCGCGCCGCGGCTGGCCGTCATCGGCCTCGGCCTGATTGGCGGCTCGCTGGCGCGGGCGCTGCGCTCGGCCCATGCCGTCGAGGCGGTCGCGGCCTGGGACCTCGATCCGAAGCAGCGGCGCGTGGCAGCCGAGCTCGGCGTGGTCGACACGGTGGCCGACTCCGCGGCCGCTGCGGTTGCGCAGGCCGACGTCGTCGTGCTCGCCGTGCCGGTGCTGCACACCGCCGAGGCGTTGCGCGCGTGCCTCCCGGGCCTGCGAGCCGGCACCGTGGTGACCGACGTCGGCAGCACCAAGCAGTCGGTGCTGAAGGACGTCGCCGCGGTGTGCGGCGAAGTGCCGCCGTGGTTCGTCGCCGGCCACCCGATCGCCGGCACCGAGAAGAGCGGCGTGGCGAACGCGCAGGCCGACCTGTTCCACAACCATCGCGTGATCCTGACGCCCCATCCGGCGCAGGACCCCGCGGCGTTGGCGGCGGTGGCGGCGCTGTGGACCGCGGCCGGTGCGCGCGTGGTGCGCATGGACCCGGCCCAGCACGACGCCGTGTTCGCCGCGACCTCGCACCTGCCGCACCTCCTGGCGTACAGCTTCGTCGACATGCTGGCGCGGCTGGACGCCCGGGACGAGATCTTCCCGAACGCGGGCGGCGGCTTTCGTGACTTCACGCGCATCGCCAGTTCCAGTCCCGAGATGTGGCACGACATCATTCGCGCCAATGCCGAGGCGGTCGGCGGGCTGCTCGAGCGCCAGATCGACGAGTTGCGCGAGGTGCTCGGCCTGATCCGCGGCCAGCGCTGGGATGAGATGAAGCTGCTGTTCGCCCGCGCTCGTGCCGCGCGCGAGCGCCACCTGGCGCAGATCGAATGACGACCTACCGCGTGCAGCCGGGCGGGGCGCTGCGCGGCACGCTGCGCGTGCCGGGAGACAAGTCCATCTCCCATCGCGCCGTCATGCTCGGCGCGCTGGCCGAGGGCACCACCCAGGTGAGCGGCTTCCTCAACGGCGAGGACTGCCTGTGCACGATGAAAGCGTTCCAGGCCATGGGCGTGCGCGTCGAGCAGGATGGCGCCACGGCGCTGACGGTCCACGGCGTCGGCCTCGCCGGGCTCAAGGCTCCGGCGGGGGCGCTCGATCTCGGCAACTCCGGCACGTCGATGCGGCTGATGGCGGGGCTGATGAGCGGGCAGCCG
>JANNKD010000172.1:0-4786 GCA_031396115.1 Gammaproteobacteria bacterium
GATGTATTGACCGACGCCTACCCCGAAGAAGAGTTCTGGCAAGACCTGCTCAAGGTCACCGGCGGGCGGACCAACGAGGCACTGGCGCGGCGTGTGATCCGCGAATCGGCCACCTGCCGCACGTGGATGCGCCGGCACGGCGTGCGCTTCGATGCGTTCGGCGCCGACCCGGGCGGCAACGAAGCGTGAACCCTCGAGTTCGAGCCGATCGACGGCCGCGTCGTAGCGAATCTGCACGCCGAGTTGCTCGGCGCTGCGGTAATAAGCATTGATGAGGGCCTTGCCGCCGCCCATGAAGAATGCATTCGTACGCGACAGATGCAAGGTGCCCGACAACGAAGGCTGGAAGTGCACGCCATGCCTTTTCATCCAGCTGCGGCAGCGTGAACTTTCACGGATGACATGGCGCGCCAGATGTTCGTTGGTGATGCCGCCGGTCACCTTCAGCAGGTCTTGCCAGAACTCTTCTTCAGGGTAGGCATCGGTCAGCACGTCCTGCGGCGCGTCGTGCATGCAGCGCAGGTTGCGGGTGTGCATCGAATTGCCGCCGCGCCATTCGCGCGGGGCCGCCTCGAGCAGCAGCACCGACGCGCCGGCCTCGCGCGCCGTCAGCGCTGCACACAGCGCCGCGTTGCCGCCGCCGATCACGAGGACGTCGACCCCGCCGGCGCTCATCGGGGGCCTTCGTCGGGCGCGTTCGGGGCCGGGTAGAGCAGCGCGCGAACTTTCGCCATCTCGTAACCGGGATCGGCGACGATGCCGCGCGCGGCGCAGGCCTGCAGCAGCGGCGTCGGCGAGCGCGTCATGATGATGTCGACGACCGCCGCGCCGGCGTCGATTCGCGCGACAAGGAACGGCAGCGCATCGCCGGGGCCACCTGGATCGGCAGCAACACCGCGTCGACGCCGTGGCGGTCGAACAGATGGTTGTAGACCTCGGGTGCACGCACCTGGGCCACGGGGTCGCCGACGATGAAGAACACGCGCGTGCTGCCGGTGATGGTCATGACGTCTTTGGTGGGCGTGAAAGGGCCGGTCCGCGTGCCAGCCTACAGCCAGAGTATCTTCTTGCGGTAGTCGAGGTCGGTCAGCAGCGGTTCGGCCGGCCCGCTGTGGAAGACCGCGCCGCGCTCGAGCGCGAACACGCGGTCGGCCAGCGCCAGCACCAGGTCGAGGTTGTGCTCGACGATCACGATCGAGACCTGGGCGCGCAAGCGGTCGAAGACCGTGAACAGCTCCTGCACCAGCGCCGGCGCCAGACCCTCGAAGGGCTCGTCGAGCAGCAGCAGCCGCACGTTGCCCGACAGCGCCCGGGCCACCGCCACCATCTGCTGCTCGCCGCCCGACAGGTAGTCGGCCGCGACATGCAGACGCTGCTTCAGGCGCGGGAAGGTCTCCAGCACGCGGGCCTCGTCCCAGACCACGCCGTGGCTGCCATCGGTCTTGCGCGCCAGCCGGCCCAGCGCCAGGTTCTCGGCCACCGTCATGCCGGCGAACAGGCCGCGGCCCTGCGGCACGTAGCCGATGCCGGCGCGGGCGATGTCGGGTGCCGGCGCGCGGGCGATGTCGCGGCCCTCGAATTCGATCCGCCCGGTCGCCGGCGCCAGCAGGCCGCAAAGCGTCTTCAGCAGCGTCGACTTGCCGGCGCCGTTGCGGCCCAGCAGCGCGACGATCTCGCCTTCGCACACGTCGAGGCTGGCGTCGTTGAGGATGTGGCTCTTGCCGTAAAAGGCGTTCACGCCCTCGAAGCGCAGCAGCGGCTTGCGCTGCCCGGCCGCCAGCGTCGAGCGTCCCGTGACCGGCGGCGTGCCGCTGCCGGTGTAGACCTCTTGCACGCGCGCATCGGCGCGCACTTCGTCGGGCGTGCCGGCCATCAGCACCTCGCCCTGGTTCATCACCGTCACGCGCTGCGAGAAGCCGAGCACGCGGTCGATGTCGTGCTCGACGATCAGCACCGGAATGTGATGCGCGACGGTCGTGACCAGATGGCTGACGCGTTCGCGCTCGGCCGCGGCCAGGCCGGCCAGCGGCTCGTCCATCAGCAGCACCTGCGGCTTGGAGCCCAGCGCGATCCCCAGATCGACCAGGCGCTGGCCGCCGTACGACAGATCGCCGCCGAGCGTGTCTTCGATGCCCTGCAGGCCGAGAAACTTCATCAGCTCGGCGGTCTCGGCGTGCACCGCGGCGTAGCTGTCGATGTCGCGCCAGCAGTTGTAGCGCCCGCCCTGGCGCGCCTGCAGCGACAGGCGCAGGTTCTCGTAGATCGTCAGGCCCTTGAACAGGTTGGTGATCTGGAACGAGCGCGCGAGGCCGCGCTGGCAGATCTGGTGCGCGCTGAGGTGGTGCACGGCCCGGCCGTTCAGGCGCACCGTGCCGTGGTCGGGCGGGAACAGGCCTGACACCAGGTTGAAGACGGTGGTCTAGCCGGCGCCGTTGGGCCCGATCAGCGCATGCACCTGCCCCGATTCGAGCGTCAGCCGCGCGCCGCTGACCGCCCGGATGCCGCCGAAATGCTTGTCGACGGCGTCGACTTCGAGCACCGCGCCGGCGCGCGGTGTCGGGCGCAGGAAGGCCGGCAGCGCCAGGCCTTCGTAGATCCTGCGCCGGCTCATCGCCGCGCTCTCCTCCGGCGGCGGCCGCCAGCGCCGCCGCAACTGGCCCCAGATGCCGGCCAGCCCGGTGGGCGAGAAGATCACGAAGGCGACGAAGATGATGCCGAACCAGAGCAGCCAGTTGTCGGTCCAGATCGAGAACAGTTCGCGAAACAGCAGGTAGAACAGCGCCCCCAGCGCCGGGCCGAGGAAGCTGCGCATGCCGCCGATCACGACCATCGCCAGCAGCTCGCCCGAGAACGCCACCGTGGCCGACTCGGCCGCCGCGAGACGGTGGTGGAACACCAGCAGCGCGCCCGCCAGCGCGGTGACGGCCGCCGACAGCACGAACGCCGCCAGCTTGTAGCGGTTGGTGTCGTAGCCCTGGAAGGTGGCGCGCTGTTCGTTTTCGCGGATCGCCACCAGCACGTGGCCGAACGGCGAACGCAGCACGCGCAGCAGCACGAACAGCACCGCCAGCCCGATCAGCGCCGTGAAGGCGTAGAACACGCGGTGGTCGTTCAGGTCGATCGGCCCGATCACCTGGCGCTCGATGCCACCCAGCCCGCCTTCGCCGCCGGTCAACGCGGTCCAGCGAAAGGCGATCGCGAAGGTCAGCGCCGACAACGCCAGCGTCAGCAGCGAGAAGTACACGCCGCGGCGACGCAGGATCAGGAAGCCCACCGCCAGCGCCAGCAGCGCGGTGAAGACGATCGCGAACAGCAGCGGAACGATCATCTGGCCATGAAACCAGTGCTTCTGCGCCAACGCCCCGGCGTAGCCGCCGATGCCGAACCAGACGCTGTGGCCGAACGAGACCAGCCCGGTGGTGCCCACCAGCACGTTCAGCCCCATCGCGGCGATGCACAGGATGACGACCACCGCGGCGGTGTCGAGCGTCAGCCCGATCGCCTGCAACGCGAACGGCAGCAGCACCAGCGCGGCGGCGCCGACGGCCAGCGGCTTCATGCGGGCCCCCGTTCGACCGCCAGCGGCTTCATGCGGGCCCCCCGTTCGATGAGACCATCGAACGACCCCCGGTGGCGGTGCGGGCCGGCCTGGGAGCGGCCCGGCGCACGGCCCGCAAGCGAGCACAGGCAGTCTTGTTCATTCGAAACGCTCGATGCGCTCGCCGAGCAGGCCGCGCGGGCGGAACATCAACACCAGGAACATCAGCACGTACATCGACGCCTCGCCGGCCGCCGGCACGAAGTGGATCGTGATGCCGCGCACCACGCCCACCAGCAGCGCCGCCAGCACCACACCCCAGAAGCTGCCCAGGCCGCCGATCACGACGACGACGAAGGCCACGGTCATGATCTCGATGCCCATCGCCGGATGGACCGTCGTGATCGGCCCGAACAGCGCGCCGCCCAGCGCCGCCATGCCGACGCCGAGGACGACAATGGCCATCATGTAGGGCTGCAGGCGGATGCCCAGTGCGGCCACCATGTCGGGCCGCTGCACGCCGGCGCGAACGACGCGGCCGAACGAGGTCTTGTGCAGCAGCAACCAGATCCCGATCAGGACCACCACCACCACCGCCAGCAGCAGCAGCCGGTAGCGCGAGAACATCATCTCGCCCAGCAGGACCTGGCCCTTGAACGCGGCGGGCATCGACGAAGGCAGAGGCGCCGCGCCCCAGACCATGCGGATGAACTGCTCGGCGACCATCGCCAGGCCGAACGTGACGAGCAGGCTCAAGATCGGGTCCGACGTGTAGAAGCGGCGCAGCAGGTAGCGCTCGAAGGCGATGCCCAGCAACCCCACCAGCAGCGGCGAGACGATCACGCCGCCGGCAAAGCCGAGGTGCTTGGACGCCTCCAGCGCCACGTAGGCACCGAGGGCGTAGAAGGCGCCGTGGGCCAGGTTGACGATGCCGCCCACGCTGAAGATCAGCGACAGGCCCAGCGCCAGCAGCAGGTAGTAACCCCCGAGCACGAGGCCGTTGACCACCTGCTCGAGCAAGAAGACGATTTGCATCACGATGGCCGCGCTGCGCGGTGGCCCGCGCGCAGGCTCAGAAGGAGTGAAGGTTCGGTGGCGCCTTCTTACATCGTGCAGGTGTTTTCGGCTTTCGTCGTGGCCAGCATTTCCAGCGGCTGGTTCGGCGCCGGCACGGCCTCGCCGAACTGCAGGACGTCCCACTTGTCCTTGGCGCGGCCCTTGGGCTTGACGGTGAACGGGTAGGCCTCC
>JANNKD010000186.1:0-2122 GCA_031396115.1 Gammaproteobacteria bacterium
CCGCAGGGGCGGCCACGCAGGCCGGCGTGCCAGGGGTCGCCGCGTCGGCGCCCAAGTCGAGGCAGATGCGCACGCGGCCGGGGGTCGCCGGTGGAGAAGTCGGTTTCAGGAGCCGCAGCGTGCCGACGCCGGCAACGATGCTGCCCGAAGTGCTGATATTGGACTGCGGCATGTTGCCCGCGGTGATGCCACCGCTATAGTCCAGCAGCAGGAAATTTCCCGCGACGAAGCTGGTGCAATGGTCCCGCGCGTTCGTCACGAACAGCGAACCGGTGTAGTGCTCGATGGCAAACGGGATCGGCAGGTCGGAACCCGGCGGCCCGCTGGCGTTCTGCATTCTCGCGCGGCCGTAGACGAAGGTCTTGCCGTCGTCGGTGGCGAGATTGAAGTCCCCGCCGTCGAAGGCGATGCCCGAGCCGGTGCCGTTGAACACCAGGGAGCCGCTCGAGCCGATGATGCCGTTCCCGGCGACCGGGTTCTCCGCCGAATTGGAGGCATCGGTGGTGATCGAGAGGTTGGCGTTGAAGGGGGCGATCGGCGTCGTCGCGCTCCGGTTGTAGGCGAGCGAGCCGCCGATGGCGAGCGTCGCCGTGCCGTCGTTGTTCACGGTCAGATTCGTTGTGGCGAGCGACGTATCGAGGGCCGGGCCCACTGCGTTGTTGCTGTAGGTGGGACCGTTCAGCGTCGCCACCCACAGGTTGCCGCTGTAGTTCGCGGTCGTTCCGCCGCCGAAGCGCTCGGCCGTGATCGTCAAGCTGGGAGCCGTGGCGTACCCGAACGCTTGGCCGAGGTACGTGAAGCTGCGCCGCGGGCCGCTGGGCGGAGGCTGGCAGGCCGCGTCGGTCGCGTTGAAGGTCCTGTACTGCGGCGTGGTGCTGCTGCTCAGCACGAAGCGCTCCGGCACGAAGCGGCCGACGTTGAAGCCCGGGCCGACGACGTAGCGCTCGGCCGTCGAGGAGCCGTCGCTGGCATCCACCGCGGCGAAGTTCTGATCCTCCAGCCGCATCGCGAAGGAGCCCGCCTCGTTGTAGCTGGCGGTGTCCGTGGTGACCACGCCGCTGGCGGCCGACCAGGTCCCGAGCGTGAGCGTGCCCAGTGCGCAACTGCCGCAGCCCGAACTGGGCTGCAACAGGCTGGTGAGCACCGCAGTCGGGGAGCCCGAGTAGTTGGTGGTGGCCACGGGGCTGCCGGCGCCGTTGACCGCCTGCGCCGTGATGCGCAACGGCCGGCCGGCTTTGTGCACGTTGCCCCCGGTGGCCGCCACGTTCGCCAGGCTGCGTGCATTCCCGGCGGTTTCCCAGGTGGCATCCTGCGCGGCGACGTTGTTGAAGGTGTTGGGCCGGATCGCGAAGTTGTCGTTCGAACAGCCGGTAACCGTGGGCGCGCCCGCCGGGAAAGTGATGCGCAGCCGCGCATCGGGATAGGAATTGGCCTGCGTGAAGCTGATGGCATCGCGCCCATCGGTGAACGCGGGATCAGGCGAGAGCGTCTGGATCACGGTCCAGCTCGGCCGGCAGCCGTTGGCGTCGAGCGCTCCCGAATTGTCGCTCGCGTTGAGCACCTCGACCCGGACCGTGCCGGCGAAAGTCGTCTCGATCGCGGTTTTCGCCACATTCAAGGCAATCATGTCGAGGGTGATGGTGGTGCCGGCAATCTTGGTCTTGATCACGCCGGTGATGGCGCCTGCGCCGGTCGAGGTCTCATACGCATTGAAGCCACCGACGGAAGGCGGTGGCGGCGGCGCGGGCCGCAGCGCGAGGATGTGGGCGTTCCCGACGTCGGCCTGAGTGGACGCGGTCGCGGTCTTCGCCCCGGTCGCGCCGGTCGCAGCCTGCAGCACGTAGTCGACCCCGAGGGACTGGTTTCCATGCTGGACCTCAACCGCCTCCGTCATCCCGCCGGGCGGCGCCCACGTCCCGGCCGAGCTGTAGGTATGGGAGGTGACCAGCATCGTGTTGGCCACCGTCGTGGCGACGCTCGGCGTCGCGTGCGATAGCGTCGTCGTCGCGCAACTGCCTTGCTGGGTGCAGTTGCCGTTCTCGACGTCAACCGGGGTCGTGGTGTCCACACCCGAAAACGTCGATATGCTGCCCGCCAGATAGCCTGCGGCCGAAAAGGTCCA
>JANNKD010000251.1:0-8235 GCA_031396115.1 Gammaproteobacteria bacterium
CCACGGTGTCGGGGTTCAGCGAGATGCTGCCGATGCCCTGGTCGAGCAGCCACTGCGCGAGGTCCGGGTGGTCGGACGGCCCCTGGCCGCAGATGCCGATGTACTTGCCGTGCTTGCGGCAGGCTTTGATCGCCAGCGACAACATGTGCAGCACGGCCGGGTCGCGCTCGTCGAACAGGTGCGCGATCACGCCGGAGTCGCGGTCGAGGCCCAGCGTCAGCTGCGTCATGTCGTTGGAGCCGATCGAAAAGCCGTCGAAGTGCTCGAGGAACTGCTCCGCCAGCACCGCGTTGCTCGGCAGCTCGCACATCATGATCAGCTGCAGGCCATTGTCACCACGCTTGAGGCCGAGCTCCGCCAGCAGCGCGACGACGCGGCGCGCCTCCTCGACCGTGCGCACGAACGGCACCATGACCCAGACGTTAGTCAGGCCCATCTGGTCGCGCACGAACTTCAGCGCGCGGCACTCGAGCTCGAAGCACGGCCGGAACGACTCCGCCAGGTAACGCGAGGCGCCGCGGAACCCGAGCATCGGGTTCTCCTCGTGCGGCTCGTATTTCTTGCCGCCGATCAGGTTGGCGTACTCGTTGGACTTGAAGTCCGACAGCCGCACGATGACGGGCTCGGGCGCGAATGCCGCCGCGATGGTGGCGATGCCCTCGGTCAGGCGCTTGACGAAGTACTCGCGCGGGTCGCCGTAGGGGGCGATCAGCCGGTCGATCTGCTTGCGCACTTCCGGCGACTGGCGCTCCAGCTCGAGCAGCGCCTGCGGGTGGATGCCGATCTGCTTGTTGACGATGAATTCCAGGCGCGCGAGGCCGACGCCGCGGTGGGGCAGTGCGGCGAAATCGAAGGCCTGCTCGGGGTTGCCGACGTTCATCATGATCTTGACCGGCGCGTCCGGCATGCGATCCAGCGCCACCTCGTCGACGGCGAAGTCGACGTGGCCCCGGTAGACGTACCCGGTGTCGCCCTCGGCGCAGGACACCGTGACTTCGGCGCCCTCGGCGAGCCGCGCGGTGGCGTCGCCGCAGCCGACCACGGCCGGGATGCCGAGCTCACGCGCGATGATCGCCGAATGGCAGGTGCGACCGCCGCGGTTGGTGACGATCGCAGAGGCGCGCTTCATGATCGGCTCCCAGTCCGGATCGGTCATGTCGGTGACCAGCACGTCGCCCTCGCGCACGCGGTGCATCTGGTCGACGCTCTGCAGGACGCGTACCGGCCCCGCGCCGATTTTCTGGCCGATGGCGCGGCCGGACACCAGCCTTTCGCTCGAGCCCTTGAGCTTGTAGCGCCGCAGCGTGTTGGCCGAGGCGCGCGATTTCACGGTCTCCGGCCGCGCCTGCAGGATGTAGATGCGGCCGTCGGTGCCGTCCTTGCCCCACTCGATGTCCATCGGCCGGCCGTAGTGTTGCTCGATGGTCAGCGCCTGGCGGGCGAGGGCCTCGACGTCCGCGTCGGTGAGGCAGAAGCGCATGCGCTCGGCCTCCGCCACCGCGGTCACCTCGACCGCCTTGCCGTTGCCGTACACCATCTTCCTGGCCTTCTCGCCGAGGCTGCGGCGCAGGATCGCCGGCCGGCCGGCGCGCAGCGCGGGCTTGTAGACATAGAACTCGTCAGGGTTCACCGCTCCCTGCACCACGGCCTCGCCGAGGCCGTAACTGGCGGTGATCAGGACGGCGTCGCGGAATCCCGACTCGGTGTCCATGGTGAACATCACGTCGCTGGTGCCGAGGTCCGAGCGCACCATGCGCTGGATGCCGGCCGAGAGCGCGACCTGGGCGTGGTCGAAACCATGGTGCACGCGGTAGGCGATGGCGCGATCGTTGAACAGCGAGGCGAATACCTCCCGGATGCGTAACAGCACCGATTCGATGCCGGAGACGTTCAGGAAGGTCTCCTGCTGGCCGGCAAAGGAGGCATCGGGCAGGTCCTCGGCGGTGGCCGAGGAGCGCACCGCCACCGACAGCGCGGCGCCGCCGCCGTTGAGCAGCTGGTCGTAGGCGCCCCGGATGTCGCGCTCGAGCGCGGCCGGGAAGGGCGCCTGCAGCACCGCCTCGCGGATGCGCTTGCCGGTCTCGGCCAGGGCGCGGGTGTCGTCCACGTCCAGCGCCTTGAGCCAGCCGTGGATGCGGCCGTCGAGGCCCTCGTGCGACAGGAACTCCCGGTAGGCCGCGGCGCTGGTGGCAAAGCCGCCGGGCACCTGCACGCCGGCGCCCGCCAGGTTGCGGATCATTTCGCCGAGCGAGGCGTTCTTGCCGCCGACGCGCTCGACGTCGCGCATCGACAGATCCTCGAAGCCGATGATGTTGGGTGGGCCCACGGGGTCCTTCAGGCGCATGAATTCCGCAGCGAGGATTCTGGCATTCTCTATGAACCTCCATGGCCCGACAACGGCTGGTCTACTTCGTCTCCGACCGCACCGGCATCACTGCCGAGGCGCTGGGCAATACCGTGCTGACGCAGTTCGACGGCATCGAGTTTCGCAAGACCACGCTGCCGTTCGTCAACAGCCGCGAAAAGGCCGAGCAGGCCGTGGCGCTCATCAACGAAGGCGCCCGGCTCGCGCCGGAGCGGCCGCTCATCTTCAGCACCACGGTCAGCGACGAGGTCCGGGCGATCCTGCGCACGGCGCAAGGGTTCTTTCTCGACCTGTTCGACAGCTACATCCCGGGGCTCGAGGCCGAGCTCTCGCAGCGCTCGACGCACACGGTCGGCCGCGTCCACGGCATGGCCGACGCCGAGCGCTACCACGCGCGCATCGACGCCATCAATTTCGCCATGGCGCACGACGACGGCGTGACCCAGAAGGACTACGAGCGCTCGGATGTGGTGCTGGTCGCGCCGTCGCGCTGCGGCAAGACGCCGACCTGCCTGTACATGGCCCTGCAGCACGGCCTGTACGCCGCCAACTACCCGCTGACCGACGAGGACCTCGAGCAGGCGCGCCTGCCCGAACTGTTGCTGAAGTTCCAGGCCAAGCTCTACGGGCTGACCAGCCTGCCGGAGCGCTTGCACCGCGTGCGCAGCGAGCGCCGGCCGGGCAGCCGCTACGCCTCGATGGAGCAATGCACCTACGAGCTGCGCCAGGCCGAGGCGCTGTACCAGCGCCACAACGTGCCCGTGGTCAACTCGGCAGACCGGTCGGTCGAGGAGATCGCCGTGGTCGTCATGCAGGACAAGAATCTGCGCCGGCACGCCTTTTAGCTTAAAGTCAGCGCCCCTTTTTCCCGCCAGCTGCGGATTCACATGGCAATCCAGACGGACTGCGTCATCGTCGGCGCCGGCCCCTGCGGCCTGTTCCAGGTCTTCGAGCTCGGGCTGCTCGACCTCAAGGCGCACGTGATCGACGCGCTGCCCAAGGCCGGCGGCCAGTGCACCGAGCTGTATCCGGACAAGCCCATTTACGACATCCCGGCCTACCCGGTGATCGGCGCCCAGCAGCTCGTGGACAACCTGATGGCGCAGATCAAGCCATTCCACCCGACCTTCCACCTCGGCCAGCAGGTCACCGAGCTCGCGGCGCTGGACGGGCAGGGCTTCCGCGTGCAGACCTCGGCCGGCACCGAGTTCCAGGCGAGGACCGTGATCATCGCGGGCGGCGTCGGCGCCTTCCAGCCGGTCCTGCTCAAGCTCGACGGCATGGAGGCATTCGAGGACACGCAGCTGTTCTATCGCGTCAAGGAGCCGGCGCAGCATCACGGCAAGCACCTCATCGTGCTCGGCGGCGGCGACTCGGCGCTCGACTGGGCACTGGCGCTGGCGGACAAGGCGGCGTCGATGACGCTGATCCACCGCTCCGACAAGTTCCGCGCGGCCGACGCGTCGGTCGGCAAGGCGCGGGCGCTCGAGGCGGCCGGCAAGCTGAAGATCCTGGCCGGGCATGTGTTCGCCTACGAGCAGGCGGGGGGCAAGGTGACCGCCCTGAAGGTCAAGACGGTGACGGCCGGTGAGGCGACGGTGCCGGTCGATCACATCCTGGCGTTCTACGGCTTGTCGCCGAAGCTCGGCCCGATCGCCGACTGGGGGCTGAACCTCAACAAGCACCAGATCGTCGTTGACACCGAGAAATTCGAGACGTCCACGCCGGGAATCTACGCGGTCGGCGACATCAACTACTACCCGGGCAAGAAGAAGCTGATCCTGTCGGGCTTCCACGAGGCGGCGCTGGCGGCCTTCGCCATCAAGCACCGCCTGTTCCCGAACGAGAAGATCCACCTCCAGTACACGACCACCAGCACGGTCATGCACCAGCGGCTGGGCGTGGAGACGCCGAAAGAATAGGGGCTAGGGTTTAGGGGCCCCTAGCCCCTGATCCCTGGCCCCTGTATTGTTTCTCCCATGTCGGTCACCACGCGAATCGGCGGGTGGACGCCGCGGGCCAGGCCCGTGAGGATTTCCGCGCTCCTCGAACTCTACGAGCGCAACTTCCGGCTCATCGAATGCCTCGCGCCGGAACTTGAATTCCCCTTTGACGACGCCGTCTCCTACAGCGGCACCGACCTGCCGTTGCGCCTGACCGTCACCGAGCGGGGCCGCTTCACCGTGGCCTTCCGCCTGACCTACGAGTTTGCGGAGGACGGTGGCATCAAGCGCGAGCCGGACCTCGAGGTGCGGGTATACCGCGACGCGCGACTGGCCGAGGCCCTGACCTGTCCGAGCCGGCCACCCTGGCTGGCCAAGGAGGAGGGCGATCCGCAGGCCTTCCAGTTCCTCGACGACCAGTGGGGCCGCAACCTGCTGCTGCATAAATGGCTGCACTACCTGCTGGAGCACGGTCACGGCTTTGGCTTGGCCGGCCGGCCGCGCAAGGCTGCCGCGCGTTAGCCGGCGTCGATAAACGCCAGCAGTTCCGCGGTCTTCTTCTTCATCAGCGCCTCGTCGGCGCGCGACTCGACGTTGAGCCGCAGGATCGGCTCGGTGTTGCTGCCGCGCAGGTTGAAGCGCCAGGCGTCGTATTCGAGAGAGATGCCGTCGGTGCGATCGATCCTGGCGCCCTTGGTGTAGCGGGCCTCGACGCGCTTGAGCACGGCGGCGATGTCCTTGACCTTGCGGTTGATCTCGCCGGAGGCCGGGAATTTCCTCATGCGCTCCTCGACCAGCCTGCTCAGCGGCTTGCCGGTCTCGCTCACCAGGCCGGCCACCAGCAGCCACGGGATGTTGCCGTTGTCGCAATAGGCGAAGTCGCGGAAATAGTGGTGCGCGCTCATTTCGCCGCCGTAGGCCGCGTTCTCGGCGCGCATGCGCTCCTTCATGAAGGCGTGCCCGGTTTTGCTCAGGATCGGGGTGCCACCGGCGGCACGCACCATGTCGATCGTGTTCCAGGTCAGGCGCGGGTCGTGGATGATCTTCGCGCCGGGATGTTTCTTGAGCATGACTTCGGCCAGCAGGCCGACGATGTAATAGCCGTCGATGAAACCACCGTGCTCGTCGAACAGGAAGCAGCGGTCGAAGTCGCCGTCCCAGGCCACGCCGAAGTCGGCATGGTGCTGTTTGACGGCATCGATGGTCGCGCCGCGCATCTCGGGCAGCAGCGGGTTGGGGATGCCGTTGGGGAAATTGCCGTCCGGCTGGTGGTGAACCTTGATGAACTTGAACGGCAGGTGCGGCTCGAGCGCGTCGATCACCACGCCGGCGCCGCCGTTGCCGGCGTTGACCACGATCTTGAGTGGCTTGAGCCTCTTCAAGTCGACGTAACCGAGCAGGTGCTTCACGTAGTCCGGCAGGAAGCTCGTTTTCTGCAGCTTCGGCTTGCGGGCGGGCGGCTTGGCCGTCGACGCAGCGGTGGCCTGTTCCAGCTCCTTGAGGCCGGAATCGCCGGAGATCGGCAGCGCGCCGGCGCGCACGAGTTTCATGCCGTTGTAGTCCGCCGGGTTGTGGCTGGCGGTGATGGCGATACCGCCGTCGAGCTTGCCGTGGAAGGTGGCGAAGTAGACCTCCTCGGTGCCGGCCAGGCCGATGTCGAGCACCTCGACGCCGCGGTCGTTGAGCCCGAGCGCCACGGCCTCGAGCAGTTCGCGGCTCGACTTGCGCACGTCGTGGCCGAGCGCCACGCGCTTGGGCTTGAAGCGGTCGGCGTAGGCCAGGCCGAGGCGATAGGCGATGTCGGCGTTGAGTTCGTCCGGGACGCGGCCGCGGATGTCGTAGGCCTTGAAGCAGGGAAGTCTCATGGGGTCGGTTAGAATACACGCTGATCCAATGGTGACCCGCGCCGGCCCTCCGCGATGCGCAGCCGCAAATCCCGCCAGGTCCGGAAGGAAGCAACGGTAGCGGCTCGCGCAGGCGCCGGAGTCAGCTGGTGCGGGTCGCCGCCCTATCGCAGACAATCAGCCCGATGAGCTATCTCGCCCTCGCCCGCAAGTGGCGGCCGCGCCGCTTCGAGGACGTCTTCGGCCAGCCGCACGTGGTCAAGGCCCTGTCGCACGCGCTCGCCGCCGACAAGCTGCATCCCGCCATCCTGCTGACCGGCACGCGCGGCGTCGGCAAGACCACGCTTGCGCGCATCATCGCCAAGGGCCTCAACTGCGAAAAGGGCGTCAGTGCCACGCCGTGCGGCGAGTGTCCGTCCTGCCAGCAGGTGGACGAAGGCCGCTTCGTGGACCTGCTCGAAATCGACGCCGCCTCGCACACCGGCGTGGACAACGTGCGCGACCTCATCGACAACGCGCAGTACTCGCCCTCGCGCGGCCGCTACAAGGTCTACCTGATCGACGAAGTGCACATGCTGTCCAAGCCGGCGTTCAACGCGCTGCTGAAGACGCTCGAAGAGCCGCCGCCGCACGTGAAGTTCATCCTCGCCACGACCGATCCCCAGCGGTTGCCGATCACGGTGCTGTCGCGCTGCCTGCAGTTCAACCTGCGCCGCCTGCCGGCGGCGCTGATCCGCGAGCTGCTGGCCAAGGTGCTGGCGCAGGAAAACCTGAGCGCCGAGCCTGGCGCGATCGCCGAGCTGGCGCGCGCCGCCGACGGCAGCATGCGCGACGGCCTGTCGCTGCTCGACCAGGCCATAGCCTTTGCCGGCGGCAAGACGCTGGCGCGCGCGCAGGTCGAGGACATGCTCGGCACGCAAGGCCGCCAGATGCTGTTCGAGATCCTGCGCGCGGTGGCCGCGGGCAAGGGCGAGTCGCTGCTGGCCTGCGTCGAGAAGCTCGACGCGCAGGCTCCAGATTATTCAAGCCTTCTCAATGACTTGGCGAGCATTCTTCAACGAATTGCCGTGCTCCAGGTGCTGCCGGCCGCCGCCGACGAAGACGACGATGGCGCCGTCCGCGAGCTCGCCGGCGCGCTCGCCGCCGAGGACGTGCAGGTCTATTACCAGATCGTGGTGAACGGCCGGCGCGACCTGCCGTGGGTGCCGGACCCGCGCCTGGGTTTCGAGATGACGCTGCTGCGGCTGCTGGCGTTTCGTCCGGGGGAAGGACCCACGTCTGTTGTAGGAGCGCCTTCAGGCGCGACGAAACCTGCTGCCACCCCGGTCGCGCCTAAAGGCGCTCCTGCGGCACGCCCGGCTGTCGCGTCAGCCGCTGCCGATGCCGACTGGAGCCAGCGCGTCGATGCGCTCGGCCTCGACGGCTTCGCCAAGCAGCTCGCGCGCAACTGCGCGTGGCTCGGGCGCAGCGGCGACACCGTGCGCCTCGCGCTCGACCCGAAGGTCAAGCACTTGCTGCAGGACGACCGTCGTGCGGCGATCGAGCAGGCGCTGTCGCGCCAGGCCGGCGAGGGGCTGCGCGTGACGATCGAGGTGGCGCAGGACGCCGCCCCGACGCCCGCGCGCCAGGACCAGCAGCGCGAGAGCGAGCGCCAGCTCGCCGCCGAGCGGGCCATCGAGTCCGACCCGGCGGTGCGCGCGCTGAAGGAAAAATTCGGCGCGACGGTGCGGACCGGCTCGGTCCAGCCGAATGCGCAGGGTGGCGGCGACGGCAATGGAGTGACGAAATGAAGAGTGGCGGCATGGGATTGGGCAACCTGATGCGTCAGGCGCAGCAGGTGCAGGAAAACATGCGCCGGCTGCAGGAAGAGCTGGCGAAGGCGGAAGTGACCGGCGAGGCCGGCGCGGGCATGGTCAAGGTCACGCTGACCGGCAAGCACCAGGCGCACCGGGTGCAGATCGATCCGGCCGCGTTGAAGGAAGACAAGGAATTCCTCGAGGACCTGATCGCCGCGGCCATCAACGACGCGGCGCAGAAGGTCGAGGCGCTGTCGCAGGAGAAAATCCGCGCGGCGACCGGCGGG
>JANNKD010000263.1:0-2168 GCA_031396115.1 Gammaproteobacteria bacterium
TGCACCACGTCGGCGCTGACGCCGCTGACCACGACCGCGGGTCCCTCGCTGCGCACCAGGCGCAGGTAGCGGTATTTCTCCTGGGGCAGGTCGATGGTGTTGCGGTCCAGCGCGCGGCCGTCGGCCGCGACGTGCAGCAAGGTCGTGCCGGTGACGATCGTGCGCCAGTGATTGAGGTTTTCGCTGGCCTCGACGCGCACCTGCGCTTCGGAGGCGCCGTCCGGCGTGCTCCACGCCAGCCGCAGCGTGCGCAGCGCGCCGGTCGCGCCCTGCGCGTCGACCACGAAGCCGTCGGCAGGGCCCTCGACGGTCGGCGTCAGCGCAGGCGGTGGCGCGCGTTCGATCACCTGCACCGAGGTGCCGCCCGGCGTCTGCACGTTGACGCGCCCGCCGCCCAGCGTGCCGAGCGGCGGCGGGCGGCGCAGCGGAAATACCGGCAGCGGCTGCTCGGTCACGGTCTCCGCCGAGACGACCGGCCCCGCGCACAGCGCATGCGGCACGACGATGCCGCCGCCGTTGAACACGCGCAGGTCGCCGAGGTCGGCGCGCGTGACGCCCTGGTAAACCGGTTCGGGCACGGTGAACTGCTGCACCGGGCGGCCGGGCTCGGGCTCGATGGCGAGGCCGTAGGCGAAGTCCTTCGGCGCCGGCGCTTCCGCGGCGGCGACTGCCGCGGAGACCGACAGCGCGAGCAACCCGCTCAGCCCCGAAAGAATCACGTTCATGCGTGCTCCTTGTCCGGCGCTGCCGGTGGCAGCGGCGAGACGTAACCGGCCAGCAGCATCAGCAGGCCGACCGAAATGAACGAGGCGATGCGCGCGATGGTGCCGGTGCCGGCGAGGTCCACCAGGAACAGCTTGCCGACGACCACCGCCATCATGCCGGCGCCGACCATCCACGCCGTGCGCCAGCCCCGGCGCGTGGACAGCACCATCACCGACAGCCCGAGCAGCGTCCAGAAGATGGACAGCGAGGCCTGCACTAACAGGGAGCTGCGCATGCCATGCCAGGTCAGCGGCGCATCGAAGTTGTGGTGCAGCGCGCGCAGCAGCGCGGCGTTGAGCCACACGAACACCAGCGCGCCGCACAGCGCGACGAACAGACTGACCGGCCAGCCTCCGGCTGGCCGCGGGCGCTCGCGCAACAGCGCTTCGCGTTGCGCGGCGGGCAGGCCGATCACGTACAGCGCGAGCATGGTCAGCGCCGCCGCCGAAGTCAGGTCGAGCGGGTTGAGTAACGGGAAGTACGCGATGCCGCCCGGATTGCCGTCGTTCGAGAGGTTGGTGACCAGCACCCACAACGCGGTCCACAGCGCGAGCGGAATGGAGGCGTGCAGGCGATAGGTCTCGGCGTGGCGCGCCAGCGGCCAGGTGGGCCACGGGGCGGCGCGATTGGCCGCCCACAACAGCGCCACCGGCACCAGCGCCCAGGGCAACTGGCGCCAGATGCCGGGCACGACCTCGCCGAGCTGCCAGCCGCTTTCCCAGGCGACCACGAACGCCAGCGCCGCGTACGCGCCGGCGTGCAGGACGGGGCGCAGCGTCGTGGTCATTTCGTCGGGGTGCTCGTCGAGGTCGTGCAGCACGGCGTAGACCGCAACCAGCAGCAGCGGCCAGGCGAGGAAGCCGAACTCGGCGAACGGATGCGCCTGCGTCGTGGCGAGTCCGATCAGCACCGCGAGCGGGGCGAGGGCGACCGCGATGCGCGCCGGGATTGCCCACGACCACCACTGGCGCAGGCCCAGCAGCACCAAGATCACCAGCGCGGCGTGCGCCAGCGCGGCGCCGTAGTCGAGGTCCGGCGGCAGCGAGCGGTCGATCTCGCCGAGTCCGCCGTAGGCGAACCAGGCCGTCGCCCACAGCATCGCCGCGGCCGGCGCGGCTTGCTCGTACGCGGCGAGTCGGGCGGCGCCGAGCTGCAGCCAGCGCGCCGACAGCGCGCCGGACACGGCCAGCAGCATGCAGCCGATGAACGCGCTGTTCAGGACCGGCATCCCGGCCGCCAGGCCCGGCAGTCCGATCAGGAAGCCGACGCCGCCGGCGAGCTGCAGCAGCGCGCCGAACGCGCGCGCGAGCTTGCGGTCCTGGCGCACGCCGATCCACAGCAGGCCCGCGCCCTCGACCGCCCACATTGCCGCGGTGGTCTGGTGGTCGAAGGCCAGCGGAATG
>JANNKD010000268.1:0-7683 GCA_031396115.1 Gammaproteobacteria bacterium
GATGTTCAGCGTGCCGAGCTCGTGGAACAGGATGAACAGGCCGATGGCCATGAAGGTGTCGCCGACGCGCGTGACGACGAAGGCCTTGCGCGCCGCGGCGCCGTTGGCCGGGTCCTTGTACCAGAAGCCGATCAGCAGGTAGCTGCACAGACCGACGCCTTCCCAGCCGAAGTACAGGAACAGCAGGTTGTCGCCGAGTACCAGGAAGATCATCGAGGCGACGAACAGGTTCATGTACGAGAAGAACCGGTCGTAACCCTCGTCGCCGCGCATGTACCAGCTGGCGAACAGGTGGATGAAGAAGCCGACGCCGGTGATGACGCCGAGCATCGTCAGGCTCAATGCATCGAGGCGCAGCGCGAACTGCGGCGCGAAGCCGTCCACGTTCATCCAGGTCCACAGCAGCTGCACGTGGGCGTGGTCCACCGGCGGGTTTCGCAGGAATGCGATGCCGAGCACCAGCGTGGTCAGCGCCGCCAGGCCGATCGAGCCGACGCCGACGATCGCGGCCGGGCCTTCCTTCAGGCGTCCGCGCGCGAAGGCGAGGATCACGAAGCCCGCGATCGGGAAGGCGAAGGTCAGGAACAGCAGGTCGAACACAGACGTGATGGCCATGCCTCAGCCCTTCATTCCGGAGAGGGCATCGGTGTCGAGCGTCACGTAGCGGCGGTAGACCTGCAGCACCAGCGCGAGGCCGACTGCGGCTTCCGAGGCGGCCAGCGTCACGATCAGCACGAACATCACCTGGCCGTCCGGCTGCGCCCAGCGGCTGCCGGCGGCAATGAAGGCCAGCGCCGAGGCGTTGAGCATGATTTCGAGCGACATCAGCACGAACAGGACGTTGCGGCGCATGAGCAGGCCCCAGAGGCCCAGCGCAAACAGCACGCTGGCCACCATCAGGCCTGCTTCCATCGTCACCGTTCCCATGCGGTTCTTGTCGTTCCCTTATTCGTGCCGGCCGAGGTGATAGGCGGCCACCAGCGCTCCCAGCAGCAGCATCGAGGCCAGCTCGACCGCGAGCAGGTACGGGCCGTACAACGCGATGCCGACTTCTTTTGCCGTGACTTCCCGGATGCCGACTTCGGTCAGCGCGCCACCCGCCGCCATCGAGCCCTGGTGCATCAGCACGATGAGCTCGACCAGCAGCACCGCCGCGAGGATGCCGGGGCCGATCCACGCGCGCAGCGTGAGCAGCTTGCCCTCCTGCGCGATGCCTTCCTCGCCGAGGTTCAGCATCATCACCACGAACACGAACAGCACCATGATGGCGCCGGCGTAGACGATGACCTCGAGCAGCGCCGCGAACGGCGCGCCGAACAGGAAGAAGATCACCGCGACCGCGAGCAGCGAGACGATCAGGTAGAGCAGCGCGTGCACCGGGTTGCGCCCGGTGACGGTGAAGGCCGTCGCCAGGATGGCGACCGCCGCGGTGATCCAGAAGGCAAGGGCGGCGGTCATGGCATCAGGCTCTTGACGTCCACCGGCGCTTGCTCGTTCTTCGCCTCGCCCTTGTCCTTGCCGGAAATCGACAGGCCCGCGACGCGGTAGAAGTTGTAGCCGGGCTGCTTGCCGACGCCCTGGATCAGCAGGTGCTCCTTCTCGTAGACCATGTTCTGGCGGTCGTACTCGGCCATCTCGTAATCCGGCGTCAACTGGATGGCGTAGGTCGGGCAGGCCTCTTCGCACAGGCCGCAGTAGATGCAGCGGCTGAAGTTGATGCGGAACCACTCGGGGTACCAGCGTCCGTCTTCCTTCTCGCCCTTTTGCAGCGAGATGCAGCCGACCGGGCAGGCCACCGCGCACAGGTTGCAGGCCACGCAGCGTTCCTCACCGTCGGGATCGCGCGTCAGCACGATGCGGCCGCGGTAGCGCGGCGGCAGGTAGGGTCTCTCTTCGGGATACTGCACCGTGGAGCGCTTGGCCCAGCTGTGCGCGAACAAGCGCCACAGGCTGACCAACTGGCTCCACGTGCCGACGATGTGGAACCGGATCCGCTCCATGACGCTCTCGCGGTCAGCCATTGGCGTGCTCCAGCACGAAGTAGCCGGTCACGAGGATGTTCACGATCGTAATCGGCAGCAGCACCTTCCAGCCGAAGCTCATCAACTGGTCGTAGCGCGGGCGGGGAATTGCCGCGCGCAGCAGGATGAAGAACATGATGAAGACGAAGGTCTTGCCCCAGAACCACATCCAGCCGAGCACGTCGATGCCGAAGAGCATGACCTCGCCGAGCCACGGGCCGTGCCAGCCGCCGAGGAACAGCGTCGTCAGCATCGCCGACACCAGCACGATCGCGACGTACTCGCCGACGAAGAACATGCCGAACTTCATGCCGCTGTACTCGGTGTGGAAGCCGGCGGTCAGCTCGTGCTCGGCCTCGGGCAGGTCCAGCGGTAGGCGGTGGGTCTCCGCCAGGCCCGCGATCATGAAGGTCACGAAACCGAGGAATTGCGGAATCACGTACCAGTTCGGCAGCCAGGACAGGCCCGGCAGCGGGCTCGGCTGCTGTTGCGCCATCACGATGTCCAGCATGCTGAAACTTCCGGCCTGGATCACGACGCCCATCAGCGCCAGGCCCATGAACACTTCATAGGTGATGGTCTGCGCCGAGGCGCGCATGGTGCCGAGCAGCGCGTACTTGTTGTTCGAGGCCCAGCCGCCGAGCATCACGCTGTAGACCGCGAGCGAGGTCATGGCGAGGAAGAACAACAGGCCGACGTTCCAGTCGCCGGCGACGGTGACGCCCGGAGTGAACGGCACCACGGCCAGGGCGATAAGGATGGTCGCCATGACGATGCCCGGCGCGATCACGAACACCGGCTTGTCGACGAAGGGCGGCACCCAGTCATCCTTGAAGAAAATCTTGATCATGTCGGCCACGACCTGGCCCAGGCCCCAGGCATGGAAGCCGAAGAAGCCCACGCGGTTGGGGCCGTAGCGGTCCTGCCACCAGCCCAGCGCGCGTCGCTCGACCCAGATCAGCAGGGCCGCGAGCGTCACCACCGTCAGCAGGATGGCGACGACGATCAGCCCCTGCGGCAGCGGCTCGCCGAAGTTCACGGCTTGGCTCCGAAGGCGGCCGTGGCGCCGGGAGTGACCGCGGGCACGCCCTTGAGCCCCACCGTCACGCCGACGCAACCCGGCGCGAAGTCGGCGCGCACATCGACCGGCAGCGAGGCGCTGGAGCCGTTGAGCTTCACGCGGGTCATCGCGCCGTGCTTGAGCTGGTGCTGCGCGGCGGTGGCCGGATTGACCGCGACGCTGGCGGCCGGGATGCGGCTGGCCATCACCGGCGCCTGCGCGGAGAGTTCCTCGGAGCCGAACAAGGCGTGCAGCGGCACCACATCGAGGGCGCTCGACGCGGCCGGGGGGTTGAACCACGCCGGACGGGCAGCAGCGTCGGGCTTGAACAGCAGCACGCCTGGATCGCCGCCCTTGAGGTGTCCGCCGATCTCGGCCTGGAACTTGTTGACCGCCTGCGGCGAGTTCCACGACGGATACCAGACCATCGGGATCAGCGCCGCCGGCTCGGACTGCAGGCCGGTGTTGCCTTCCATGCTGAAAGCCAGCGGCGAGTCGGCGTCCTGCGCCGGCCGCGGCTCGTGCACGTCCGTCTTCGCGTTCATCGCGGTGCGACCGCTGTAGCGGTGCGGCTGGCGCGGGATTCTCGCGCCGGACATGCGGAACTTCGCGCTCGGCGCGGCGTTCTCGATGCCGTGCAAGCCCGCCAGCTTCGCGCACGCCGCGGTCAGCGTGTCGAGGCTGTCGCCCAGGCCGCTCACACCCGCGGCGGCGGCGACCTGTTGCAGCCAGCGCCACGACTCGTGCATGCCCTCGACCGGGAACACCTGGAAGTAGCGCTGCGCGCGGCCTTCGTTGTTGACCAGCGTGCCGTCGGCCTCGGCGAACGAGCCGGCCGGCAGCACCACGCCGGCGCGCGCCACGGTCGGCGTGGCAATGCAGTCGAGCACGACGAGGTTGCGCACCTTGTCCAGCGCGGCATCGAGGCGGCTCGCCGACACGCGGCGGTACAGGTCGTTCTCGGCGACGATCAGCGTGTCGACCGCGCCGGACTCCATCTGCTTGAGCGCCGCTTCCAGCGGCTCGCCGGCCAGCAGGCCTTCGCCGACGCTGTTGGCTTCGGCGAACACCAGGCTGATCGAGGGCTTGCGGTTGAGGCGCGCCAGCGCGTTGGCGATGTTCGACGCCGCCTGCAGCACGGCCACCGAGCCGCAGCCCGTGCCGGAAACGATCAGCGGCCGCTCGGCCGTGAGCAGCGCCTTGGCAATCTTCGCGGCCAGCGCGGTCCCGGCGGCATCGAGGCCCGGCACGATCGGCGCCGCGCCATCCAGCGCGTGCGCGACGGCCATGCCCAGGCGCGCGGCGCCGTTGGGCGACACGCGATGGCTGATCTCGGCGATCTCGTCGAGGCCGGTGGCCGCAGCGGTGATGTTGAACAGGGGGCTCTTCAGGTCCTGCGCGATGGTGCGGACCGAGGTGTCCTGCCACTGCGGGATGTGCGCGGACGCGGCCGCCTTGAAGGCGGCCTGGCGCGTGGCCTGGCGCAGCGCGAGCGCGAGGCGCGCGCCGGTGGCGAGCACATCCTCGCCGAGCACCAGCACGGCGTCGGCGACCTCGGCCTCCTTGATCGTGGCGATCCGCGCCGGGCCGCGCTTGAGGATCTCGATGCCCAGCGCGGTGACCACGGCGTCGCAGGTGGACTGCCCGTTATGGAAGTTGTCCTCGCCGACCAGCGCGCGCAGCGCGACGTTGGCTTCGAGCGAGGCGCGCGGCGAGCCGATGCCGATGACCTTGCCCTGCTTCACCAGCCCGGCGACGTGCGCAACCGCGGCGTCGGCCGCGGCGGGCGAGCCGCCCACCAGCGGATGGCGCGGACGGTCTTCGCGGTTGACGAAGCCGTAGCCGAAGCGGCCGCGGTCGCAGATGAAGTAGCCGTTGACCTCGCCGTGGTAGCGGTTCTCGACGCGCTTGAGCGTCCCGTACCGTTCCCCGGGGCTGATGTTGCAGCCGATGGAGCAGTGCGCGCACACGCTTGGCGCGGTCTGCAGGTCCCACTTGCGCGTGTAGCTCTCGCCGTACGGCTTGTCGGTGAACACGCCGGTCGGGCAGACCTCGACCAGGTTGCCGGAGAAGGGCGATTCGAGCGTGCCGGACTCGGCGCGGCCGAAGTAGACGTTGGCGGCGCTGCCGAAGACGTCGAGGTCCTTGCCGCCCGCGTAGTCCTTGTAATAACGCACGCAGCGATAGCAGGCGATGCAGCGATTCATCTCGTGGCCGATGAACGGGCCCAGGTCCTGGTTGCGGTGGGTGCGCTTGGTGTGGCGGTAGCGCCGGTAGTTGTGGCCGGTCATCACCGTCATGTCCTGCAGGTGACAGTGGCCGCCTTCCTCGCACACCGGGCAGTCGTGCGGGTGGTTGGTCATCAGGTACTCGACCACCGCGCTGCGCATGTCGCGCGCTTCGGGGTGCTCGACCGAGAAGCGCGCGCCGTCGGCGCACGGCGTCATGCACGACATGACCACGCGGCCCTGCGTGTCGTTCTCGTCCTTGTACTGGATCACGGCGCACTGGCGGCAGGCGCCGATCGACCCGAGCGCCGGGTGCCAGCAGAAATAGGGAACGTTCAGGCCGGCGCCGAGCGCGGCCTGCAGCACGTTGGTGGACGCGTCCACCTCGTGCGAGCGGCCGTCGATGACGATCCTGGCTTTCTTGTTCATCAGGCGGCCTTGGTCTGACCGCGCGCGATGGCGGCCTCGAATTCGGAGCGGAAGTACTTCAGCGCACTCTGCAGCGGCTCGACCGCACCCGGCGCGTGCGCGCAGAAGGTGCGGCCCGGCCCGAGCAGGCGGCAGTGCTTGGCCAGCAGTTCGAGGTCGCCGGGCCTGCCGCGTCCTTCCTCGAGGGCGATCAGCAGCTTTTCGATCCACGGCAGGCCGTCGCGGCACGGCGTGCAGAAGCCACACGACTCCTGCGCGAAGAAGTGCTCGAGGTTGCGCACCGTGCCGATCACGCTGATCTGGTCGTCCAGCACGATGATCTGGCCGGTGCCCATGCGCGACCCGGCCTTGGCGATGGAATCGAAGTCCATCGGCAGGTCGAGGTGGTCGGCCGTCAGGAAGTCGGTCGAGGCGCCGCCTGGCAGCCAGCCGCGCAGCTTGTAGCCGTCACGCATGCCGCCGCCGTGCACTTCGACCAGCTCGCGCGCGGTGGTGCCCATCGGCAGCTCCCAGGTGCCCGGCGTCTTCACGCGGCCGGAGGCGCCGTAGAGTTTCGTGCCGCCGTCCTTGCTCTTCGACAGCCCGCGGAACCACTGCGCGCCGTGCTCGATGATGTGCGGGACGTTGCAGATGGTCTCGATGTTGTTGACCACCGTCGGCTTGCCGAACAGGCCGCTGATGGCGGGGAAGGGCGGCTTGGCGCGCGGGATCGCGCGGCGGCCTTCCAGCGAGGAAATCAGGGCGGTTTCTTCACCGCAGATGTAGCGGCCGGCGCTGGTGTGCAGGTACAGGTCGTAGTTGTAGCCGGTGCCGAGGATGTTCTTGCCGAGGTAGCCCTTGGCGTAGGCCTCCTTGATGGCCTTCTGCAGGCGCTCGGCGGCGACGAAGTACTCGGAGCGCAGGAACACGTAGCCGATGTCGGCCTGGATGGCGTAGCCGCCCAGCAGCATGCCTTCGATGAACGAGTGAGGGTCGCCTTCGAGCAGCAGGCGGTCCTTGAACGTGCCCGGCTCCATCTCGTCGCCGTTGGCCACGAAATACTTGTGGGCGATGCCCTTCTCGCCGGCCTTGCCCGGCGGCACCAGGCCCCACTTCACGCCGGTCGGGAAGCCCGCGCCGCCGCGGCCGCGCAGGTTGGCTTCCTTGATCGCGTTGGTCACCTCGAGCGGCGCCATCTGCTTGAGCGCCTTGCGCGCGGCGTGGTAGCCGCCGCGCTTCTCGGATTCGACGATGTCGAACGGCTCGCGGCCCTCGTCAATGTTGCGGGTCAGCGGCTTGGTGGGCGGAGCGGCGGGATTGTGGGTCGTCATTTACTTGTACCCGTCCAGCAGCTCGCCGAGCGACCGCTCGCTGAGGTCTTCGAGGTTGCGGTGCAGGTCCTTGTCCACCAGCATCGCCGGCGCCCGGTCGCAGGTGCCCAGGCACACGATCGGCAGCAGGGTGAAGCGGTTGTCGCCCGTGGTCTGGCCCATCTTCACGCCGAGCTTGTTCTCCAGCTTCGCGCGCAGGCCGTCGGCGCCCATGATGTGGCACGACACCGAGTCGCACTGGAAGATCACGTGGCGCCCGACCGGCTTGCGGAAGATCAGGTTGTAGAACGTCGCGACCGCGTCGACGTCGGCGGCCGAGGTCTTCAGCACGGCGGCGATGTCCTTCACCGCCTCGTCCGACACCCAGCCGCGGTGCTTCTGCACGATCTTCAGCGCCTCGATGGTGGCCGCGCTGGCCTGCTCGTAGTGAGCCAGCTCGTGCTCGATCTCTTTAAGCTCTTCAGCGCTCAGCATGACGGCATCCAAGAAAAAGGGGACGCACACCTTTTAAAAAGGTGTCCGTCCCATTTTTTTAATGCGTGCGTCCCCTTTTTCATCGGTCGACGTCCGCCATGACGAAATCGATTGAGGCGATGTGTGCGATCAGATCGGGCACCATCGCGCCCTTCACCACC
>JANNKD010000293.1:0-50020 GCA_031396115.1 Gammaproteobacteria bacterium
CAATCGTCGGCGCAATGCGCCGGCGTGAGCACCTCACGCCGGAAGGGTTCGAGCGAGCTGTCCGCCTTGCCTACGAGATGAATGCGTACGGCAAGCAACGGAAGCGCACGATGCAAGAGATCCTTGCGGGATCCTCAGAGACTGCACGCTGGGCGCGAACTCAGGCAACGCCAGTCCTGTTTTCGTGAAGATACAGTCCGACCCCCATGGCGACATGGGGAGCCAGGCAGAAATGACCTGGCCGCGTGAATGGCAAACGGTCATTTACGTAGTAACAAAAGTGCCTAAGGTAGCGAAATTCCTTGTCGGGTAAGTTCCGACCTGCACGAATGGCGTAACGACAGCCCTACTGTCTCCATCCGAGACTCAGTGAAATTGAAATCGCAGTGACGATGCTGTGTTCCCGCGGCAAGACGGAAAGACCCCGTGAACCTTTACTACAACTTTGCACTGGACTTTGAATTCGCCTGTGTAGCATAGGTGGGACCCTTTGAAGTCCCGGCGCTAGCCGGGATGGAGGGGAAATGTGAAATACCACCCTGGTGAGTTCGGAGTTCTAACCTTGATCGTTAATCACGGTCAGGGACATTGCATGGCGGGTAGTTTGACTGGGGCGGTCTCCTCCCAAAGAGTAACGGAGGAGTGCGAAGGTTGGCTCAGCGCGGTCGGAAATCGCGCTCTTGAGTGCATAGGCATAAGCCAGCCTGACTGCGAGACAAACAAGTCGAGCAGAGTCGAAAGACGGTCTAAGTGATCCGGTGGTTCTGTATGGAAGGGCCATCGCTCAACGGATAAAAGGTACTCCGGGGATAACAGGCTGATTCCTCCCAAGAGTCCACATCGACGGAGGAGTTTGGCACCTCGATGTCGGCTCATCTCATCCTGGGGCTGTAGCAGGTCCCAAGGGTTTGGCTGTTCGCCAATTAAAGAGGTACGCGAGCTGGGTTCAGAACGTCGTGAGACAGTTCGGTCCCTATCTGCCGTGGGCGTTTGAGATTTGAAGGGAGCTAACCTTAGTACGAGAGGACCGGGTTGGACGTACCCCTGGTGCACCGGTTGTCATGCCAATGGCATCGCCGGGTAGCTATGTACGGACGGGATAAACGCTGAAAGCATCTAAGCGTGAAGCCCCCCCTAAGATGAGATCTCACTGGTGGTTTAACCACCCTGTAGGGCCCCCGTAGACGACGGGGTTGATAGGCGCGATGTGTAAAGCGAGCAATCGCAAAGCTGACGCGTACTAATTGCCCGTGAGGCTTGACCATATAACTCTCAAGTACTCCGCAATGCGGATGACCGCGAGAGTTCGCTTCATGCAGTCATTCACTGATGGCATTGAGCGCAAAATGAAGCCTTACAAATTACTGACTACAGACCTGACTCTATTTGGAATTGAGCCGCTGTCGGGCTTTCTTCCATGCCAGTTTGCCTGGCGACTTTAGCGAGTTGGTCCCACCGGTTCCCATCCCGAACACCGAAGTGAAACGACTCAGCGCCGATGATAGTGTGGCCCCGCCATGTGAAAGTAGGTCATCGCCAGGCTCCAAATGACGAACCCCCGGTCGCAAGACCGGGGGTTTTTCATTTCTGGCGGGCGCGAAGTCTCCGCCCGCGACGACGAGTGCTCTAGGGCGGCGGGATCAGTACTACGGCCGCGCCTGACGCGGTGAAGGTGACGGTCGAGTCCTCGAACTTTCCGCCAGCGCGGAGAATCCAGGCGGTGGACCCGGCTGCCATGTGTCCGGTCATGGCCGCGGTGAAGTCGGCGAAGTTGCCGAACACGGTGATCTTTCCGGGCACGACGGTGGCGTAACGTCCGAGGGCGGCCGGCATCAGCGACAAATCGCCGCCCAGCGTGGCGAGGTCGGTGACGACTCCGGCCCGGCGCACGTGGTGCAGGAGACCCAGCTTCGGGTCGTCGAGGTCTGCCACGATCTGCGACGCATCGAGCGCCGGGAACGCCGCGGCGCTGCCCGGGAACTGCCAGCTCACGCCGACTGCAGCCGGCATTTCGGCGGCATTGATCACGGTGACAGCGTCGAAATCCGGCGGCGTCGATCCGAACGGTGCCGGGAACCCGCGCACGCGCACCGGATCGCCCGTCTCCACGCCGGCCAAACCGAGCGAGGCGCTATTCACCTGGTAGCCAGCAGGATCGGACCCGGTGCCGGTGAAATCGAAACGGCCCACCGGCACACGACCGAAGGCCTGCACATTGAGGATCATGGGCGAGGCCTGCGTTACGGTTGCGGCCACGTCGGTGATGCGCATGCGCACGTGGCGCGCGTGGACATGCGCGGTGTCGCCGGCGCCGGTGTCGTGGTTGCCGAGGATGTCCACCCTCTGGCCCACGGAAACGTCCTCCGTCGTGACGAGGCCGCTGCCTTCCTTGGACACGACGGTCGTGCCGCTCATGTCCACGACGATGCTGCGGCTGAAGTGGGCCCGGTCCTCGTCGCGATCCACCAGCAGCCCGAGCACCGTGAGCGAATCGCCCGCACGCGCGACCACGTGACCGCGCACCAAGTCGTCATTGAGCCCGCGCTCGCCGCTGCCCGCGAACACGCGCGCAGCGGTGAAGCGCCGCGTGGTCCGGTCCACCCGTCCGAGCACGGCTGCGGGCGCCGGGAGGTTGAGCGCCGCCAGCGCCGCGAGCCCCGGGCCGCCGGCGTGATGCACGCCATCGATCTCGTACTGCGTCTGGCCATCCACGTGCACCGTGATGTCACCGTAGTCGCCGGCGCGCCGGTCGAAGGGGCGCAGGTCGAGCCCGAAGCTGGCGCCCGCCGCGTCCACGCTCCCGACCGCTCCCCGCAGGCGGTGCGGGTGCGCGTCGTTGAGCTGGGCGTCGGCGAACAGGACGGGGAAGACCGTGACTTCGGTCGGGGTCGCGGTCGAGTCGAGCCCGTGCGACGCGGCCAGGTCGAAGTCCAGCGTGACGTGCGCGGGAACACCGGGCACGACGGTAAAGCGATCGTTCGGGCCGAAGTCCACGTCCACCGTTAGCGTGGTCAGCGGATCGCCAGCCTGATCCACGGCGGTGACGGGCACCGGGTGGCCGGCGCCGTTTTCCACCAGGATCTGCGCGCCGGCGTAGTCCAGGGTCAGGCGCAGCCCGGTATAGGTGCCGACCGGCACGGTGCGCACCGTGAGCAGCTCGGCCAGTTCCACATATTCGGCGAAATCCAGCCGCGTACGCGTCGGCAGCGTTTCGACCGTGCCGCCGCGCGCGTGCTTCAGCGCGACGGAAGTCACGTCCACGGTGTAGGAGTAGAAGTCGCCCGGGGAGTCGGTGATCGCGATCTGGACCTTGCCGAGGTCGCTGTCCGAGGATCCGCTGCAGCCAGCGAGGAGGATTGCTCCCGTCGCCAAGGTCAGAAGGAGATGCTTCATGGCTGTTCTCCGTGCCGGGGTGTGCCCGCGCCGCCCACGGTAGCCGGATTAGCTGAATGCTGCCTGAACCACCGGCCCGTGCGGCCGGGCCGGAGCGTCTACGCCGCGGCCGCCGCCTTCTGCTCTTCCTTCTTGCGCTTGCCCGGCAGCGTGCCGAGCAGCTTGCAGATGATGCCGAGCATGATCTCGTCGGTGCCGCCACCGATCGACAGCAGCCGCGAGTCGCGATAGGCGCGCGCGATATGCGTCTCCCACATATAGCCCTGGCCGCCCCAGAACTGCAGGCAGCTGTCGGTGACTTCGCGCGCCAGCCGGCCGGCCTTCAGCTTGGCCATCGACGCGTAGAGCGTGACGTCCTTTCCGGACACGTACTCCTCGCACGCCTGATAGACCAGCGCACGCAACGCTTCGACCTCGGTCTTCAGCTCGGCCAGCCGGAAATGCACGTACTGGTTGTCGAGGATGCTCTGGCCGAAGGCCTGGCGCTGACGCGCGTAGTCGGTGGTCTCGGCGATGATGTTGGTGAGCGACTCGATGTTGGTCGCCGCGCCGAACAGCCGCTCCTCCTGGAACTGCAGCATCTGGTACATGAAGCCCATGCCCTCGCTGCCGATCAGGTTGCGCCGCGGAACCCGCACGTTGTCGAGGAAGATCATCGCCGTGTCCGACGCGCGCATGCCGAGCTTGTCCAGTTTGGTCTTGCGGTCGCCGCCCGTGGCGACGAGCGGCACGATGATCAGCGACTTGTTCTGGTGCACCTTGCCTTCGCCGGTGTTGACCAGCATGCACGCCCAGTCCGACTGCGTGCCGTTGGTGATCCACATCTTCGAGCCGTTGATGACGTAGTCGCCGCCGTCCTTGCGCGCCGTGGTCTTGATGCTGGCGACGTCGGAGCCGGCGCCGGCCTCGGATACCGCGACCGAGCAGACCTGTTCGCCCTTGATCACTGGCTCGAGATACTCCTTCTTCAGTTCGTGCGTGCCGAAGCGTGACAGCGCCGGCGTCGCCATGTCGGTGACCACGCCGATGCCCATCGGCACCGAGCCGCAGTGGCTGTTGCCGAGCGCCTGCGCGAACATGATCGAGTACGAGTAATCGAGACCGAGGCCGCCGTACTCCGCGGGCTTGCTGATGCCGAGCAGGCCCAGCGCGCCGAGTTTCTTCAGCACTTCGCGGGCCGGCCAGATGCCGGCCTCCTCCCATTCCTTGACGTGCGGGTTGATCTCTTCTTCCACGAACCGCCTGGCAGTGCGGTAGAGCTCTTTGTGCTCGTGGGTAAATTGCATTACAGCCTCCAGCAGCGTGCAGCGGGGCGTCGTTCCGACTCTACACCGGCTCGCCTAGTAATCGTTGTTACCCGGCGCGCGGTCGGAACACCGGAAGCAGCACGAGGCCGGCGACGAACCCGCCGATGTGCGCACGGAACGCGACGCCCGCGCCTGGCGGCGCGAACATTTCGGACAGCAGTTGCATCGCGAACCACAGCCCCAGCACCAGCAGCGCCGGCACTCGCACCAACTGCGATAGCGGGCCGAGCGGCAGCAGCACCAGCACGTGCGCGCGGGGGAACATCAGCAGGTAGGCGCCGAGCACGCCGGAGATCGCGCCGCTCGCGCCGACCATGGGGATCTGCGAGTCGGGGTCGGGCAAGGCTTGAGCCAGCGCGGCAGCGATCCCGCACAGCACGTAGAACACAATGAAGCGGAAGTGCCCGAAGCGATCCTCGACGTTGTCCGCGAAGATCCACAGGTAGAGCATGTTGCCGATCAGGTGCATCCAGCCGCCGTGCATGAACATCGACGTAAACACGGTCATCCACGCGGGTACGACCGCCAGCTCCGGCGGCAGGCGCGCGTCGCCGAGCAGCACGTCGGGGATCAGGCCATAGGTGTACACCGCCGCTTCCATGCGCGCGCCAAGCGACGCCTGCCAGATGAAGACCGCCACGCAGGTCGCGATCAGCGCGTAGTTCACGAACGGGAACGTCCGCGTCGGGTTGTCGTCTTTCAGCGGGATCATGGCGTGGCCGAGCGCTGGTCCTGAAGCAGGCGGATCTCGAACAGCACCGGCCAGCACTTGCCGGTCACGAAGAAGTGCCCGCTGGCCGGATCGAACGCGATGCCGTTGAGCACGTGCTCGGCCTCGTCCCAACCCTTGGGCTTGGCGAAGCCGCGGCGCAAAGCGGCCAGGTCCAGCCACGACTCGACGGCGCCCGATGCCGGATCGATGACGGCGATGCGGTCCGCGTGCCAGACGTTGGCGTAGAGGCGCCCGCGCGCGAACTCGAGCTCGTTGAGTTGCGTCACCGGGCGGCCGCCGTCGTGCACGTCGAAGCCGCCGCGCGGGGCGAAGGTCTCGCGATCGCGTGCCACGATGCGGCTCGAGCCGTCGCTCATCAGCCACTGCTGGCCGTCGTAGGCCAGGCCCCAGCCTTCGCCCTCGTAGGAATACCGGCCGAGCGGGCGCAGCGCGAGGTCGTAGACGAAGGCCACGCCCGATCGCCACGTCAGCTGCACGAAGCGGCGGCCGTCGCCGGCGACGCCCTCGCCGAAATGCGCGGCGGCGAGCGCGCGACGCGTCAACGGTGCGCTGCGCGCCGCTTCGCGCAGCATCAGCGCCGAGTGCCCGTGCTGTCCGCTGCTCTCGACCAGCTTGCCGTCGTGCCACGCGAGTCCTTGCGTGAACACCGACACGTCGTGCGGATGCGTTGCAACGATTTCGTAGCGCAACGCGCGTTCGCGCGGCGCGCTCGCGCACGCATTGCAGGCGAAAATGATCGCGAGCAGCGCGCACGCGCGCGCTGCTGGCACGAAAATTGTCGTACGAGCGCGACGGTCCAGTTGATATTTCGACATTAATCGTTCAAATTTCAATCGCGGTGAGCGTATTGTGCATTCGCCGCAAGGTGCGGGAAGGTTTTTCTTTCACTCGGAAGGAGAGAAGCAGATGGCCAAGAAACGCAAGGCAAAAGCAGCCAAGAAGAAGAAAAGCAAGAAGCGGTAGTGAGTTTTGCTGTGAATGAGGGCGGCGCAAGCCGCCCTTTTCATTTGGGCGTCGCTTTGCTGCCGGGAATCGCGGCGCCGCTGTCGCGCAGGCGCACCGCCTCATGGAAGCCGTGCTCGGCGGCGTACTGGCGGAACCACGTGCCCTCGGGCGAATGCCGCGTGATGCCGTCGAACAGCGTCGCGAACATCTGCGTCGCCGCCAGGCCCATGTTCTCGTACGCCTGGTTCACCACCAGCTTCTGCATCATCAGCTGGTTCTTCGGCACGCCGGCCATGCGCCGGGCCAGTTCCTCCACGCGCGCCTCGAGCTGTGCTTGCGGCACGGCGTCGAGCACCAGTCCCATGGCCTTGGCCTCGCGCCCATCCACCAGGTCGCCGGTCAGCAGCATGCGCTTGGCCTTCTCGGCGCCCAGCCGGTACACCCACATGGCGGTGGTCGGACAGCCCCATACGCGCGCCGGCGGATAGCCGATCTTCGCGTCGTCGGCCATCACCGCGAAGTCGCAGCACAGGGCGATGTCGCTGCCGCCGGCGACCGCGTAGCCGTGCACCTGGGCGATGGTCGGCTTGTACGAGCGCCACAGGCTCATGAAGTCGTCGGTGTTCTGCTTCATCATGCGGTAGTCGATCATCGGGTCCCACGGCATGGCCTGGTTCCACGCCGATTGGCCCTCGGCGAAGTCCTTGAGGTCGTAACCGGCGCAGAACGCGCGGCCCGCGCCCTTCAACACGATCACGTGCACGGCGTCATCGGCGTTGGCGCGCGCCACCGCCTCGCGCAGCTCGCGCCCGGTGTGTGCGCCGATGGCGTTGAGGCGCTCGGGGCGGTTCAGGGTCAGGGTGGCGATGCGATCGCGCGTTTCGTAGAGCAGGGTCTGAACCGTCATGCGGAGCCTCCAATGGCTCGTTCCAGTCTAGTGGAGCCGGTGCGGCGTGTAGAATCGCCGCCCATGATCCGCAGCATGACCGGGTACGCGCGCGCCGAGGCCCAGGGGGCCTGGGGGCGGCTGGCCTGGGAACTGCGCTCGGTCAACCACCGCTACCTCGACCTGTCGCTGCGCATGCCGGAAGAGTTGCGCGCCATCGAGAACGACGCGCGCCAGCGCATCAATGCGCGCCTGTCGCGCGGCAAGGTCGAGGCCGGGCTGCGCTACTCGCGCGAAGGCGCACAAGCCGCGGCGGTCGTGCTCGACGAGGCCCAGTTGCAGCAGTTGCAGCACGCCCTGGGACAGGTGCAGCGGGCGCTCGGCACGGCCGCGGCGCCGGACCCGGTGCGCGTGCTGTCCTGGCCGGGCGTGGTGCGGGCCGAGTCTGCGGATTTCGCGCCGGTGCAAGTCGCGGCGCTGGAGCTGCTGGACCGCGCCCTCGCGGATTTCACCGACACGCGCGAGCGCGAGGGCGAGCGCCTCAAGGCCTATCTGGCCGAGCGCTGCGGCCAGATCGATGCGCTCGTCGCCCAGGTGCGTGCACGGCTGCCGCAGGTGCGCACGCAGTGGGTCGAGAAGCTGCGCGCGCGCTGCCGCGACCTCGGCGCCGAAGTGGACCCGGCGCGCCTCGAGCAGGAAGTCGTGCTGGCGGCCCAGCGGCTCGACGTCGACGAGGAGCTGTCGCGGCTCGCTGCGCACCTGGACGAAGTGCGCAAGACGCTGTCGCGCGCCGATGCGGTCGGCCGCCGGCTGGACTTCCTGATGCAGGAACTCAACCGCGAGGCCAACACGCTGTCGTCGAAATCGCAGGACGCCGAGATCACGCGCCAGGCGGTGGAGATCAAGGTCGCCATCGAGCAGCTCAGGGAGCAGGTGCAGAATGTCGAATAAGGCGCCCGGCGGCCTGTTCGTGGTCTCCGCGCCCTCTGGCGGCGGCAAGACCAGCCTCACGCGCGCGTCGATCGACGCGCTCGCCAAGGCCGGCATCACGGCCGAGATTTCGGTGTCGTACACCACGCGCGCGCCGCGTCCGGGCGAGCAGAACGGCGTCCACTACCACTTCGTCGACCGCGCGGCGTTCGAGGCGATGGTCAAGCGCGGCGAGTTCCTGGAGCACGCCGTGATCTACGGGCAGTACTACGGCACCGCGCGGGCCCGCACCGAGCAGCGGCTCGCCGCCGGGCGCGACGTGATCCTCGACATCGACTGGCAGGGCGCGCGCCAGGTCCGTCAGCACATGCCCCTGGCCCTCGGCATCTACATCCTGCCGCCGTCGATGGCCAAGCTCGAGCAGCGCCTGCGTGCGCGCAAGCAGGACAGCGAAGACGCCATCCGCCAGCGCCTGGACAAGGCGCGCGAGGAAATGGCGCACTACGAGTACTACGACTACGTCGTCGTCAATAAGGACTTCGAAACGGCGATGGGCGAGTTTGTGTCCATCTTCGTCGCCCGGCGGCTCACCCGGCCGGTTCAGGAAATCATCCATAAGTTGTTGATTCAGAAGCTTATAAAGTGACCTAGGCGGCGCTATACAGGCCCCTTTCCGTTCAGTAAACTACGCGCCCTTTCGCGTTCCCCGGATGTCGAGTCATGGCCCGAGTCACTGTTGAAGACTGCCTGCAGCGCATCGGCAACCAGTTCGAGCTGACGCTGGTCGCCGCCAAGCGGGCACGCCAGTTGGCGCGCGGCGCCGAGGCCAAGCTGCCGTGGGGCGACCACAAGTCCACCGTGCTGTCGCTGCGCGAGATCGCCGACGGCTTGGTCGACAAGAAGGTGCTCGAGGAGGCCGACCTGCCGGCCATCCAGGCGCCGAGGGTGGAGCTCGAGGCGCTGGATCCCAGCTTCGACCTGTAAAGAAAGACACTGGGTCCCCGCCTTCGCGGGGACGAAAAAGCCCGGAGACCCGGGCTTTTTCGCTTTTTGGGGACGGCAGATGCGGGCCTATACTGAACTGGCCATGGAACTGCCGGCCCCCATTCAGCGCATCGGACAAGCGTTTCGTACGCAGCGCGTCGCGCGCGAGTTCGGCATCGAGCCGTTGACGCGCATCCTCGAGGAGTACCTGCCCGCGCAGGCGATCGACGACGTGCGGCGCGCCTACGAATTCGGCGCCAAGCTGCACAAGGGCCAGCAGCGCACCTCCGGCGAGCCGTACATCTTCCACCCGATGGCGGTGGCGCGGACCCTGGCCGAGATGCGGCTCGACCACACCACGCTGATTGCCGCGATCCTGCACGACGTCATCGAGGACACGCCGACGTCGAAGGACGAGCTCGGCAAGGCCTTCGGCGCCGACGTTGCTCAACTGGTCGACGGCGTCAGCAAGTTCCAGAAGATTGAGGGCCAGACCCGCGCCGAGGTGCAGGCCGAGAGCTTCCGCAAGCTGCTGCTGGCGATGACGCAGGACCTGCGCGTGATCCTGATCAAGCTCGCCGACCGCCTGCACAACATGCGCACGCTCGAGCACATGGATTCGGCGCGGCGCCGCCGCACCGCGCGCGAGACGCTCGAAATCTACGCGCCGATCGCGCAGCGCCTCGGCATCCACACGGTGCGCACCGAACTCGAGGACCTCGCCTTCCTGAACCTGTACCCGCGCCGCTACGCCGTGTTCGAGCAGGCGGTGAAGGCGCAGCTTGGCGACGTGAAATCAGTGATCAAGGAAATCGAGGAGCGCACGTCCAAGGCGCTGCGTGAAGAGGGCATCGGCGCTTCCGTCGTCGGCCGCCAGAAGAACCTGTACAGCCTCTACCAGAAGATGCGCCGGCGCCGCCTCAAGCTGCCCGACGTGATGGACCTGCTCGGCTTCCGCGTGATCGTGTCGAAGCTCGACGACTGCTACCGCGCCCTCGGCGTGATCCACCACCTCTGGAAGCCGGTGTCGGAGCTGTTCAACGACTACGTCGCCAACCCCAAGGTCAACGGCTACCAGTCGCTGCACACGACCTGTGTCGGGCCCAAGGGCCGCAAGATCGAGGTGCAGATCCGCACCCGCGACATGCACCACATCGCCGAGAGCGGCATCGCCGCGCACTGGCAGTACAAGCTTGGCGACAAGGGCGGCGAGCACACCGCGCCGCAGGTACGCGCGCGCGAGTGGCTCGGCCAGCTGTTCGAGATGCAGGGCGGCGCCGCGGCAGTCGACTTCGTCGAGAACGTCAAGGTCGACCTGTTCCCGGACGAGGTCTATGTGTTCACGCCCAAGGGCGAGATCCGCCGCCTGTCGCGCGGGGCCACGCCGGTGGACTTTGCCTACGCGGTGCATACCGAGCTCGGCGACCGCTGCGTCGCCGCGCGCATCGACCAGCATCTCGAGCCGCTGAATGCCACGCTGAAGAACGGCCAGACCGTCGAGATCATCACGGCCAACCACGCGCGCCCGAACGCCGCGTGGCTGAATTTCGTCAAGACGGCCAAGGCGCGCCACCGCATCCGCAATTACCTGAAGAACCAGCGCGAGGACGAGGCGATCCGGCTCGGCCGGCGCCTGCTGGAAAAGTCCATGCGCGAGCTGAAAGTGCCGCTCAGCTCGCTGAAGGGAGAGATCGCGGCCGCCGTGCTGAAGGTCTACGGCCTGGCCGAGCTCGAACCCCTGTACCTGTCGATCGGCCTCGGGCAGCGCCTCGCCCCGCTGGTCGCGCGCCAGTTCATGCCAGCCGGCGTCACGCTGGTGGCGCCGAGCAGCGGACCCGACGACCAGCCGCTGGCGGTCGAAGGAACCGAAGGCCTGGTGGTCGACTACGGCAAGTGCTGCCGGCCCGTGCCCGGCGACGACATCCGGGGCCACGTCAGCGTCGGCCGCGGCATCGTCATCCATCGCGTGGAGTGCGCCGTCGCGCAGCCGCGCAAGGGCACGCAGCAGGAGTGGATCCCGTTGATCTGGGCCGACAACGTCGAGGGCGATTTCCTCGCCGAGCTGCGCGTCAAAGGCGAGAACCGGCGCGGCGTGCTGGCCAGCATCGCCGCCGAGATCTCCGGCGCGGAATCGAGCATCGAGAACGTGCAGATGGCCGAGAAAGTGGATTCGCGCGCTTCCGACATGCGCTTCCTCATCACGGTCAAGGACCGCGTGCACCTGGCGCGTATCATGCGGCGCCTGCGCGGCCTGCCGGTCGTCGCCAGGGTGACGCGCACCTGAAGAATCGCGCCTGAAGGCGCTCCTACGGACTGGAGAACGGAACATGCCACGCAAACCGGTGCATACCGACGAGGCGCCTGGCGCCATCGGCACCTATTCGCAGGCGGTCGCCTGCGGCAAGACGGTCTACCTCTCGGGCCAGATCCCGCTCGATCCGAAGTCGATGACGCTGGTCTCCGGCGGCATCGAGGAGCAGATCCACCAGATGTTCAGGAACCTCGCCGCCGTGGCCAAGGCCTGCGGCGGCTCGCTGGCGCACGCGGTGAAGGTCACGATCTACATGACCGACCTGACCCAGTTCGGCAAGGTCAACGAGATCATGGCGCAGTACTTCAGCAAGCCGTATCCGGCGCGCGCCACCGTCGGCGTGGCCGCGCTCCCCAAGGGCGCGGCGGTCGAGGCCGACGCCGTCCTCGTGCTTGACTGAAGCGCGCGGGGCGGCGGCGCGCGCCAGCACGCCGCGCTCGCTCGACACTGCGGTCCAGTACCTGAAGGGCGCGGGTCCGGCGCTGGCCGGCAAGCTGAGGGCGCTCGGCATAACGCGCGTAGAGCAATTGCTGTTCCACCTGCCGCTGCGCTACGAGGACCGGCGCGCGTTCACCGGGCTCGACCAGCTCGTCGACGGCGCACCCGCGCTGATCCGCGCGCGCGTCGAGCACGCCAAGGTGGTGTATCCGGGCCGGCGCATGCTGAGCGTGTCGGTCACCGACGGCAAGGGCTGGGCGGCGCTGCGCTTCTTCCACTTCAACCAGGCGCAGGCGGCGGCGTTCGCTCCCGGCGCCTGGGTGCGCGCGTACGGGGTCGTTCGCGTCGGCGCGCGCGGTCCGGAGCTGGTGCATCCCGAGTACCGGCTGGCGCCGGCGGCCGAGGCACTCGCGCCGGATACGGCGTTGACGCCGTGCTATCCGCTGACCACCGGCATCACCCAGCAACGCCTGCGCGGACTGATCCAGCAGGCGCTGGCCATCGCCGCGACTGACCCCGGCCTGGCCCAGCCCCTGCCCGGCCTCGCCGGAGTGCCGACCCTGGAAGCGCTGCGCGTGATTCACAGCCCGGCCAGCGACGCCGATGCGCGCCGCCTGCTCGCCGGCACGCATCCAGCGCAGCAGCGCCTGATCGACGAAGAACTGCTCGCGCACCAGTTGTGCATGCGCGTGCTGCGCGCGCGCGTGCGCCGGCACAACGCGCCGGCGCTGGCTGCACCGGCCGGTCTCACCGCCGAACTCGAGCGGTCGTTGCCGTTCCGGCTCACCGGGGCGCAGCGCCGCGTGGCCGGCGAAATCGCCGCGGATCTGCGCCAGCAGTCGCCGATGATGCGGCTGGTGCAAGGCGACGTCGGTTCCGGCAAGACGGTGGTCGCCGCGGCAGCGATGCTGGCCGCCGTGCGGGCCGGCGCGCAGGCCGCGTTGATGGCGCCGACCGAGCTGCTGGCCGAGCAGCACGCGCAAAACCTGGCGCGCTGGCTCGACCCGCTCGGCGTCACGCTGTGCCTGCTCAAGGGTGGCCTGGCCAAGCCGCGGCGCAAGGCCGCGCTGGCCGCGATCGCCGACGGCACGGCGCAGGTCGTGGTCGGCACGCACGCAGTGTTCCAGGAGCAGGCGCAGTTCCGGCGTCTCGCGCTGGTGGTGATTGACGAGCAGCACCGCTTCGGCGTGCAGCAACGCCTGGCGCTGCGCGACAAGGCCCCCGCGGGGCTGTCGCCGCACCAGCTGGTGATGACCGCCACGCCGATCCCGCGCACGCTGGCGCAAACGCTCTATGCCGACCTCGACGTCTCGGTCATCGACGAGCTGCCGCCGGGGCGCAAGCCGATCACCACGGTGGCGATCAACGGCCAGCGGCGCGAGGAGGTGCTCGCGCGCATTGGCGAGGCCTGCCGCGCCGGCCGCCGGGCCTACTGGGTGTGCACGTTGATCGAGGAGTCCGACCTGCTCGAGGCCCAGGCCGCCGAGGCCATGGCTGCGCGCCTGCAGGCCGAGCTGCCCGGCGTGAAAGTCGGCCTCGTGCATGGGCGCCTGAAATCCGCCGAGAAAGACGCGCAGATGCAGGCCTTCAAGCGCGGCGCAACGCAATTGCTGGTGGCGACCACCGTCATCGAAGTCGGCGTGGACGTGCCGGAGGCCACCATCATGGTGATCGACAACGCCGAGCGCCTGGGCCTCGCCCAGCTGCACCAGCTGCGCGGGCGCGTCGGCCGCGGCGCCGACGACAGCCAGTGCGTGCTGCTGTTCGAGCCGCCGCTATCCGAGAACGCGCGTGCGCGGCTCGACGTGCTGCGCCAGACCCAGGACGGCTTCATGATCGCCCAGCGCGACCTCGAGCTGCGGGGGCCCGGTGAGCTGCTCGGCCGGCGCCAGACCGGCGACATCGGTTTCCGCCTCGCCGACCCGGTGCGCGACGCGCCGCGCGTGCCGGCGCTGCAGGCGCTGGCGGACCGCTGGCTCGCCAGCGAGCCGGTCGCCGCCGCCCAGCTGGTGCGGCGCTGGGTCGGCGACTGGCACCGCTACGCGGAGGCCTGAGCGAAGATCGGCGGCGCCAGGCGGATCTGGTTGGTACCGGAGCGCTTGGCCTGGTACATCGCGCCGTCGCCGGCCCGGATCATGTCGGCGGCGGTCATGGCGTGCTGGGGGTACAGCGCGACGCCGATGCTCGCACCCACGCGCAGTTCCTTCCCGCCATAGCTGACCGGCGCCGCCAGCGTGTCGAGCATGCGCTGGGCCAGCGCCACCGCCGCGTTCGCGTCGTGCACTTCCTTGAGGATTGCGATGAACTCGTCGCCGCCCCTGCGCGCGAGCGTGTCGTCCGCGCGCACCACGTCGCGGCAGCGTTGTGCAACGGCCTTCAGCACCGCATCGCCGGCGTCGTGGCCGTGGGTGTCGTTGACGCCCTTGAAGCCGTCCAGATCGATGAACAGCACGGCGACGTGGCCACCGGACCGGATCGCGCCGAGCAGGGCCTGCTCGAGCCGGTCGGTCGCCAGGCGCAGCGTCGGCGCCTCGGTCAGCTCATCGTGCATCGCCAGCTGGCGGATCATCTCGCGCTGGCCGTCCACTTCCTCGAGCAACTCGATCGTCGAGCGCTGAAAGCCGGTGACCGAGGAGAACAGCAGCAGCGGCAGCAGCACAACGGCCACCACCACGTTGGCCCACGCGGTGACCGACTGGATGTAGACATTCGCGTCGTACGGCATCGTCAGCCAGCCCTGGATGTAGCCGGCGGCGGCAACCGCCGTGACCGCGCAGGTCAGCACCGCGGTGAACAGGCCGGCGCGCACCGAGTACAGGGCGGTGACCAGGAGGATGCTCAGCGACAGCCACCACACGCTCGGCCCGACCATTCCCGTCGAGGCCAGCCCGGCGAGCCCGATGGTCCAGAAAATGACCAGGATCATCGTCAGCTTGAAGGTCGTCGACAGGCGCTTGCGGACGAAGAACACGCAGGCGACCAGCGCGCCGAGCGCGAGGTGCATGGAGTAGATCGGCAGCCAGCCGGTGGTGCTGGCGCGCAGCGCGGACAGCGGCGCGCCGACCATGGCGACGATGAACAGGCTCAGCCACAGCCGGTCGATGATTCCCGCGCGGATGGCGCCCAGCCGCGCGCGCAGCGCGATCGGCCGGGACGAGCGCAGCAGGCGCCGCGCCAACGAACCGTCGGCCCGGCGTTTGCCCGATTCGATTGCAAGGCTCATGCCCGTTCTCGCGCGGAGAGTCCCCGGGGGCGTGTGAGCTAGTATCCACCGCCAACTCATGCGTGAAAAGCTGACCGATTACCTGCTGCTGATGCGGCTGCACAAGCCGATCGGCATTTGGTTGCTGCTGTGGCCGACGCTGTGGGGGTTATGGTTCGCCGCCGGCGGCCTGCCACCCGCCAGGGTGCTGGCGATCTTCGTGCTGGGCACCGTGCTGATGCGCTCGGCGGGCTGCGTCATCAACGACCTGGCCGACCGCAATTTCGACCCGCACGTGGCGCGCACCCGGGATCGGCCGATCGCGGCCGGACGCGTCAGGCCGGACGAGGCGCTGCGCCTGTTCGTGGTGCTGTGCCTGTTGGCCTTCGGCCTGGTCAGCCAGCTCAACCTCACCACCGTGCTGCTGTCGGTGCCGGCGGCGCTGCTCGCGGCGAGCTACCCGTATGCCAAGCGCTTCCACTCGATGCCCCAGGCGCACCTGGGCCTGGCGTTCTCCTGGGGCATCCCGATGGCCTTCACCGCGATGGGCCAGCCCGTGCCGTGGCTGCTGTGCGGTGGCCTGATGCTGGCCACGGTGCTGTGGGCCGTGGCCTACGACACGTTCTACGCCATGGTGGATCGAGAAGACGACCTGCGCGTCGGCGTGAAATCCAGCGCCATCCTGTTCGGGCGCCACGACCTGCTGGCGACCCGCATCCTGCAGGTCGCCGTCCTCGCGCTGCTGGCGACGGCCGGGCAGGGCCTGGGCTTCGGCTACGCCACCGGGCTGGCCGTGGCTGCTGCCCTGGCGGTGTACCAGCAGTGGCTGGCCCGGGCGCGCGACCCGGCCGGCTGTTTCAAGGCGTTCCTCAACAACGCCTGGTTCGGCGCCGCGGTTTTCGCCGGACTGGCCTTCGACTTCGCGCGCTCCTAGGCCACTCGCGCGGCCGCCCAGACCTCGATGCGGGCGGCGCCGGCTGCGCGCGCGGCGCGGGCCAGCTCCGAGACCGTCGCCCCGGTCGTGATGACGTCGTCCAGCAGGGCGATGTGCCGCTCTCGCACCAACGCCGCTTCCACGGCGAAGGCGCCCCGTACGTTGCGCCGCCGCCCGGCGGCATCGAGCCGCGTCTGCTCCTGCGTGGCACGCAGGCGGCGCGCCCCGGCCGGCTCGAAGCGCAGCGCCAGGCGCCGGGCGAGTGGGCGACCCAGTTCGACCGCCTGGTTGTAGCCCCGGCGGCGCAGGCGCCCGCTGTGCAGCGGCATCGGGATCAGCACCTCAGGCAACGGCTGCGGTCGCGCCGCCAGGCACGCGGCCATGAGGGCGCCGATCACGTGCGCCGGAGCCAGGCGTCCGCGGAATTTCAGCTCGACGATGGCGTGCGGCAGCGGCGGCTCGTAACGGAAGGCCGCCCAGCTGCGGTCCTGCGGCGGCGCATGGCACAGGCACGCGCCGCAGACGTCTGTGCCTGCGGTCGCGGGGAGCGGTAGTGCGCAGGCGCGGCACGCCGGCTGGTTCCACGGCAGCGCGCCGGCGCACGCGGCGCAAGCCGGTGATGCGCCGCAGACGAGGCCGCACCAGTAGCAGCGCGAAGGCGCCAGCAGATCGATGAACGGGCGCAGATGGTTGTCAACCATACCTGTCGTCATAAGTTGACAGAATCAATATCTATATGAAAAATAAAGCCAATTCCGGTGAAGGAGGGCTTGGCGTGCACATTCCCGACCTGCGGCATGACTGGAGTCCAGCGGAGGTTCTGGCGCTGTTTGGCGCGCCTTTCAATGACCTCCTGTTCCGTGCCCAAGCCTTGCACCGGCGCTACTTCGACGCAAATCGCGTGCAGCTCAGCACGCTGCTGTCGATCAAGACGGGCGCCTGTCCCGAGGACTGCGCCTACTGCCCGCAATCGGCGCGCTACCACACCGGCGTCAAGACCGAGCCGCTGATGGACCTCGACGCGGTCACCGCCGCCGCCCGTGCGGCGAAGGAAAAAGGCGCCACGCGCTTCTGCATGGGCGCCGCCTGGCGCGCGCCCAAGGATCGCGACATCGAGAAGGTAGCCGACATGGTGCGCGAAGTGCGCGCGCTGGGGCTGGAGACCTGCCTGACGCTGGGGATGCTCAAGCCCCAGCAAGCCCGCAGCCTGGCCGACGCCGGCCTGGACTACTACAACCACAACCTCGATACCTCCGAGAGCTACTACAAGGAAATCATCACCACGCGCGACTACGGCGACCGCCTCGACACGCTGCACCACGTGCGCCAGGCCGGCATCAAGGTCTGCTGCGGCGGCATCGTCGGCATGGGCGAGAAGCGCGAGGACCGCGGCGAACTGCTGCGCACCCTGGCCAACCTGCCGCAGCACCCCGAATCGGTGCCGATCAACAACCTGGTGCAGGTCGAGGGCACACCGCTGAAGGGCCTGCCGCAGATCGACCCGCTGGAGTTCGTCCGCACCATCGCCGTGGCGCGCGTGCTGATGCCCAAGGCCTACGTGCGGCTGTCGGCCGGCCGTTCGGAGATGAGCGACGAACTGCAGGCGCTGTGCTTCCTGGCCGGCGCCAACTCGATCTTCTACGGCGAGAAGTTGCTGACCACCGGCAACCCGCAACACGAGCGCGACCGCGCGCTGTTCGAGCGCCTGGGCCTCAATCCCGAGGCGCGGGTCGAGGCTGAGAGCGACGCCTGCGGGCCCGACACCGGGATTCGAGCCCAGGCGTGAGTTCGCTTGAGCAGCGCCTGAAAGCCGAGCTGGCGCGGCTGCGCGCTGCCGACCTGTACCGCGCGCGGCGCGTGGTGCAGGGCCGCCACGGCGTGCCGCTCGAGGTGGACGGGCGCCGCTGCATCAATTTCTGCTCGAACGACTACCTCGGGCTGGCGGCCGACCCGCGCCTGGCCGAGGCGGCCACGCAGGCGCTGCGGGAGTGCGGCACCGGCAGCGGGGCCGCGGCGCTGGTCTCGGGCTACAACCGCGAGCATCGCGCGCTCGAGGAGGAGCTCGCCGCCTTCACCCGCCGGCCGCGCGCGCTGCTGTTTGCTTCGGGCTGGGCCGCCAACCTCGGTGTCTTGCGCGCGCTGCTCGACAAGTCCGGCACCCTCATCGCCGATGAACTGAACCACGCCTCCCTGATCGACGGCGGGCGCCTGTCCGGGGCGCGCTACGAACGCGTGAGCCACGGTGACCTGGCCGGTTTCGAGCGCGCCCTGCACGCCGCCCGCGGCGGCCCGGCGCTACTGGCCACCGACAGCGTCTTCAGCATGGATGGCGACGTCGCCCGACTGCGCGAGCTCGCCGCGCTGTGCCGGCGCGAGGATGCGACGCTCATGGTGGATGACGCGCACGGCTTCGGCGTGCTGGGCGAGGGCGGGCGCGGCGCGCCGTTCGAGGGCGCGCCGCTGCGCGGCGATGACCTGCCGGTTTACATGGCCACGCTGGGCAAGGCGCTCGGCGTGGCCGGCGCGTTCGTCGCCGGGTCCGAGGCCCTCATTGAGTACCTCATCCAGCGCGCGCGCACCTGGGTGTTCTCGACGGCGCCGCCACCGGCGCTGGCCGCCGCGGCGCGCGAAGCCCTGCGCCTGGTCCAGGCCGAGCCCGAGCGGCGGCGCGACCTGTTCGATCGCATCGCGCGCCTGCGCGCCGGCGCGGCGCAGCTCGGCATCGCGCTGGGCGAATCCGCCACGCCGATCCAGCCGCTGGTGCTCGGCGACGAGCGCCGCGTGCTGGCGGTGTCCGCCGCGCTGCTGCACCGCGGCTTCTGGGTCGCGGCGATCCGCCCGCCGACGGTGCCGCCCGGCACCGCGCGCCTGCGCATCACGCTGAGCGCGGCGCACGAGCCGGCGCAGGTCGACGCGCTGCTCGACGCACTGGCCGGGGTGCTGCGCGAGACCGCGAGCCTCGAGACCGCCGCCGCTTGACCGGCACCCGGACGCTGTTCGTCACCGGCACCGACACCGCCGTCGGCAAGACGCGCGTGGCCTGCGCCTTGATCCGCGCCGCACGCGAACGCGGCATCAAGGTCTGCGGCTGGAAGCCGGTTGCCACCGGCTGCGAGCGCACCGCCGATGGCCTGCGCAACGCCGATGCGCTGGCGCTGCAGGCCGCCGCGGCCACCGGCGAGCCTTATGAAATCCTCAACCCCTGCGCCTACGAGCCGGCCGTCGCGCCGCACCTGGCCGCAGCCCTGGCGCGCCGGCCGCTGCGCATCGCGGCGCTGGACCGCGCGCATCGTGAGCTGGCGCAGCGCTACGAACTGATCGTCGCCGAGGGCGCTGGCGGCTGGCGCGTGCCGCTCGATGAGGTTTGGACGCTGGGCGCCTGGGTCGCCGAGCGCGAATGGCCCGTGCTGCTGGCCGTCGGCGTGCGGCTGGGCTGCCTGAACCACGCGATGCTCACCGCCGAGGCGATCGCGCGCGACACGCAGCTCGCCGGGTGGGTCGGCAACGTGCTGCCGCCGCCGATGGATCTGCTCGAGGAAAACCTGGCCACGTTGCGCGCGAGGCTGGCGGCGCCGTGTTGGGGCGTGGTGCCGGCTGGAGCGGAGGGTGTCGCGGACCGCGGCGCGCTCGGCGATGCGCTCGAGCGCTGGCGCCGGATCAAGTCGCCGGAGTCTCTTCTTCCCGCGGATCCTCGTCCATGATGTGATCGACCGCGAGCGGGAGCGCTTCTTCCTGCATCAGGCGCTGCGCGAGCACGGCGGCCTGCGTGCGCCGCACCAGTCCCAGCTTGCGCAGGATCACCGTCATGTGCGCCTTCACGGTCGCTTCCGTGATGGTGAGCTCGTGGGCGATCTGCTTGTTGAGGCGCCCGTCGGCCAGCATCAGCAGCACGCGCAACTGCTGCGGTGACAGGCTGGCCACTTTCTGCGCCAGTTCGGCGTCCGCGCCGCGATCGTCGTTCTTCGGCACCTCGGGCGGCGTCCAGATCTTGCCGCTGAGCGCCGTCAGCACCGCTTCGCCCATGGTTTCGAGGCTGGCGCTCTTGGGAATGAAGCCGAGCGCGCCGAACTGCAGCACGCGCTGGACCAGCGCCGTCTCCTCGTAGCCGGACACGACGACGACCGGCACAGTCGGGTACTCGGAACGCAGGAACAGGAGTGACGAGAAGCCGCGCACGCCGGGCATGACCAGGTCGAGGAGCACGAGGTCCGGGGCGCCGTGCTGGTGCAGCACGTTCTGCAGGGCCGGGAAGGAATCCGCTTCAAATACCCTCGCCCCCGGCACCACCGGCTTCAAGGCTTCGCGCAGCGCGGTGCGAAATAGCGGATGGTCGTCTGCGATGACGACGGTTTTGACGGAGTTCACGACGCGAAGTCTAGTGCGAATCGGGTCTACGACCAAAGTCCCATAGCGGCGAAAACCCCCCCGGAGGCATCCTGCCCGGCAGAGTACGCGCCCGTTCCGCGGGTTGCTTTCTCTCGGTTACGCCTTCGATTTCTCTCCTCCCTGGAAGGCGTAATGTGCTGAGGGCCGGCCTAATAACCGGCCCTTCTTTTTCCGCCCAGGCGCGGCTGAACTTAGCTGGACTTTTGAGATGCTGGCCCGCGCGCCTGGGACGGATTCCCGGTGGCGCCGAGCGCAGCGGAGGCGCCAGCCGGGAATTCAGGAAGCACCCGCGGGTAACCCACCGCCCCACAAGGCAAAAACCCGCGCCTCCCGTAGCGGATACGCGAGGCGCTGCTCTACAATTGGCCGGCGTAAAAAAGAGCCGTAAAAGCTGGAACCAGAGGCGAGTCGAGTTCGGAATGCTGGGGCAGCGGCAGCGCTCCTCGTGCGAGTGGCCGCAGGACAGGGGAGAGTGAGCATGTTGACGAAGCACGTGTGGTCGCGGCTCGTGGCGCTGGCCGCCCTGCTGGCCTCCGGGGCCGCTGCGGCGGCGACCTACGACCCCGGCCAGGTCTGGAACATGCCGGTCGGCGTGACCGAGCTCAGCCGCGAAGTCTTCAAGCTGCACATGGTCATCTTCTGGGTCTGCGTCGTCATCGCCATCGTCGTCTTCGGCGCGATGTTCTATTCGGTGTTCGCGCACCGCCGCTCGCGCCATCCCAAGCCCGCCGATTTCCACGAGAGCACCTCGATCGAGATCCTGTGGACGGTCATCCCGTTCGCGATCCTCGTGGTGATGGCAATCCCCGCGGCCGGCACGCTGATCCGCATGGAAGACATGCGCGGCGCCGAGCTGTCGATCAAGGTCACCGGTTTTCAGTGGAAGTGGCAGTACGAGTACGTCGACAAAGGCGTGTCGTTCTACTCGACGCTGCACGCCGACTCCAACCACGCGCGCCAGCTGCATTCGGGCATCGACCCGAACACGATCCCGAATTACCTGCTCGAGGTGGACAACCGCCTGGTCGTGCCGACCGGCACCAAGGTCCGCTTCCTGATCACCGCCAACGACGTCATCCACGCCTGGTGGGTGCCCGACCTCGCCGTGAAAAAGGACGCCATCCCGGGCTACGTCAACGAGATGTGGGCGACGGTCGACGAGCCGGGCATCTACCGCGGCGTGTGCGCCGAACTCTGCGGCCGCGACCACGGCTTCATGCCGATCGTCGTCGAGGCCGTCGACCCGCCCGCATTCGAGCAGTGGCTCGCCGACCGCAAGTCCGGCAAGGCCACCGCGATCGGCCACGGTCCGGCCCCGGTGCTCGTGGCTTCCGCCGGAGCGTCAGCGGCGGCGCCGTCCCCGCAACCCGCCGCGCCCGCGACAGAAGTCGCCGCTGCGCCGGCGCCCGCGACGCCCGCCGCCGCCGCCGATGGCGGGAAGGTCTACAACGCGCAGTGCGCGGCCTGTCACCAGCCGGGTGGCCAGGGCATGCCGCCGAGTTTCCCGGCGCTGGTCGGCAGCAAGGTCGTCAACGGCCCGGCCGAGGCGCACATCCAGCACACGCTGAAGGGCAAGAACCTGATGCCGCCGTTCGCGCATCTATCGGACGCGGACATCGCGGCGGCACTCACCTACGAGCGCACCTCGTGGGGCCACAAGGCCGGCGCGGTGACGGCTGAGCAGGTCAAGGCGCAGCGCGGCAAGTGAACTGAGGACTCGAACCATGGCGCACCACGATCAATCCCACGCCGCGCACGACGACCACGCGCACCACGGCCCGGTCCAGCTTTCCGACGGGTTCGGCAAGTGGATCATGCGCTGGATCACGACCACCAATCACAAGGATCTCGGCACGCTGTACCTGCTGCTGAGCTGCACGATGTTCCTCGTCGGCGGCCTGATGTCGCTGGTGATCCGCGCCGAGCTGTGGATGCCGGGCCTGCAGTTCGTCGATCCCGAATTCTTCAACCAGATGACCACGCTGCACGCGCTGGTCATGATCTTCGGCGGCGTGATGCCGGGCTTCGTCGGCCTCGCCAACTGGATGGTGCCGATGCAGGTCGGCGCGAGCGACCTGGCGCTGCCGCGCGTCAACAACTGGGGTTTCTGGATCCTGCCGTTTGCGTTCTCGATGCTGCTGTCGGGCCTGTTCATGGACAGCGGCGCGCCGGCCGGTGGCTGGACCATGTACCCGCCGCTGGTGCTGCAGACCGGCAGCTCGTTCCCGATGCTGATCTTCGCCATCCACCTGATGGGTATCTCGAGCATCACCGGCGCGATCAACGTCATCGTCACCATCCTCAACATGCGCGCGCCCGGCATGACGCTGCTGAAGCTGCCGCTGTTCTGCTGGACCTGGCTGGTGACGGCCTACCTGCTGATCGCGACCATGCCCGTGCTGGCCGGCGCCGTCACCATGCTGCTCACCGACAAGTATTTCGGCACCAGCTTCTTCAGCGCAGCCGGCGGCGGCGACCCGGTGATGTTCCAGCACATCTTCTGGTTCTTCGGCCATCCCGAGGTCTACATCCTGATCCTGCCGGCGTTCGGCGTGGTCAGCACCATCATCCCGACCTTCGCGCGCAAGGCGCTGTTCGGCTACGACTCGATGGTGTACGCGGTGGCCTCGATCGCATTCCTGTCGTTCATCGTCTGGGCGCACCACATGTTCACGGTCGGCATGCCGCTCGCCGGCGAGCTGTTCTTCATGTTCGCGACCATGCTGATCGCGGTGCCGACCGGCGTGAAGGTGTTCAACTGGATCGCGACCATGTGGCGCGGTTCGCTGACCTTCGAGACGCCCATGCTGTTCGCGGTGGCCTTCGTGTTCCTGTTCACCATCGGCGGCTTCTCGGGGCTCATGCTGGCCATCGCGCCGGCCGACTTCCAGTACCACGACACGTACTTCGTCGTCGCGCACTTCCACTACGTGCTGGTGCCGGGCGCCGTGTTCGCCATCATCGCGGCGGTGTACTACTGGATCCCGAAGTGGACCGGTGTCATGTACAACGAGACGCTCGGCAAGGCGCACTTCTGGCTCAGCGCGATCTTCATCAACGTGCTGTTCTTTCCGCAGCACTTCATCGGCCTCGCCGGCATGCAGCGGCGCGTGCCCGATTACGCGCTCGCCTTCGCCGACATCAACGCCCTGTCGTCGATCGGCGCGTTCGGCTTCTTCGTCGCGCAGTTCCTGATGCTGTACAACTTCGCGCGCTGCGTCTGGTTCCGCAACGGCATGCAGCCCGCCACCCAGCGCGTCTGGGAAGGCGCGCACGGCCTCGAGTGGACCGTGCCGTCGCCGGCGCCGTACCACACCTTCGAAACGCCGCCCCAGATCGACGAAGGCGAGCTGACCTCGGTGCATGACGAGTTCGACGCGCTCGATCATCACCGGATCAACAAGTGACGCCGGGCGCCGTGGCCGACCCCCAGGACGAGCGCCGCCGGCGCAACCTGCGCCTGGCGTGGCTGCATGCCGCGCTCGCACTGGGCTTCCTGGCCTGGTTCGTGTGGGCGCAGGTGCACCGCTGATGGACGCGCGCCGCCGTCACTGGCTGCGCCTTTCGGCCGGCGCCATCGGCATGTTCGCGTTCGGTTTCGCGCTGGTGCCGTTGTACGGCTTGGTCTGCGACCTGACCGGCTTCAACGGCCGGACGCCGAACATGGTGCTGGCCAGCAGCGTCACCGAGAACCCGCAGGCGCGCATCGTCACCGTCGAGTTCCTGACTACCGTCAACGGCGGGCAGGACTGGAAGTTCGCCGCCGAGCGCCAGCGCCTCGAGGTGCACCCCGGCAAGCTGTACACGGTCGAGTTCGTCGCGCAGAACCCGCAGGACCGCGCGATGGTGGCGCAGGCCGTGCCGAGCGTCGCGCCGTGGAGCGCGGCCAGGCACCTGCGCAAGACCGAATGCTTCTGTTTCCGCCAGCAGGCCTTCGCCGCCGGCGAGGCCAAGCGCATGCCGGTGCGCTTCATGCTCGACCCGGAGCTGCCGGCCGAGGTGGATACCGTCACGCTGTCCTATACGTTATTCGACGTCACCGAAATCGCGCTACGCCAGTAAGGAACCGCCATGGCCAGTCACGCCACGCCTGATACCAGCAAGTACTACGTCCCCGACCCGAGCTATTACCCGTTCGCGCTGACGTTCGGCTTGGCGCTGATCGTGATCAGCGTCTGGGGCCTGCTCGAGCAGAAGAACACCACCTGGACGGTCTACGCCGGCGTGCCGGTGGCGCTCTGGATCATCTATCGCTGGTTCCGCAAGGTCTCGCACGAGAGCGAGGGCGGCTTCTACGGCGCACAGGTCGACCGCACCTTCCGCTGGGGCATGACGTTCTTCATCTTCTCGGAGGTGATGTTCTTCGGCGCGTTCTTCGGCGCGCTGTTCTATGCGCGCCAGCTGTCGGTGCCCTGGCTCGGTGGCGAGGGCGCCAAGCTCTCGACCAACCTGTTCCTGTGGCCCGGTTTCGAGGCCCACTGGCCGACCAATGGCCCGGCCGGGATCGGCGGGGACTTCAACACTATTCCGGAATGGGGCATCCCGTTCCTCAACACGGTCCTGCTGGTCACCTCGAGTTTCACGGTGACCTGGGCCCACCACGCGCTGAAGGAGAGCAAGCGCACGGCCTGCCTTGCATGGATGGTCGTGACGGTCCTGCTCGGCGCGACGTTCCTCTACTTCCAGGCCTACGAGTACCACGAGGCCTACACCGACCCGTCGGTGAACCTGACGCTCGGGTCCGGCATCTACGGCAGCACCTTCTTCATGCTGACCGGCTTCCACGGCATGCACGTGACGCTCGGCACCCTCATGCTGATCATCATCACGCTGCGCTTGGCGTTCGGACACTTCAAGCCGGAGCAGCACTTCGGCTTCGAGGGGGTGGCCTGGTACTGGCACTTCGTGGACGTGGTGTGGATCGGGCTGTTCACCTTCGTCTACGTGCTCTGAAAAAAGGGGACGCACACCTTTTCGTAAAGGTGTGCGTCCCCTTTTCCTACGGCTGCAGCCCGTGAGGCTTGAGCCAGCCTTGCGAGAACGCCAGCGCCAGGAAGATCAGCAGCACGATGGACAGTCCCACGCGCACCTTCAGCGCCATCAGCAGGCGGCGCTCGCGGCTCTCGTCCTTCATCAGGAAAAACAGCCCGGAGAACAGCGACGCCACGATTGCGGCGAGCAGCACGACGAGGATGATCTTGGGCAGCAGCACGGCGGTCCCTTGCAGCAGCGGCGCTCCATGATAAGCGGGCAGGGAGCCTGCCGATGATCCGTGCCCCGGCGTGGGCCTTCGTCGTGACCGCCGCGGCCATCGCGCTGTTCAGCGCGCTCGGCCTCTGGCAGCTGCGGCGCGGCCTGGCCAAGGAGGCCTTGCAGGCGCAGCTCGCCGATCGCGCCGCCGCGCCCGAGTTGCTGTCGCACGCGCTCGGCGCGCCGCTCGGCAGCGACACGCGCCGGGCCCGGGCCAGCGGGCGCTATCTCGCCGATCGCCAGTTGTTGCAGGACGGGCAATCGCGCCAGCTTCAGCCCGGCTTCCATGTGTGGACGCCGCTGCTGCTGGCCGACGAGTCCGCCATCCTGGTCAATCGCGGCTGGATCCCCGCCGACCGCAGCGGCTTCGACGGCTCCGCGCCCGCGGGCCCCGTCACGGTGACCGGGTTCTGGCGCGCGTTGCCCCGGCCCGGCGTGCGCCTGGCCGGCACCGACAACTGCCCGGACGACGCCGCGTTCCCGGCCGTGGTGCTGTATCCGACGCCGCACGAGGTGGAGTGCCTGCTCAAGCGGCCCTTCGTCGGCGGCTTGTTGCTGCTCGATCCCGAAGCGTCCGGCGGCTACGTGCGCGAGTGGACCGACTTCGGCTTCCCGCCCGCGCGTCACTACGGCTACGCGGCGCAGTGGTTCGCGCTCGGGGTCGCCGCCCTTGTCGTGTTCCTCGTCGTCAACCGCAAGCGTTCCCCATGAATCTCCAGTCTCGCGCCCGCCTGAAACTGCTTCTGCTCGCCGCGCTGTTCTTCGCGCCGGTGATCGGCGCGATCTCGATCTTCTTTTACGCACCCGAGTGGTTCTCCGGGCGCGTCAACTACGGCACGCTGGTCAGCCCGGCGCGTCCCGTGCCGGACCTCGCGCTCGCCGACGCGGCGGGCGCGCCGGCGCGCGAGGCGCTGCTCGGCAAATGGAGCCTGGTGTACCTCGCGCGCTCGTCCTGCGACGACTCCTGCCACGCGCGCCTGCTGCTCACACGCCAGGTGCGGCTCGCGCTGAACCAGAACCGCGGGCGCGTGCAGCGCGTCTACCTCGCGCCGGACGCCGCGGCCGCGGCCGCGGCCAAGGAACGGCTCGCCGCCGGGCATCCTGATCTCGTCGTCCTCGCGGCGAGCAGCGCCGCGGCCAGGGAGTTTTTCCACGCTGAAGATCCGGACGCGCTGTACCTGTTCGATCCGCTCGGCAACTGGGTGATGGCCTACACCGGGGCCATCGAGCACAGGGGACTGCACCGCGACCTGAAGAAGCTGCTGCGCGTCTCGCGCGTCGGCTAAAGCCATGACCCTGTTCCGCAACCTGACGACCGCCGCGCTGCTGCTGTGCCTCGCCGTCGTCGTACTCGGCGCCTATGTGCGCCTGTCCAATGCCGGCCTCGGCTGCCCGGACTGGCCGGGGTGCTACGGCCACCTGACCGTGCCGACTGAAGCGCAGCACGTCGAGCAGGCGCAGCAGAACTTCCCGGGCCGTCCGGTCGAGCACGCCAAGGCCTGGAAGGAGATGATCCACCGGTATCTCGCCTCGACGCTGGGCCTGCTGATCCTCGGACTCGCGCTGCTGAGCTTCCGCGCCGGCGCGCCGCGCATCCTGCCGCGCGTGCTGCTGCTGCTGGTGATGTTCCAGGGAATGCTCGGCATGTGGACCGTGACCTGGCAGCTCAAGCCCCTCGCCGTCACCGCGCACCTGCTGGGCGGCCTGGCCACGCTCGCGCTGCTGTTCTGGCTCTGGCTCGGCGTGCGGCCGCGGCCCATGCCCGCGACTCCTCAAGCGCGGCCCGCCCGCGCGCGGCTGTTCGCGGGCGTCGCGCTGGCGCTGCTCGCCGCGCAGATCTTCCTCGGCGGCTGGACCAGCAGCAATTACGCCGCGCTGGCCTGCCCGGACCTGCCGACCTGCCAGGGCCGCTTGTGGCCCGAGCTGGACGTGAAGGAAGCTTTCACGCTGTGGCGCGGCCTCGAGCAGAACTACGAGTACGGCGTGCTCGACAATCGCGCACGCGTCACCATCCACCACCTGCATCGCGTCGGCGCGCTCGCGGTGAGCGCCGTGCTGCTGGCGCTGGCGGCGTGGCTGTGGCGCCAGGGCGGCACCTGGCGGCGGCACGGGCAGGCGATCCTGGGCCTGCTCGCGGTACAGGTCGGCATCGGCCTGTCGCTGGTGATCCTGCAGTTGCCGCTGCCACTCGCTGCAGCCCACAACGCCGGGGCGGCGCTACTATTGCTGGCCGTGACCAAGCTCAACCACCGCGCCTGGGTTCAGGCATGAACACACCGGAACCGGCGCTTCGCGCCGGCGTCGTCGCCGCCAGCGCCATCCCGCTGCGCCTGCGGCTGCGCGAATACTACGAGCTGTGCAAACCGCGCGTGGTCATGCTGATCACCTTCACCGCCATCGTCGGCATGTTCCTGGCGACGCCGGGCATGGTGCCGCTCGAGGTGCACGGCCTCGGCAGCCTCGGCATCACGCTGATGGCGGCCTCCGCTGCGGCCATCAACCAGCTGCTCGACCGGCACGTCGACGCGCGCATGGCGCGCACCTGCGGCAGGCCGCTGGTCACCGGCACGCTCACCGTGGCCGAGTCCCTGACCTTCGCCGCCGTGCTCGGCACGCTCGGTTTCGGCGTGCTGTTCGCCTGGATCAACGCGCTGACCGCGTGGCTCACGCTCGCCACGCTGATCGGCTACGCCGGCGTCTACACGCTGTACCTCAAGCGCGCGACGCCGCAGAACATCGTCATCGGCGGCGCCGCCGGCGCCGCGCCGCCGGTGCTCGGCTGGGCCGCGGTCACCGGCACGGTGGATCCGCACGCGCTGCTGCTGTTCCTGATCGTCTTCGTCTGGACGCCGCCGCATTTCTGGGCGCTGGCCATCGACCGCCACAAGGAATACGCGCAGGCCGGCATCCCGATGCTGCCGGTGACGCACGGCCTCGACTTCACCCGCCTGCAGGTGCTGTTCTACACGGTGCTGCTGGTGGTGGTGAGCCTGCTGCCGTTCGTGTTCGGCATGAGCGGCCTGCTGTACCTCGCCGGCGCGCTCGCGCTCGGCTCGGTGTTCCTTTACTACGCCGTCCGGCTGCGCTTCGCGCCGACGCCGGGACTGCCGATGCGCACCTTCGGCTACTCGATCGTGTACCTGATGGCGATCTTCAGCCTGTTGCTGGTGGATCACTACCTGCGCTAACGGCGAGGAGGCGACCCGGCTACCGGCGCCTCTCCATGCAGATGGCTTCGGACCAGAAGTTACCGTCTCTCGATTCGGCGCCAAAAACGAAGCTGTCTCGGCCGCGCAGCGCATATTGATCAAACCAGCCGATGATCTGATCCGTCGTCACGGGATCGAAAACCCCGAGTTTGCCGGCCTGGACTACCTTCTTGCCGCGCCGGCTGTTCCGCAACAGGACGAACGAGGGGTTCAACCGCACTGCCTGCCCGATGTAGTTCTCGACAACGGCGGGCTCCATTTCCTGAAACGAGAAGAAATTGGCGAACAGGTCGGCCTGGCCCACCAGCTTTGGGAGCTGCCAGGGGCACAGGACGGCTGCCCGGTAACGGCCCTTGAGTTCGCCGATGTCGATCCGATCGAGGCTGGCGGACTGCTCGTAGGTCAGGACGGCATCGGCCCCGAGGACGTGCTCGAGGTAGTAGCTCGATACTGCCGCGACGGGCGGAATATCGACGTTGATGTAGATCGAATTCGGGTCGCTCTTCAGAAGGATTTCGCCGAGCGTCCCGTACCCGCCACCGATTTCCACGGTGGAGGCGATGGACTTCACGCCGGTCAACTGGCTGAGGAAGTTGAGGCCCAGCAGGTAGTTCAGCAGGGACTTCGAATACAGGCGGTTGTCGAACTCGAATCGCTCGCCGCCACCGGCCACGTCTTCGGAAACCGAGGCCCAGGCGGGGCGGGGTGATGGCAGCGAGGCGATGTAGAGCTGGTACATCTTCCGGGCCTCCTCCGTGCCGTCAACCGCTGCCTTGAAGATTCTTTTCAACTGCCGCATGCGGCCGCCGACGCTCAAGAGCGCCAACACAGGCCTGGCGGTGGCCAACAGGCGCCTGTCGCAAAACGTCGGCACGTACATTGATCGGGCCGAGGCATGGTTCCTGAATCCTGCGAACCCAAATTGCTGCAGGTCCTTGACGATTTCCGGCAGGGCCGACTGCCAGAAATTCGTCGGCCGGTACAGCGGTGGCGCCGAGTCCATATCGGCAAGCATCAACGCGAGCCGTTGATGCGGGTCAACCTTGCTTGACGTCACTCGCAACGGTACTCCCCGGTTCGAGCGCGTCCCAGAGCAGCTTGGCCCCTCACGGCAAGACGAAATCCAGCGCGAGTTCGGACTTGGGAAGCAGCGTCGCAGCCTTGTCCGTGGTCAGCGCCAGCCGCAGGATCAGGTTCTCGGTGAACACCTTGTAGTAATGCAACTGGCACTGTTCGGACATCTGGTCGAGCAGCGTCGAGTTCACTTTCAACGCCATCACGTCGGTCGTCGCCAGCACCGAGGCGGTGCGGCGCACGGCGTACAGGAAGCCGATCTCGCCGAACACGTCGCCCTTCTCCAGCAGCGTGATCAGCTGGCGGCCCTTGCGCACCTCGGCCAGCCCGGCCAGCAGGATGTAGAGGCAATTGTCCATCTCGCCTTCCTTGATGATGACCTGCCCGGCGCGGCTGACGACCGTTGTGCTCGCGTCCATCAGTTCGCGCAGTTCGCCGCTGGTGAAGGCCTTGAAGAAGCGCAGGTCCTTCAGCGCGTCCTGGCTGATCACCAGGCTCTTGCGCCGGCCGCCGCCGGTGCGCAGGTGCTCGGCGACGCTGGCGAGGTCCTCGCCGAGCTCGCGGCCGTTCTGGTAGCGCGCGGCCGGATCCTTGGCCAGCAGGCGATCGACGATCTGCGCCAGCGCATCCGGGATGCCCTTGGTGCCCTTCAGCGATGGCGCCGGCGAGGTCTTGACCAGCAGGAACAGCTCCTTGGGGTGGCTGGCAATGAACATGGGCTTGCCCGTGAGCAGGATGTACATCAGCGCGCCGAGCCCGTACAGGTCGCTGGCCGGGCTCAGCGGCTGGCCGCGGACCTGCTCGGGCGACATGAACATCGGCGAACCCTCGACGCGGGTGACGCGCTCGCCGGCCTCGGCGCGCGTCGTCGCGGCGATGCCGAAATCCATCAGCTTCGGCGTGCCGTCGGCCGTCAGCATGATGTTGGCCGGCTTAATGTCTTTGTGCAGCACGCCGCTCTTGTGCATGTAGTCGAGCGCCAGCGAGCACTTCATCATGATGTCGACGACGCGATCGGGCTTCAGGCGCGGGCCGTCGGACTCGCAGAAGCGCCGCAGCGTCTCGCCCTGGATGTACTCCATGACGATGTAGCGCTGGCCGCCTTCCTTGGCGGCGTCGTACAGCGACACGATGTAAGGGTGGTTGAGCTTGCCGGCTGCGCGCGCTTCGGCGAAGAACGTGTCGTCGGGTTTTTCCGCGGCGGCGCCGAGCGCAATCTTGATGGCGACGTCGCGCTGCACGAACGGGTCGCGGCCGCGGTGCACGACGCCATAAGCGCCGCGCCCGATCTCTTCGATCAGGTCGTATTTACCCAGCTTGCGGATGCCGGCGCCGGCCTCGTTGGCCATCGAGTCCCCCAGGACGCGGACGGCCAGTGTCGCCCTTGGGCGGGGAGGCGGCAACTCCCTTGCTTACGGCTGCGCTTCGATGGCCTTGCGCAGCTTCTTCATCGCGCCGGCCTCGATCTGCCGCACGCGCTCGGCGGAGATGCCGTACTTGTCGGCGAGCTCCTGCAGGCCTTCCTTCTCTTCCTTGAGCCAGCGGCGCGAGACGATGTCGCGCGCGCGGGTGTCGAGGATGTCGAGCGCCTGCTTCATCACGCCTTCGCGGCGCGCCGTCCATTCCTCGTGCTCGAGCTCGGCCAGCGCATCGCGGCTGTCGGCCAGGTAGTCCTCGGGGACGTAATGCTCCTCGCCATCCGCGGGTGTCGCGTTGAACGACAGGTCGGCGCCGGCAAACCGGGACTCCATCTGCAGGACGTCCTCCGGGCGAACCTTCAGGTCCTGGGCGACCGCCTCGACCTCGGCCCGGTTCATCCATCCCAGCCGGCCCTTGAGGCGGCGCAGGTTGAAGAACAGCTTGCGCTGGGCCTTGGTGGTGGCGATCTTGACCATGCGCCAGTTGCGCACGATGTATTCGTGGATGTCGGACTTGATCCAGTGCACCGCGAACGAGATCAGTCGCACGCCGACTTCCGGCTTGAAGCGCTTCACGGCCTTCATCAGGCCGACGTTGCCTTCCTGGATCAGGTCGGCGAACGGCAGGCCGTAGCCGAGATACCCGCGCGCGATGTGCACCACGTGGCGCAGGTTCGAGAGCACCAGTTGCTGCGCGGCATCGAGGTCGTTGCTGTCGCGCAGGCGCAGCGCGAGCTGCCTCTCGGCGTTGGCATCCAGCACGGGCAGGGCGTTGACCGCCGAAATATAGGCATCAATGGAGCCGGCCAGCGGCACCAGGGCCGCAGCCAACGGCTTACGCAGGGCAATCGAAGTGGCTTTGCTCATGGGCGAAATATTAGCACTCGCGCCCTTTGATTGCTAAGCCCCATGGAGGTTCCATGTTGAGTAAATACCACGAACTATCAGACAGTTATGTGCGATAGCACTCAGCCGGGCTCGTAGCGATCCAGGTGGCGGCCGACGGTCCAGGCCGAGCCCAGCACGCCCAGGGCGACGCCGGACGCGAGGACGATGAGCGTAGCTTCGGCGTCCAGCCCGACGATCGCAAAGCTGCTTTCGTAGAGTCCGGCCAGCCGGCGCGCCGGCCCGGCCAGTGCCCAGGTCGCGCCGGTCACGAAGATCCACGCGACCAGCCCGCCGGCGAGGCCGTACCACAGGCCGGTGTACAGGAACGGGCGGCGGATGAAGCTGTCCGGCGCGCCGATCAGCTTCATGACGATGATCTCGTCGCGCTTGCCCTCGATTTCGAGGCGGATGGTGTTGCCGATGATCACCATCACCGCCAGCGCCAGCATCGCCGCGATGATCAGCACGGCGCGCTCGATGATGCCGAGGATGGCGTAGAGCCGCTCGAGCCACTGCTGGTCGAGCTTGGCGACCTCGACCTCCGGCAGCGCCGCCAGCGCGTCCATCAGTGCCTGCGTGCGCTCCTGCGGCAGGTTGCGCTGCGGCGTGACGACAACGACCGCCGGCAGCGGATTGATGTCGGCCAGCAGGTCGAGCGCCTCGCCGAAGCCGGACAGCTCGCGAAACTCCGCCAGCGACTGCTCGCGCGAGATGTAGCTCGCCTTCGCCACGTCCTGGCGCTTTTCGAGCTCGCGCACCAGCGCCTTGCCGCGCTCTGGCGTGACCGCGTCCTCGAGGAACAGCGAGGCCTGCAGGGTGCCTTCCCAGCTATAGCTGATGGCGCTGATGTTCTGCACCAGCACGTGCAAGCCGGCCGGCAGCGCCAGCGTGATGCCGATGACGGCCGCGGTCAGGAAAGTCGAGACCGGCTCGCGCGACAGGCGCCCGAGCGTGGCCACCAGCACGCGCGCGTGCTCGAGCAGCCAGCGCCGCAGCCACGGCAGCCGCGCCCCCTTGTCTTCGGCCGCCGGCGCGCTAGCCATCCGGGTTCCCCGGCACCGGCACCGGCGCGTGGCCGAGCGGCTCGTCGTCGCGCAGGCGGCCGTGGTGCAGGTGCACCATGCGATGCGGCAGCTGGCGGATGAGGTCGATGGCGTGCGTGGCCACCAGCACGCTGACGCCGACCTTGTTGAAACGCTCGAACACCTGCATGACGTCGCGTGACAGGCGCGGGTCGAGGTTGCCGGTCGGCTCGTCCGCGATCAGCAGCATCGGCTTGGTCACGATCGAGCGGGCGATGCCGACGCGCTGCTGCTCGCCGCCCGACAGCGACAGCGGATAGTCCTTTTCCTTGCCGAGCAGCCCGACCGAGTCGAGCGCGGCGCGCACGCGCCGGCCGATGGCGTCGTGCCGGAAGCCGCGGATCACCAGCGGCAGCGCCACGTTGTCGTGCACGGTGCGGTCGTTGAGCAGGTTGAAGCTCTGGAACACGATGCCGATCTGCTGGCGGTACAACGGCACCTGCGAGCGGCGGATCGACGCCAGGTTCACGCCGTTGACGATGATCTGGCCGCGGGTCGGCCGCGCCAGCAACGCGATCAGGCGCAGCAGCGTGCTCTTGCCGGCGCCGGAGGCGCCGGTGACGAACACCATCTCGCCGCGCTTCATCGTGAACGACAGGTCGGTGAGCGCAGGCGAGCCGACGTCGCCGTAGCGATGGCTGACGTTGTGGAACTGGATGATGTGGTCGGTCACTTAGCTGATCAGCGCTTCCGCGTACGCCGCCGCGTCGAACGGCAGCAGGTCGTCCGCGCCTTCTCCGACGCCAATATAGCGAATCGGCAGCGCCAGCCTGCGTGCCAGCGCGAGCAGCGTGCCGCCCTTGGCGGTGCCATCGAGCTTGGTCAGCACGAGGCCGGTGACACCGAGTGCGCGATGGAATTCCGCGGCCTGCGCCAGGGCGTTGCCGCCGGTGGTCGCGTCGAGGACGAGCAGCACCTCGTGCGGGGCGGCGGGGTCGAACTTGCGCACCACGCGTTGGACCTTCTTGATCTCCTCCATCAGGTGGCCCTGCGTGTGCAGGCGTCCGGCCGTGTCGGCCAGCACGACGTCCACGCCGCGCGCCTTGGCGGCGGCGAGCGCGTCGTGGATCACCGCGGCGCTGTCGGCGCCCTCGGCCTGCGCCACCAGGGTTGCGCCGGCGCGCTGCGCCCACACCTCGAGCTGGCTGCCGGCGGCCGCGCGGAAGGTGTCGCCCGCCGCAATCAGCACCGTGTGGCCCTGCGCGCGCAGGCGCAACGCGATCTTGCCCAGCGTCGTGGTCTTGCCCACGCCGTTGACGCCGACCACCAGGATCACGAACGGGCGCAGCACCCGCGCCACCTCGAGCGGCCGCGCGCACGGCGCCAGCAGCTCCTCGATGGCGCCGCGCAGGGCCTGGCGCAGCGCCGCCTCGTCGCGGATTTTTCCCTGGCGGATGCGGATGCGCAGGCGCTCGGACAGGAACTGCGTCGCTTCGAGTCCGGCGTCGGCCGAGAGCAGGCGCGTCTCGAGTTCCTCGATGGCGTCCTCGTCGAGGCCGTCCTGCGACACCAGCCGCCCGAGGTCGTAGGTCAGCCAGGAGTCGCCGCGGTTGAGTCGCGCGCGCAGGCGCGACAGCACCGACTCGCTCATGTCACGAGGCCGGGCGCAGCAGCCACAGCTCGCCGCTCCAGCCGGGGTTGCCGGCCTCGCGCCCGGCATGGTGGACACGGCGCGCCTCGAAGCCGGGCAGGGGGCCGTCGAGGGCCGCCAGCGGGGCGTCGTAATCCAGCTCGGTCTGCGGGTAGCGCACCAGGCGCAGCGCGCCGCGGCTGGTTTGCGTCGTCACCGTGCCGATCCACACCGGCACGCCGCCGGCGTAGGCGCCGGACGGCCACAGGCGGATGAGCCACTGCTCGTCGCGAGCGAGCGCACGCCGCAGCATCAGCGCCTGGTGGGCGCCGGCGTGGACCTGCGGCAGCACCGGCAGCTCGGTGATCGGCGCTTTCACCGCGAGCCAGCGCAGGGCGCTGTCCCAGGTCACCGGCAGCGGCGCTTCCCAGCCGGCCGCACGCAGCGCCGCTTCGATGCGCGGCAGGTCGCCGCGCCACTGCACGGCCAGCGGCTGCATGTTGTGTCCGGTGGCGTCCACGCGGTACGCGGGCAGCTCGTCGTAGGCGCTGCGCCACCAGGCCGCGGCCGGCAGCACGCGCATCGAGTCGGCCTGCGCCGCGAGGTCGCGCCGCATCTCGGCCGAGCTCTGCAAGGTCGCGGCCGCGAGCAGCACGCCGGCCGCCAGCGGCAGCACCTCGCGCGCCGGGATGCCCTCGGCGCCGTGGAGCCGGTAGCCGACGCCGAGCAACGTGACCCAGATGGCGCCGAACACCACCGAGAACAGGCCGGTGGACAGCCAGACGGCGCCGCGATACACGTCTGCGGCGAGCATCAGCACGATCAGCGCGGCGGCGACGCCGTAATACAGCTTGCGCATGGCCTGCGAGCGGTTGGTGCCCAGCAGCACCGGCACGAAGCCGTAGATCACGGTGGCGAGCACGAGGTCGCGCCCGCCGAACTGCACGGCGGCGAGACCGCGCGAGAAGTTGACCGGATCCGGCACCTCCACCAGCCAGTACAGGCCCAGCGACATCGCCGTGCCGAAGGCGACCGCGGCGAGCCAGTGCGCGGCGGCGCGCATTCGCCGCAGCAGCAGCAGCGTGACCAGCACGACCGCGCCGACCGGCGCGTACACCTCCCATTCCGCCAGCTGTGCGAGTCCGAGTGCCATCACCGTGGTGATCGGCGTGCGCAGGTCCTGCACCGCCTGCCACGACAGCAGGTCCAGCGTCCCGGGCGGCTGGCCGCCGCCCCACCACAGTCCCATCCACAGCCAGCCGAGCAGGAACAGCGCCACAGCGAGCATCGCGAGCGCCGGTGTTTCCGGTTGCGCCGGGTCGGCCAGCCACTGGCCGAGGCGGCCCAGCCGGCGGTGGCGATGGCTCCAGTCGAGCAGCGTCGCGATCCAGTCCCCGGCGCGACGCTGCACCCCGCCGACCGCAACGCTGACCAGCCACAGCAGCAGCGCCATCACCACCAGCAACGCGACCAACAGGATGGCGAGGCGCGCGGCGACTTCGGCCGCGAGGTCGAGCGAGGCGCCGAATACGACGCCCAGCACGACCAGCGGAGCGGCCCAGAAGAAGCTCGCGAACAGCTCGACCGCGAGGAAGCGCACCGGCGACATGCGGTAGGCGCCGGCAATGGCCGCCACGAACGGTCGCACCAGGCCGATGAAGCGCGCCAGCACCAGCGCCTTGGCGCCGTGGTTTTCGAACATCCGGCGGCTGCGCGCGATGGGCTCCTTGTAGCGCTGGGCGTAATGCGAATCGAGCGCAAGGGTGCCCCAGTAGCGGCCGACCCAGAAGTTGATCGAATCGCCCCCCACCGCGCCGAGTACCGCCGCCGCCACCGCCGGCCAGAAGCCGAGGGAGCCCACGCCGACCAGCGCGCCGGCTGCGAGCAGCACCAGCGTGGTTGGAATCAGGAAGCCCAGCACGATGATCGACTCGCCCATGCAGCACAGGAACACGAACGTCAGCGCCCACCCCGGGTGCGCCGCGACCCAGGCGAGCACGGTGCGCAGCAGGTCGATCAAGATCGGAAGGCCCTGGCGGCGGCGTCGAGCGTACGCGTGAGCTCGCGCTCGCCATGCGCGGCCGAGACGAAACCGGCCTCGTAGGCCGACGGCGCGAGATAAACGCCGGCGTCGAGCATGGCGTGGAAGAAGCGCGCGAAGCGCGCCGTGTCGCAGGCCATCACCTGCGCGTAACGCCCGATCTCCCGCTCCGGCGTGAAGAACAGGCCGAACATGCTGCCGACTTGCGTGGTCGTGAACGGCACGGAGGCGGCGCGCGCCGCCGCGCGCAGCCCTTCGAGCAGGCGCGCCGTAGTGCGCTCGAGCTGCGCGTAGAGCTGGCCGTCGCCGAGCAGGCGCAGCGTCGCGAGCCCCGCGGCCATCGCCAGCGGATTGCCCGACAGCGTGCCGGCCTGGTAGACCGGCCCGACCGGCGCCAGGTGCTGCAGCAGGTCGCGCCGGCCGCCGAAGGCGCCGACCGGCAGGCCGCCGCCGATGATCTTGCCGAGCGTGATCAGGTCCGGCCGCACGCCGTAGCGCGCCGTGGCGCCGCCCGGGTGCACGCGAAAGCCGGTCATCACCTCGTCGAAGATCAACAGCGCGCCGAACCTGTCGCACAGCGCGCGCAGGCCTTCGAGGAAGCCGGGCGCCGGCGGCACGCAGTTCATGTTGCCGGCCACCGGCTCGACGATCACCGCCGCGATCGCGCCGGGCTGCGCCCGGAACAGCGCCTCGACCGCGGTCAGCTCGTTGTAGACCGCGGTCAGGGTGTGGCGCGCGAAGTCGGCCGGCACCCCCGGCGAGGACGGCGTGCCCAGCGTCAGCGCGCCGGAGCCGGCCTTCACCAGCAGGCTGTCGCTGTGGCCGTGGTAGCACCCTTCGAACTTGATGATGGCGTCGCGCTGGGTGCACGCGCGCGCCAGGCGCAGCGCGGACATGGTCGCCTCGGTGCCCGAGTTGCACATCCGCACCTGCTCGAGCCCGGGCACGCGGGAGCACAGCAGCTCGGCCATGTCGATCTCGAGCTCGGTCGGCGCGCCGTAGCTGACGCCGACCTCGGCCTGCTTGCGGATGGCTTCGACCACGACCGGATGCTGGTGGCCGAGGATCATCGGGCCCCACGAGCCGACGTAGTCCACGTATTCGCGGCCGTCGGCGTCGTGGAGGTACGCGCCGGCGGCGCGTGCGATGAAGCGGGGCGTGCCGCCGACGCCCTTGAAGGCTCGCACCGGCGAGTTCACGCCGCCCGGAATGGTTTTTTGCGCGCGCGCGAACAATTCGTCCGATCGGGTCATGGCCGCATTATCGGTCGAACAGCCGGGCGTAGGCTCGCGCCGCGGCCTCGACGTCGGCGGCGCCGAAGACGCCCTCGACCGCCGCGACCATCGCCGCGCCGGCTTCCACGAGCGGGCCCGCGTTGGCCGGGGTGATGCCGCCAATCGCGCAAATGGGGATGTGGAGCCGCGCACGCGCCTGGCGCAGCAGCGTGAGGTCGGCCGGCGGCGCGTCGGGCTTGGTGCGGGAGGGAAAGAAGCGCCCGAAAGCCACGTAGCTCGCGCCCGCGTCCTGCGCGACGACCGCGCGCTCGAGCACGTTGGCGCAACTCACGCCGAGGGTGGCCAGCCCGCCAAGGCGCCGGCGCGCCTGGTGCAGCGGCAGGTCGCTCGCCCCGAGGTGCACGCCATCGGCGCCGATGGCCAGCGCCAGTTCGACGTCGTCGTTGACGATGAACAGCGCACCGCGCGCGCGGCACAGGTCGAGCAGCGTTCTGGCCGTCTCTCGGCGGGCGAGGTCATCGCCGCTTGCCTTGTCGCGGTACTGGATCAGCCGCGCGCCGCCGGCCAGCGCGGCGTCGACGGCCCGGGTCAGCTGGCCGGGGGCCCGGCACAGCGTGGCCGAGGTGACGGCGTAAAGGCCGCGCAGGCTCACGGCAGGCGGCCCGGGATGCGCCGGCCGCGGCCGACGGCGAACGCGCGCTCGAGCGCGCGGTGCGTGAAGGCCTGGGCGTCGGCCAGCGCCGCGCCGACCGTGTTGCCTTGCGCGAGCAGGGTGGCGACGGCGGCAGCCAGGGTGCAGCCGGCGCCATGAAACGGCCCGGGCAGGCGCGGCCACGAGAAAACGCGCGGGGCGCCGTCGTGGCGGTACCAGCGGTTGACCACGGCCTCGCCCTTTCCATCTTCGAACTCGTCGCCGCCGGTGATGAGCACGTTGCGAGCGCCGAGCGCGACCAGCGCGGCGCCGGCGCCGTCGAGGTCGCGGGCCTCGGGCGCCAGGCGCCGCGCCTCGGCCGCGTTGGGCGTCAACACCTCGACGCGCGGCAGCGCGCGCCGCAGCGCTTCGATCAGCGCGCCGGAGGCCAGGTCGGCGCCGCCGCCGGCACGCAGCACCGGATCCAGCACCGCAGGCACGCCGGTGCGCTCGATCAGCTCGACGATGAAGGGAACCTGCTCGGGCGCGCCCAGCAGGCCGACCTTGAGCGCCCGCACCGGCACGTCGGCCAGCAGCACCGCCGCCTGCTCGCGCAGCAGCGCCAGGTCGGTCGCCCGCACTGCCGCGACGTCGCGCGTGTCCTGCACCGTATGGGCTGTAATCAGTGACAACCCGTGTCCACCCAGCGCCGCCGCGGTCTCCAGGTCGGCCTGCACGCCCGCGCCGCCTCCGGGGTCGTGCCCCGAGAGGAAGAGGACGCAGGGTCGCGAAATGCTCACGGGCAGCGACTTACCAAGTAGTCAGTCAAAGAAACGGGTTACTCACACGCCTGCCGGCCGTTGCCGGGCCAGCGCTCGCCGCACTGCACCAGGGCCGCAAATGCCCCCAAGAGCCCCTGCAAGTGCTTGCGTTCGTGGCGTATTTCCATCTGGTTACAAAATAACCTCATCTGAGGAAAGTAAAAGCTGTGAAGCGAGGTTTTTCGCGCGCGGCCCACTTGTCCACAGGGTTCTTCACAGGCGCTGTGCATGGGAGCCGCTTTTGCTTTGCGAACCGGATGTTAGCCGACAAATCTCATAGCGTCGCTGCAAAGAAGCGGCTAACTAGCGTAGTAAGCTCTCCCCGAATGTCGCGCGCCTCGTTCCTGTTGACCGAAAAACTCGCCCAGTACTACGCCGGCGTCGCGCTGCGCGAGCCGCCCCTGTTTGCCGAGTTGCGCCGTGAGACGGCCGAGCTGGCGCAGGCCGCCATGCAGATCGCGCCCGAGCAGGGCCAGCTGATGGCGATGCTGGTGCGGCTCATGCAGGCCAGGCGCTGCATCGAGGTCGGCGTGTTCACCGGCTACAGCTCGATGGCGGTGGCGAGCGCGCTGCCGGAGGGTGGCGAGGTGCTGGCCTGCGACGTCAGCGAAGAATGGACGGCGATGGCGCGCCGCTACTGGAAGAAGGCCGGCGTCGACCACAAGATCCGCCTGGTGCTGGCGCCGGCGCTGCAGACGCTGGACCGCGAGATCGAAGCCGGCAAGTCCGGCGCCTACGATTTCGCCTTCATCGACGCCGACAAGACCTCCTACCTCGGCTACTTCGAGCGCTGCCTCAGGCTGCTGCGCACCGGCGGGCTGATCGCGGTGGACAACACCTTGTGGTCGGGCCGCGTCGCGGACCCCAGCGTTCGTGATGCCGACACCGAGGCCTTGCGCGCCTTCAACACGTTCGTCGGCCGCGACCAGCGCGTCGACCTGTGCCTGGTCCCGATCGCGGACGGGCTCACGCTGCTCAGAAAGCGTTGATGACGCTGTCGCACGAGTTCGCGCTCTACCTGGTCCACTTCGGCTACCTGCTGCAGCTCTTCGCGCTGCTGGCCCGGGACGTGCTGTGGCTGCGCGGCATCCTCGTCGTCGCCCAGAGCGTGCTGGCGTCCTACGCTTACCTGCGCGGGCCCGAGTTCATGCCCTACGTGTGGTGGAACGTGCTGTTCGTCCTCATCAACGTGTACTGGGTTGCGCGCCTGCTGCGCGAGCGGGCCGCGGTCGAGCTGCCGGCCGAGCTGGTGCCGACCTACGAGAAGCACTTCGCCGCGCTGGCGCCGCCGGAATTCCTGCGGCTGTGGCGCGAGGGCCGCAGGGGCAGCACGAGCGACACCCAACTGGTGCACGAAGGCACCATGCCCGAGGCGCTGTACTTCTTGCTGTCGGGTGAAGTCGCCGTGCGCAGTGGCGGCCGCGAACTGGCGCACCTGGGCCCCGGCAGTTTCGTCGCCGAGATGAGCCTGCTGACCGGCGAGCGCACGACGGCCGACGCCTTCGCCCTCGGCACCGTCGAGTACATGGCCTGGCCGGCGGCGGCGCTGGCGCGGTTGCGCACGCGCAGCCCGATGCTCTGGAACAAGGTGCAGAGCGTACTGGGGCACGACCTGGTCGAGAAAATCCGCCGCGCTCAGGGCGTCGGCGACGCGGTCTCGGGAGCGGGGGTCTCGGCGGACGGCGCTGCTTCGGGTTCCTGAACGGGCTGCACTTCGTCCGAGAGCGGGGCCGGCTCGCCAGCCGCGGGCTCACCGCCAAGCGACTCGGACGACTCCACTCCCAGGTCCATTCCCGGCTCGAACGGCATCTCCCCGGGCGGCAGGGACTCCGACCCCTCCGGCACTTCCGGCGCCGGCGGCCCGTGGCCGATCTGCGCCATGATCCAGTCGACCCGCGTCTGCACGTACTTCCCCGGCCGCTTGGCGCTCCACTTGCGTGGATTGGGCAGGACGGCGACCAGGCGCGAGGTCTCCAGCGGCGTCAGGTCTTCGGCATTCTTGCCGAAGAACTCCTGCGCGGCGGCCTGCACGCCGAACACGCCGGGGCCGAACTCGGCGACGTTGAGGTAGACCTCGAGGATGCGGTCCTTGGGCCAGCACAGCTCGATCAGCAGCGTGAAGGTGACTTCCAGGCCCTTGCGCACGTAGGAGCGCGAGGGCCACAGGAACAGGTTCTTGGCGACCTGCTGGCTGATGGTGCTGCCGCCGCGCTTGCGCTTGCTCGTCTCGTTGTGCTCGAGCGCTTCGGCGATGGCCATGAAGTCGAAGCCCCAGTGCGCGTAGAACTTCTGGTCTTCGGCCGCGACCGCGCCGTCGCGCAGCGTCTGCGGAATGCGCGCGGCGGGTACCCACTCGTATTTCACCGGCTCGACCGGGCTCTGCAGCATGAAAGCCGTGGTCGGCGGCGCCCACCAGCGCAGCGCCAGCACCACCGCCGGCGGGGTGAAGAACAGCACCGTCAGCACCAGCAGCGTCCACAGCAGGACGCGCACGAACAGGTTGCGCCGCGGCGGCCGCGGTTTGAGTTCGGGCGCCGGCTCGCCGTCGAGCAGCAGGTCGAGCGGCTCGTCGCGCGGGGCGAGGGAAGGCGGAATGCGCGGCGGCTGGGAATTCATCGCGCCCGGAGGATGGCGCGACCGGGGCGGACGGTCAACGCAGTGACGCGGCGCTTACGCCGGCAGGCCAAGGTTGCGCCAGAGCCGCAGCGCCGGCTCCGACTGGTTCAGCGTGTAGAAGTGCAGGCCCGGGGCGCCGCCCCTGAGCAGCGTCTCGCACAGCCGCGTGACGACCTCGAGGCCGAAGTCGAGCAGGGCGGGGCGATCGCCGGCCAGGCGCTCGAGGCGCAGCCGGATCCAGCGCGGGATCTCGGCGCCGCACGCCTCGGAAAATTGCGACAGCTGCGCGAAGTTCGTGATCGGCATGATGCCCGGCACGATCGGGATCGTGACGCCGGCCTTGCGGCTGCGCGCGACGAAGTCGAAGTAGGCGTCGGCGTTGTAGAAGTACTGCGTGATCGCAGCGTGCGCGCCGGCGTTGGCCTTGCGCACGAAGTTGGCGAAGTCCGCATCCGGGTCCGTCGTCTGCGGATGGGTCTCCGGATAGCAGGCCACCTCGATGCGGAACCGCGAGTCATGGGTCTTGCGGATGAACTCGACCAGCTCGTTGCCGAAGCGGAACTCGCCCGGCGCCTCGGTCCCGCGCGCGGTGGCCGGCAGGTCGCCGCGCAGCGCGACGATGCGCTTGACGCCCGCGATGCGGTAACGCTCGAGCAACTCGGCGACGCGCGCGCGCGTCGAGCCCACGCAGGTCAGGTGCGGTGCGACCTCGACGCCGGTCTCCTCGACCACGCGCACCAGCGTCTCGTAAGTGCCTGCCTGGGCCGAGCCGCCGGCGCCGTAGGTGACCGAGAAATACGCCGGCTGCACCGCGGCCAGCTTCTTGACCACGGCCGGCAGCTTGGCCGCGCCCTCGGGAGTGCGCGGCGGGAACAGCTCGAAGGAGAAGGAGAGGGGGGCGGCCAAATCAGTAGCGGTAGTGGTCGGCCTTGTACGGGCCGTCCGCCGGGACGCCAAGGTACGCCGCCTGCTGATCGGTCAGGCGCGTGAGCTTCACGCCGATCTTGTCCAGGTGCAGGCGCGCGACTTCCTCGTCGAGCTTCTTCGGCAGGCGGTAGACCGTCTTCTGGTAGCGGTCCTTGTTCGCCCACAGGTCGAGCTGCGCCAGCACCTGGTTGGAGAACGAGTTGCTCATGACGAAGCTCGGGTGGCCGTGCGCGCAGCCCAGGTTCAGCAGGCGCCCTTCCGCCAGCAGGTACAGGCTGTGGCCGTCCTTGAACGTGTACTTGTCCAGCTGCGGCTTGATGGTGTCGCGCTTGATGCCCTTGTCGGTGTTGAGGGCGTCGACCTGGATCTCGTTGTCGAAGTGGCCGATGTTGCCGACCAGCGCGCCATCCTTCATGCGCTTCATGTGCTCGAGCGTGATGACGTCGCGATTGCCGGTGGCGGTGATGAAGATGTCGGCCTGCTCGACCACGTCCTCGAGCGTTGCCACCTGGAAGCCTTCCATGGCCGCCTGCAGCGCGTTGATCGGGTCGATCTCGGTGACGATCACGCGCGCGCCGAAGCCGCGCAGCGAGTGCGCCGAGCCCTTGCCGACGTCGCCATAGCCGCAGACCACGGCGGCCTTGCCGGCGATCATCAGGTCGGTGGCGCGCTTGATGCCGTCGGCCAGCGACTCGCGGCAGCCGTACAGGTTGTCGAACTTGCTCTTGGTAACCGAGTCGTTGACGTTGATGCCGGGCACCAGCAGCTTGCCGGCCTCGGCCAGCTGGTAGAGGCGATGCACGCCGGTGGTGGTCTCCTCGGAGACGCCGCGCCAGCCCTTGGCGACCTTGGTCCAGAAGCCGGGGCGCTCCCGGGCGGTGCGCTTGAGCAGGTTCTTGATGACCTGCTCCTCGTGCGAGCTGGCGGGCGCGTTGACCCACTTGTCGCCCCGCTCCATCTCGTAGCCCTTGTGGATCAGCAGCGTGACGTCGCCGCCGTCGTCCACCACCAACTGCGGGCCGAGGCTGTCGCCGTGGGTCACGGCGTCGAGCGTGAGGTCCCAGTACTCCTCGAGCGTCTCGCCCTTCCAGGCGAACACCGGGACGCCAGTGACCGCGATCGCGGCGGCGGCGTCGTCCTGGGTCGAGAAGATGTTGCACGAGGCCCAGCGCACCGAGGCGCCGAGCAGGCCGAGCGTCTCGATCAGCACCGCGGTTTCCTTGGTCATGTGCAGCGACCCGGTGACGCGCACGCCCTTGAGCGGCTTGCCCGGCGCGTACCTGGCGCGAATCGACATCAGGCCGGGCATTTCCTCCTCGGCCATCCTGATGCGCTTGCGGCCGTACCCGGCCAGCGACAGGTCCTTGACCTTGAAGTCGCCGGTGGCTGCTTTCTTGAGCGGAGTCACCTTCGCCATGTCACTTCCCCTTGCCCTTGCTCTTGCCCTTGAGGCCGGCGTCGGCGCGCAGCGCCGCGGCCTTGTCGGTTTTTTCCCACGTGAACGTCGTGAAGGTTTCCTTCTTCTTCGTCTTCTTGCCGGTGCCGTTGGCCGAGTCTTCCCACTCGTAGGTGGCCTTGGCCGGGACGCGACCGAAGTGGCCGTAGGCGGCGGTGTGCTGGTACATCGGGTGCAGCAGGTCGAGCATCCGCGTGATGGCGTACGGGCGCAGGTCGAAATGCCTGCTCACCAGCTGCTCGATTTTCGCGTCGGGCACCTTGCCGGTGCCGAAGGTCGTGACCATGACCGAGGTCGGGTGCGCCACGCCGATGGCGTAGGAGATCTGCACCTCGCACTGGTCGGCGAGGCCCGCGGCGACGATGTTCTTCGCCACGTAACGGCCTGCGTACGCGGCCGAGCGGTCCACCTTGGACGGGTCCTTGCCGGAGAACGCGCCGCCGCCGTGGCGCGCGTAGCCGCCGTAGGAGTCGACGATGATCTTGCGGCCGGTCACGCCGCAGTCGCCCACCGGGCCGCCGATGATGAAGGTGCCCGTCGGGTTGATGTGGAACTTGGTCTGCTTGGTGAGCAGCTCCTTGGGCAGCACGTGCTTGATGATCAGCTCGCGCACCGCTTCCTGCAGGTCGTCCCACTTCACATCGGGATCGTGCTGCGTCGACAGCACCACCGCGTCGATCGCCACCGGCTTGGTGCCCTGGTAGCGCATGGTGACCTGCGACTTCGCGTCCGGGCGCAGCCACGGCAGCAGGCCGGCCTTGCGCACCTCGGCCTGGCGCTCGACCAGGCGGTGAGCGTAGGTGATCGGCGCGGGCATCAGCACGTCGGTCTCGTTGCAGGCGTAGCCGAACATGAGGCCCTGGTCGCCGGCGCCCTGGTCCTCGGGCTTGCCGCGGTCGACGCCCTGCGCGATGTTCGGCGACTGCTTGCCGATGATGTTGAGCACGCCGCAGGTCTGGCCGTCGAAGCCGACCTCCGACGAGTTGTAGCCGATGCCGGTGATCACCTTGCGCACCGTTTCCTCGAGGTCCACCCAGGCCGTGGTGGTGACCTCGCCGGCGATGATCGCCACGCCGGTCTTGACCAGCGTTTCGCACGCCACGCGGGCCTGCTTGTCGCGCGCCAGGATGGCGTCGAGCACCGCGTCGGAGATCTGGTCGCAGATCTTGTCGGGGTGGCCTTCGGAAACGGATTCGGAGGTGAACAGGTACTCGCTCATCGGCAAAAAGTCCTTATATCTGCTTATGCGGATAGGCGGATATTGTATCTGGAATGGCGGGCTTTCGCAGCGTTTTTGTGCGCTGGCTCACAGTCAGTCGCAACGTCGATGTACGAGGCTCGTCTAATGTCCGCCGCCGCGGCACGGCCCCAGAATCTGGGCTCGAAAGTGCGAGGAAGTCGGGGAGTCCCATGCTGAACGAGCCGCAACTGCTGGCCGCTCTGCTCGACCCCGCGCGCTACCACTTCAACCCCATGGCGCTGTGGCACTTCGGTGCCGCCGCGATCGTGCTCGCGAGCGGCCTGGGGGTCTGGTACTGGGAGCGGGGCAGCAAGGTCAGCCGCCTGTTCGCGGCGTTCGCGCTGCTGTTCGGCGCCTGGTCCGCGAGCCGCGGCCTGGTGCGACTGCTCGACGATCCCGCGCTGATCCTGCCGCTGTGGCGCTTCGTCTACGCCATGGTGATGGTGTCCATGGCGGTGCTGTACCAGTACAGCGCGATGATGCTGCGCCAGGAGGCGCGCCGCGCCTGGCAGATCCGCCTGGCCTGGCTCGCCGGCGGCGCGTTCGCGGGCCTGACGCTCGCCACGCCGCTGGTGTTCTCGCACGCCACAAAGTTCGCCTGGGGCCACGAGCCGCAGTACGGCCCGCTCGGCTACCTGACCATGGCCTGGGTCTGCCTGCTGATGCTGACCACCGCCGTCGATACCGTGCGGGCGCTGCGCGCCACGCAGGCCGCAACGCTGGAGCGCCGGCGCGTGGCCTGGTTCGCCGTCGCGCTGGCCAGCCTTTACCTGGCCTTCGTGGACTTCGGGCTGTATTGCGGCGTACCGGTGTACCCGTTCGCGTTCGTGCCGGTCAGCGTCTTCGTTCTGCTGACCGGCTGGAACACGTTGCGCTATGGCCTGATCGAGGTGACGCCCGAACTCGCCGCAACCGAGATCGCGGGCCTGGTGCGTGGCGCGCTGCTGGTGCTCGATCGCGACGGCGTGATCCGCTTTGGCAACGCCGAGGCGACCACCCTGCTGGGCCGCAAGGACCTGGCCGGCGTGCCGGGCGGCGAGCTGATGGGCGATGCGCTGTCGCCCGAGTCGCTGACGCAGCTGTCGCGCACCGAAGGCCGCGAGGCCGAGAAGGAGTTCCTGTTCCAGTCGGGCCCGCGCCCCGCGCCGGTGCGCGACCTCGCCATGACCGCCACCGCGGTGCGCGACCGCCGCGGCCGCAACGTCGCCTTCGTCTGCCTGCTGCGCGACGTGACCGACCAGAAGCGCATCCAGCAGCAGCGCTGGACCGAGGGGCTGCGCGACTCGCTGACCGGCCTGCCGGGCCGCGCCATGTTCCTGGAGTTGCTCGACAACGCGGTCAAGCGCGCCGCGGAAACCAAGGACTACGACTTCGCGGTGTGCTTCGTCGGCATCGACCGCCTCAACGTCGTCAACGAGGACCTCGGCTATTCGGCCGGCGACCAGGTGCTGGCGGAAGTAGCCAAGCGCCTGCGCCGCGCCAGCCGCGCGCAGGACGTGGTCGCCCGCATCGGCGGCGACGAGTTCGGCATCCTGCTCGAGACCACCGGCACCGAGGAGATCCACCAGTTCGTGGCGCGCCTGATGGAAGCCGTGAAGGCGCCGCTGAACCTGCTCGACCACGACCTGCACCTGTCGTGCAGCGTCGGCGTGGCCGAGAGCACCTGGACCTACGCCAACGGCGCCGAGGCGCTGCGCGACGCCGGCATGGCGATGTACCACGTCAAGCAGGCCGGCGGCGGCAACACGCACTTCGTCACGCGCACCGACCGCGGCCTGCAGCGCACGCGCCTGGAATCGGAGATGCACCGCGCGCTTGAGCAGAACGAGTTCCGCGTGCACTACCAGCCGGTGATGGACCTGGTGGAGCGCCGCGTGGTCGGGTTCGAGGCGCTGGTGCGCTGGCAACACCCGGAGCGCGGGCTGCTGCTGCCGGGCGCCTTCATCGAGCTGGCCGAGCAGATCGGCATCGCGCGACAGATCGACACCTTCGTCATGGAGCAGGCCTGCACCGACCTGGCACGGTTCCAGGAAGCGACGCGTGACCGGCGCCTGAGCATGAGCGTCAACATGGTCGAGCCGTGCCTGCGCGACCCGGGGTTCATCGAGCGCGTCGGCGCGCTGCTGGCGCGCAACGGGCTCGAGCCGACCAGCCTGCGCATCGAGGTGCTCGAGCGGGTGGCCATGATCGGCCCGCTGCGCGGCACGCTGCAGCGCCTGCGCGGCCTGGGCGTCGGCATCGCGGTCGACGACTTCGGCACCGGCTATTCGTCGCTCAGCCGCCTGCACGAGCTGCCGGTGTCGGTGCTCAAGGTGGACCGCGAGTTCGTGCGCGGCATCGCCGCCAGCGGTGGCGAGAAGATCATCAACGCGATCATCGCGCTCGGCCACAGCCTCGGCCTGACGCTGGTGGCCGAAGGTGCGAGCCAGGCGCGCGAAGTGCGCCGCCTGCACGACCTCGGCTGCCGCTACGTGCAGGGCTTCTACTTCAGCCAGGCGGTGCCGTTCGGGCAGGCGATGGGGCTGATCGGCACGGGCGGCTTCGCCGACAAGTTCCGCGAGCTCACGGCCAGCGTGCCCGCGCCGGTCGCGCCCGCGGCCGCGCAGCGCCCGGCCCCCTCGAAGTTCGGCCGCATCGGGAAGTTCTTCGGCCTGCATTAAGCTGTCCGCATGGCACTGACCCCCTCGACCATGCTGCCGCTCGGCACCCGCGCACCGGCCTTCACGCTGCCCGATACCGTCAGCGGCAAAGCGCTGTCCCTCGACGCGCTCAAGGGCGCCACGGGCACCGTGGTGATGTTCATCTGCAACCACTGCCCGTACGTGAAGCACGTCAACGCCGAACTGGTGCGCGTGGCGAAGGATTACCAGCCCCGCGGGATCGGCTTCGTCGCGATCTCGTCGAACGATGTGGCCAGCCATCCCGAGGATGCGCCGGGCAAGATGCATACGGTGGCCTGGCAGCTCGGCTATCCGTTCCCGTACCTCTACGACGAATCGCAGGCCGTGGCCAAGGCCTACCAGGCGGCGTGCACGCCGGATTTATTCCTGTTCGATTCCCAGCTCGCGTGTGTGTATCGCGGCCAGCTCGACGATTCGCGGCCGGGCAGTGGCGTGCCGGTGACGGGCAAGGATCTGCGCGCGGCGATGGATGCGTTGCTGGCGGGCAAGCCCATCGGCCCGGAGCAGAAGCCGAGCGTGGGCTGCAACATCAAGTGGAAGCGCTGATCAATCTCTCGAAATACGGGATCGATTTTTTCAGGCCATCCCTCAGCTTTACCTTCGGCTGCCACCCCAACACCTTCTTCGCCTTCGCGATGTCCGGCTGGCGCTGCTTGGGGTCATCTTCGGGCAGGGGTTTCCTGACCAGTTTCGACTTCGATCCAATCAGCTCGATCACCAATTCAGCCAGCTCGCGGATGGTGAACTCGCCCGGATTGCCGAGGTTGATCGGCCCGGTCACGCCGGGCTTGCTGTTCATCAGTCGCACGAGGCCATCCACCAGGTCCGAGACGTAGCAGAACGAGCGGGTCTGCTGCCCGTCGCCGTAGATCGTGATCGGCTTGCCCTGCAGCGCCTGCACGATGAAGTTGCTCACCACGCGCCCGTCGTTGGGGTGCATGTTGGGCCCGTAGGTGTTGAAGATGCGCGCCACCTTGATCGCCAGCTTGTGCTGGCGGTGGTAATCGAAGAACAGCGTTTCGGCGCAGCGCTTGCCCTCGTCGTAGCAGGAGCGGATGCCGATGGGATTCACGCGTCCCCAGTAGCTCTCGGGCTGCGGATGCACCTCGGGGTCGCCGTACACCTCGGAAGTCGAGGCCTGCAGGATCCGGCAGCGCAGGCGCTTGGCCAGCCCGAGCATGTTGATGGCGCCGTGCACCGAGGTCTTGGTGGTCTGCACCGGGTCGAACTGGTAATGCACCGGCGAGGCGGGGCAGGCGAGGTTGTAGATCTGGTCGGCCTCGACGTACAGCGGGAACGTCACGTCGTGGCGCATCAGCTCGAAACGCGGGTTGTCGAGCAGCTTGGCGACGTTGCCGCGCGTGCCGGTGAAGAAATTGTCCACGCACAACACGTCGTGGCCTTCGCCGAGCAACCGCTCGCACAGGTGCGA
>JANNKD010000316.1:0-2446 GCA_031396115.1 Gammaproteobacteria bacterium
ATCGATGTAGTTGCGGGACATACGTTCACCAGCTCTGGTCCGAGCACTCCTGCCAGATGCGGCCGCCATCATCGTGCGAGAACACGCCGCGGAAGAACGCGTCCTGAAGCGCCGGGCCGTCCCGCGGTTCAAGCGTGGCGACGATGAACTTGGGTCGATGGACGGCGAAGCCCTTCGGGTCGTGATGCGGGCGGTACGGCACTGCCATCCGGATCTGGAACGCCCGCTCGCGGTAACCGCGGATGTCGAGAATGATCGCGTCCCTGCGCGGATCCGGCGGCAGCGTGACGTAGCCGTCGGTCGCCACGACCGCGTCATCGGCATTGTCAGGATTCGCCTCGAGCCACTGCTGCGCGCGCGCGGCGAGCAACTCGGGGCTCCCACCGGCGAGGACGCTGACGGTCTTCCGGTCGGGCGCACGATGAGTGAACGCGAGCGGCACGAACGGCTGTCGATCGAAGAGGCAGCACACCACTTGCGCCGCCGCAAACCCGGCGAACTCGATGCATCGGTACATGCGGCCGTGACACAGCAGTTTTCACGCCAGCGGGCCGGAGGCCCGGTGCAATGACTTACGGGGAAGACAGCGTTCGTCTGTCGCTCGCCGCGGGAACGCCGTTCACGCGAAGGGTAGATCGTGCCCAGTAGCGCCAATCGGGCCGGAACCTATTGTGACGTATTCCCCATTGCGCGGAGGACCTTCCATCTGTCTGCAGAACCTCCACGTTTCAGCCGCCGGCGGCACCAAGGATTTCAAACGCAGCCGTCGGCTGCAGCCGTGTGGGGGGGCTGGTGACCTGGTCGCTCCCCGGCATCCCGCATTCGCGATGTCCTCGAGCCTGATGGATGATCCGATGGCAAACTTCTCGACCGTTCCGATCGGTCTCAACGACGCGGGTCGTCAAGGCTGCGGATTCTACACAGGTCTTGTCGTCCACGACCGCTGTTTATCGCGGGGGTGTTGCCGACTGCGCGAGCATGCTCTGCACCAGGGCCTCCTGGGCGGGAAGGGCTTCGGGGTTCATGAGGCGCACGGCACTCTTGACGCGCGCTGCGGCGAGCGTTTTCAGTTCGCCCTCAGGCAGCCGCAACTCGGCCAGCCTCGCCCAGGTGTAGGCACTGTAGGGGTTGGGGTCGGTGCCCCGGCCCTGCCGCACGAGATCGCTCAAGGCCACCTGCGCCTCGGGATCTCCCTGATCCGCCGCGTGCTCGAACGCCTTGACCGCTTCTTCGTCAGATCCGTCGACGCAGCGCTTCACATGCAGCTGCCCGAGTCGAGTGCTGCTGGTCACCTCACCGCGGTCCACGGCGGCCTTATACGCAGCCGCGGCGCGCGTGGGGTCGGCTGCCGCGCCGAGACCGCACGCATAAGCATCGCCGAGGAATCGCCGAGGAATCGCGAGGCCAGAGGCGCGCGCGCCTCGGCCCGCGTCCACCAGCGGACGGCAGCGATCCAATCCTGAGGTACGCCGCGGCCGGCGGCGTAGCGCAGTCCGAGTGCCGTCATCGAGATCGGATCATCGTGCGTGGCCCCCTGGTGAAACCAGTAGGCTGCGGCGGCGTCATCTTGCGTCACGCCGCGGCCGTGAGCGTAGCGGAAGCCGAGCAGCCGGAACGCGTCCGGATGTTCCTGTGCGGCGGCGAGGTGCAGCCAGCGTGCGGCCTCTTCCTCGGTTCGCAGGTTCGTGCCCGCCATCGCCGACTCGAGGCCGAGATGCATGGCCATCCCGATACTCGCATGCGGGTTGCCGTCCAGCCCGTCCTGGCTGCGGGACGAGAACGACGCGCGATCCTCGGCGACGTGGTTGTCGTTGATCGAGGGTGCCGTGCCTCCGTGGGGCGCCGCGGCGCCGCTGCTCGGTCCCCGGCCTGGCGGATACATCACGGTGAACGGCGACGCGACGCAGGAACAGGAACCCGGGACCGTCACACGCCCAACGTCAACCAGCGCGTACACACTGGTCTCGTGAGGCGCCTGGGCCGACAGGGTGACGGCCGTGGCCACCAATCCGACACCGATGGTCACGGAAACCGCACGCGCCCGGAGTGCCATACCGATTCCGATCTGCACAACGGCTGCCGCCACAATCGCGCCCACCTCGGGGGACTGTCAGCAGCGGCGCAGCCACTTCTTGCGCCGTGGTGGCAGGACTGTAATCGCCGCTGTCAGCCGTGCCGCAGCGCGTCCACCGGCTGCACGCGCGCCGCGCGCCTCGATGATCGGGTTGAGGATCCCGACAATGGCGTCGCCATCAAGCCGGCGCCACGTCTAACACCAGGAGGCCATCCGCCGCGACGGTTCGTCGACGATCTTCCAAAACGAGTCCTTGCGGATTGCCGGCTGCTAGGCGCCCGGCACTCGGTACTTCACGTGCTCCGCTTTGCGTAGCGCCTCCAGCGTTTCCTCGACACTCAGGAGCACCGTCGTCTCGAGCGAGCTAATCGC
>JANNKD010000324.1:0-1742 GCA_031396115.1 Gammaproteobacteria bacterium
TTCGACACGCCGGAGATCAGCACCCAGCCGATGGCCCAGTACGCGGCGAGACCTGCGCCCGTGTACAGGCAGCCGCCGAGCGTGGCGCGGCCCTGCCAGCTGGGATCGGGGAACACCATGTCCTTGAGCAGCCACACCAGGCCATAGGAGCCGTGCAGGGCGAGGTAGGTCCAGGCGGCCGGCGAGGTGGCCCACGGTGTGCGGTCGGCGTAATACCACATGAGGAAGGCGAAGAACGGGAAGCAGCCGGCCTTCTGGAAGTTGATCACCCAGGCCAGCTTGAGCGGTCGCGGGCCGCCGCCGATGTCGAACATGAGCCAGTGGTTGAAGCGGCGCATCGCGTGCGCCCAGCGCGGCGCTGCGGTAACGACGGTGACCGGGGCGGCGGTACTCATGGCGGGAGACTCTACCTTGTGGGAGCGGGCCATGCCCGCGACCGTCGCGGCCATGGGCCGCTCCCACGGGACTAGGTAATCTGCGCGCTGCATGTAAAACACTTTGCTCTCGGGCGTGCGCGTGCTGGACCTGTCGCGGCTGCTGCCGGGCCCGTTCTGCTCGCTGTACCTCGCGCAACTCGGCGCCGAGGTCATCAAGATCGAGGAGCCGGAAGGCGGTGACTACGCGCGCGAATCGCGTGAGCTGTTTGCGCAGGTCAATCGCGGCAAGAAATCCGTCACGCTGGACCTGCGCCGCGCCGAAGACGTCGCTGCGTTCAAGCAACTCGTGGCCGGCGCCGACGTCGTGCTCGAGTCGTTCCGGCCCGGCGTGATGGACCGGCTCGGCTGCGGCTACGACGTGCTGAAAAAGCTCAACCCGAGGCTGGTGTACGCGGCGCTGACCGGGTACGGCCAGACCGGGCCATACCGCGACTGGGCCGGCCACGACCTCAATTACCTCGCCATCGCCGGCGTGCTGGACCAGTTCGGCAACGCCGGCGGCGCGCCGGCGCAGGTCAACCTGCAGGTGGCGGACCTTGCCGGCGGCGGCCTGACCTGCGTGATCGGCATCCTCGCCGCGCTGCATGGCGCGCGCGCCAGCGGCGCCGGCAGCTTGGTCGACGTCAGCATGACCGACGGCTCCGCCGCGCTGCAGGTCATCGCGCTGGCTTCGCTGCGCGAACACGGCAAGAGCTTCCCGCGCGGCGCCGACATTCTTTCCGGCGCGCTGCCGAACTACACGGTGTACAAGTGCCGCGACGGCAAGTACCTCGCCGTCGGCGCGCTGGAGCCGAAGTTCTTCAAGCGGCTCGGCCAGACGGTGTGGGGTACCGCGCCGGCGCTGCTGCGCAAGGCGTTCGAGAAAGTCCTTGGCGCGCGTAAGCCGGACGGGGCCGCGCCGAAGTCGTCAACCAACGCTTTCGGCACGCTCGGCGACAAGCTGCGCAATCCGGCCAGGGCGCGCCGCTACCTCGCGCCGCTGCGCCTGGCGCTGACCGCGCTGTTCCGTACGCGTCCGCGCGATGCGTGGGTCAGGCTGCTCGCGGAGCAGGATGCGTGCGTCACGCCGGTGCTGACGCTGGAAGAGGCGCTCGACAACGCGCAGTTGCGCGCGCGCGACATGATCGTGGACGACGGCGGTCAGCCGGCCTTTGCGCTGCCGATCCGCTTCAGCGAGCCGGCCATCGCCACCGGCCCGAGCCCCGTCCTTGGGCAACACAACGCCGAAGTGCTCGGGCGATCGCCCGTGTCATCCTGAGCGAAGCGAAGGATCTCGTTCCCCATGGAATCCCTACAGTCGCTGCT
>JANNKD010000038.1:0-2075 GCA_031396115.1 Gammaproteobacteria bacterium
GCAGCCCCATGAGCGTATTCCGCGGGCGGAATACCTGGCGGGGACGCAGCGAAGTGGCGACCTTGACAATGATGTCGTCGTACTGCGGGCCGGCGAAGGCGAAGGGCGCAATCAGCGCGCCCGCGCTCACGCCGGTCACCAGCATGAACTCAGGCCGGCTCCCTGACGCGGTCCAGCCGGCGAGGAGGCCGGCGCCGAAGGCGCCGTTATCGCCGCCTCCGGAGATGGCGAGCACGTGGGCGGGCGGCAGCGGGTCGCTGGGCCTGCCCTCGGTGCGCGCCGTCGCCGCCTGATGCGCGAGCAGCTGACGGACCTCGTGCACGAAAGGCTGGAGATCGCCATCGAAGTAGAACCGCGCGTTCGGGATGCCGGCCACGACAGCGGCATCGCGCCCGTCGTTCGGTACTGAATCGAGCCGGGGCAGGGGTGCGCAGGCCGACAGCGCTCCCGCACAGGCCAGAAGCCAGATCGCGCGGCGAGCACCCGCCGCTGTTAAAAAATCCACGACACGCCCATCGTGCCGAAGTCCATTCGGTGCCTCTGGGTCTCGAAGGTGTCGCTGAAACGGGAGTGCGCCAGGCTCAGGGCGAAGCCATCCCGACGCAGCGAGAAGCCGACGGAGGCCATGGCGATGAACGGCTCGGAGTCGACCGAACGGCTATTGCGAAACAGTGTGCCGTCCAGGGGCAGGTAGCGAGCCACACCGTAGCCGCCAGTGCCGCCGAAGAACGAGAGGGACCAACCCTCCACCGGCCCGGCGCCCACCGTCGACGCGGCGTTCAGTCCTGAACGCAAGGCGGTAATGCCGAGGGCATCCACCAGATTCCAGCCGAACTCCCCGTACACGCCGACTCCGGCGCCGGTGAAGTAGTTGCCGACGCCCGCCGTTGCCATGGGCACCACTCTCCATTCGGCCGACTCGCCCGTGCGGCCCGCTGCGGCGAGATGCGCAGCCGTGTAGCTCACGTTGACGACGGGCTCGTTCGGAAGCTGCGTGTGCCAACCCTGCGGCTCGTCAACTCCGACGAGCTCGTGGAACTCCCGCTGCGTGTCGTCGGCCTGCGATAGCGGTCCGACGACGCCAAGCTTGAGTTGCCAGGCGTGCGTCCACTCCCGCTTTCGCGCATACAGGATGCTGTCCACGTACAGGACCCCCGAGTAGGGCTGGTCGGTGGCCCCCGGGTTTGGCACGCTGATGTCGTCCGGAGTGTTCATTTCCTGCGCCACGGACCACGCGGCGTAGGTCGTGTGATCGTCATCCGCAACGAAGGGCAGGAAGGACCAGAATCGAACCCCACCGGCCGACGAAATCGTCGTCACCGGCGCCTACGGCGGCCGACGCCCAGGTGACGCCCAGACCGTTCGTATAGTTGTTGTCCGAACCGGTGAAGGCGTCATTCTCCAGGGTGAATGTCAGCGCGCCGTCGTCGCGGGCAGCGGCGGGCGTGACGCCGACCGCTGTCCACAATCCGAGCAACACGGGTCCCAGGGATTTCGCACGCATGATGGGATCCCCGGCATCACTGCGCGAGCAGCGCAGCTTGCGCGGTGCGATCCGGCGGCGTCTCGGGCTGCGGGACGATGCGGAACCATGCCGCATACAGCGCCGGCACGAAGAAGATGGTCAGCGCCGTTGCGACGGTCAAGCCACCCATGATGGCGATCGCCATCGGGCCCCAGAACACGCTATGGGTCAGCGGGACCATCGCCAACACGGTCGCCGCCGCCGTCAGCACGACCGGGCGGGCGCGTTGCACTGCTGCCGTGACGACCGCACTCCAGGGGTCGCGGCCGTTGGCAGTCTCGGCCTGCACCTGGTCGATCAGGATCACCGCGTTGCGCATGATCATCCCGGAGAGGGCGATGATGCCGAGGATGGCAACGAAGCCCAGCGGCGCCTGGAATACAAGCAGGGCCGCGACCACGCCAATCAGGCCCAGCGGCGCAGTCAGGAACACCATCGTCATCACGGAGAAGCTCTGCAGCTGGAGCATCAGGATCAGCAGGATGGTGACCAGCATCAGTGGCGCCACGGCCACCAGCGCCGCATTGGCCTTGTTGCTCTCCTCCACCGC
>JANNKD010000054.1:0-1973 GCA_031396115.1 Gammaproteobacteria bacterium
CCGTGCTTCTTGAGCTTGGTCCAGAGCGTGCGCTCGCCGATGCCGAGCAACTCGGCGGCCTTGTGCTTGTTGTCGGAGCTGGCGACCAGCGCGTCGAGGATCATGCGGCGCTCGAGCTCGTCGAGCGCCGGATCGAGACCCAGTCCGTTGGGCGCCGGTGCCACGTCGGCCGGCAGGAACGAGTGCACGCGCGCCGCGCCAACGGTGCCGTCGGCGCCGAGCACGGCGGCGCGCTCCATCAGGTTGCGCAACTCGCGCACGTTGCCCGGCCAGCCGTAGGCCTGCAGCACGGCCACCGCGTCCGGCGACAGCGCCAGCGCCGGCTTGCCGAGGTCGCGCGCGAACTGCGACAGGAACGCGCCGGCCAGCGCCGGGATGTCCTCGCGCCGCTCGCGCAGCGGCGGCAGCTTCACCTCGAGCACGTTGAGGCGGTAGTACAGGTCCTCTCGGAACTTGCCGTCCTTGACCAGTTGGCGCAGGTCGCAATGCGTGGCGGAGATCACGCGCACGTCCACGGCGATGCGCCGGTTGCCGCCGAGCGGCTCGATCACGCCTTCCTGCAGCACGCGCAGCAGCTTGGCCTGCAGGCGCAGGTCCAGGTCGCCGATCTCGTCGAGCAGCAGGGTGCCTTCGTCGGCCGCCTGGAACTTGCCGATGCGGTCGCCGGTCGCGCCGGTGAAGGCGCCGCGCGTATGGCCGAACAGCTCGCTCTCGAGCAGCTCGCCGGGGATGGCCGAGCAGTTCAGCGGCACAAAGAGTTTGTCCTTGCGCGGCGAAAGGTTGTGGATCGCGCGCGCCGCAAGTTCCTTGCCGGTGCCGGTCTCGCCGGTGATCAGCACGGTGCTCCGCGTCGGCGCGACCTGGCGCAGCGTGTCGAACACCGGCTGCATCGCCGGTGCGGCTCCGATCAGCTGGCCGAAGCCGTTGTCGGTCGCCGCCTGTTCGCGCAGGAAGCGGTTCTCGAGGCGCGAGCGCGAATGGTCGAGCGCGCGGCGCACCACGATCTCCAGCGCATCCACGTCAAACGGCTTCTGCAGGTAATCGACGGCGCCGAGCTTCATGGCCTCGACGGCGGTGGCGACGGTGCCGTGGCCGGTCAGCACGATCACCGGCACGTCGGCGTCCACGGCGCGCAGCTCGCGCAGGAAGGCGAGGCCGTCGCGGCCCGGCATCTGCAGGTCGGTGACGACCACGTCGCAGCGCTGCTCGCGGAACAGGGCGAGGGCCGCGTCGGCGCCTTCGGCGGCCACCCCGTCGAGCCCGATCTTGCGCGCGAGGATCTGCAGCACGCGCCGCTGCTTGGCGTCGTCGTCGACGATCAGGAGGCGCTTCATGGCAGGTCTTCTCCCAGGGGCAGCCAGATACGGAACGCGGTGCCGAGTCCCGGCGCGCTGTCCACCGTCACGCGGCCGCGGTGCTCCTGCACCACGCGCTGGACGAAGGTCAGGCCCAGCCCGGTGCCGCCCTCGCGGCGCGTGAAGTACGGCTCGAAGATGCGCGCGCGCACCTCCTCGCTCATGCCGGGCCCGTCGTCGCGCACCTCGAACCCGGCCTGGCCCGCGGCGGGCGCCAGCAGGCGAACCTCGATGCGGCCCCCGGCGGAAAGGATCTGCATCGCGTTGACCAGCAGGTTCAGCACGACCTGGTAGACCAGCTCCGGGTCGCAGGCGACCGGCGCGTCGCGCCCGACCGGCAGCAGGGCGAGCGCGATCTGTTTCTCGCGCGCCTGCGGCTCGACGAAGGCCACCGCCCGCGCCAGCAGCGGGCCCAGCGGCGCCGACTCGATGCATTTCTCGCGTGGGCGGCCCAGGTTCAGCAGTGACGACACCACCCGTTCGATGCGGTCCACCTCGTCGCGCAGCATGCGCAGCAGCTCGCGCGAATCGTCGTCGCGCACTTGCAGCGTGCGTTCGAGGATCTGCGCCGAGCTGCGCAGCACGCCCAGCGGCGTGCGCACCTCGTGCGCCACGCCG
>JANNKD010000079.1:0-4441 GCA_031396115.1 Gammaproteobacteria bacterium
GACACATCCCAGGGGTTAAGGGAAAGGAGGTGCTTTTCCGATGCCGCCCCGAACAGCTTCACGGCGGCTGGATTTCCGGCGCTGAATCCCCAATCCGGAGGATCGATTGTCGTGAGGGCGTCACGGGTCACCTCGAACAGCCCGGCATACTTGCTCTCGGTCAGCCGCAGCCTCTCTTCCGCCTCACGCCGTGCACTCTGGGTCCGCCAGCTGGCGATCCCATACGCCAGGTCCGACGCGAGCTGTTCGAGGAGACGCTGTTCGTCGACGTCAAAAGCGCCGGCATCGGCCGCATAGATGCTCAGGGCTCCGAACACACGTTCCCCGTCGCGCAGTGGCAGCGCCATCGAGGAGAGGTATCCGTGCTGGGAGGCCTGATCGCGCCATGGCGCGAACTGCGGATCGCACGCCATCGTCCTGCAGACGGCCGGCCGGCCGGTGCGGATGGCGGTACCCGTCGGCCCCCTTCCCTGCTCGGTGTCCGCCCAGGACACGCTGATGGAATCCGGATAATCGGCGCCAGCGCCGGCGCGCGCCACCGGCCGCACGCTGTGCGCCTCATCGTCCATCGCGTAGCCGACCCAGGCCAGCCGGTATTCCCCGGTGGTCACCAGGATTTCGCAGACGCGGTCCAACAGCGCCTGTTGGTCCGGCGCCTTCGCCATGGCCTGGCTGCTTTCACTGAGCGCGCGCAGGGAGCGGTTGGCGGCCTGCAGCCGCTTGTTGGTCACCTCGAGAGCGGTTCTTGCCGCCACGGCATCCTGCATCATGTTCAGCGAGGCGAGCGCCGACTCATTGACATCCTTGGTGCGCTCGCTGACCTTCCGGTCGAGCTGATTGTTCAACTCTCCCAACTCGGCTGCCTTTTGCCTCAAATGCCTGTTGTTTTTCTCGACGGCCGCACGCCATCGGCGCTCGACCAGCACCGCCCACCACACTCCGAGCAGCAGCAACGCCGACATCAGAATCGATTGAGCGACGATTTCGCGCATGACGGTCCGCGCTTCCACGCGTGCCAGAGCCCGGTCGTGGCTCAGGTTACGGTAGAGCGCCGCCACGCCCTTGGCGTACATCTCCTTCTGGGCCGCATATTCGCCGCTCGACAGCAGACGTTGCGCCTCGGCTTTTTCTCCCTGCCGCAGCAGTTCGAAGGCGCGATCCTCCATGGCGGCGAGCGCGCCGTTGGCAGTCATTACGGCAGCAACGCCGAGCGGCTCCATGCGCAGGACTTCCTGCAGTTGCTGATCCAGTCGCGGCTCGAACTGGCGCGAGGGAGCCTGCGGGTCCAGGGCGCCGCGGGCCACTGCCAGGCGTGCCGCGTGGGTGAAGACCTCATCGAGGCGGACAATTTCCTCGCCGGCCAGTTCCATCCGGGTCAGCGTCGCCAGCCGCGTCTCGGCCCAGTGATGCTCGCGTTGTACCTGCACGCCCAGCCACACCACCAGCAACAGCACCAGCATCGCGGCCAGGCTGAGCTTGAGCGCCGACAACCCCCGGCGTGGAGGGTCAGGAGATTGGTTCATGGCTGACCGGCGGCAGATCGTAGGGGGGCGCGTGTCCCGTCCGTATCGACAAGGCGTTGACCTGCTCCTTCAACTCGATCATGCGCAACTCGCGGCCGACGCTGAGGCGATGAAACGTTTCGAGCTCCTGCGTGTGCTTCGCCTTGGCTTCCTCGGTTTGCTTGCGCTCCGTGATGACCTCGGAAAAAATGATGAGGCCGCCGACCGCGTCCTGCGCGTCGTGCCAGGGGCGCACCTCCCACCGGATCCAATCCGTGGATCCATCCGCACGCGGAAAGATGTCCTCGGAGCACTGCTCCGTAGCGCCGGCAAGGCAGCGGCGATGGATGTCTTTCCAGCGCTCGGACATCTCGGGAAAGAGCTCGTAGTGGCCGCGGCCAATGACGTCTTGCGTGCCAAGTTTGTAGTCGGCAAGCCAGCGGCGGCTGACCACCAGATAGCGCATCTCGCGATCGAGCATGGCAATCGCCACAGGACTGTGCTCGACCAGCAGCCTGACGTGCCGTTCGCTCTGCTTGCGTTCGGACTCGCTCGCCAGCAGGCGCGCCAGCGTCATGTCCAGTTCGTTGCTTTGCTCTTCGAGCTTGTGCACCAGGCGCTCGCTGTACTCCTTCAGCATCGCGAACTCGTCCAGCAGGACGCGGCCCGGTGGAGCATTCCGGGCGGTACGCAGAACGCCCTGCAGCGCGCCCTGGATCACTTCGGGCGAAGCCGGCTTCCTGAGGTACTTGTCCCCGCCCAGATCCAGGCAGAACTTCACGTCGGCCTCCGAGGTGTAGATGGCCGAGTAAAAGATGAACGGGATATGGCGCAGCCGTTCACTGTGGCGCACCTCGTAGCACAGGCGGTAGCCGTCCATCACCGGCATCAGGATGTCCGAAATGATGGCGTCCACCGGACTACGTTCAAGAATGGCCAGGGCTTCGACCCCGTTGGCCGCGTCCAGCACCGCATGCCCCTGCGTCACCAGTTGCGCGCGCAGCAGCTTCAGGTTGGCCGGCTGGTCGTCAGCAATCAGGATGTTCATGGCGGCGAGACCGGCGCCGGGACCTTGCCCTGCAGGATTTCGGCAATCTGCCCGGGCAGCCGGCGTGTATTGATCGGCTTGGTGATGTAACCGGCGCAGCCGCTGGCCAGGGCCTTCTCGTCATCGCCCTTCATGGCGTAGGCGGTGAGCGCGATCACGACGATGTCGCGGGTGGCGGGATCGCTTTTGAGCCGGCGCGTGAGCGTCAGCCCGTCCATTCCCGGCATCTGGATGTCCATCAGGATCACCTGCGGCTTGAAGGTCTTGAGCGTCTCCAGCGCCGAGGCGGCATCAACCGCGGTGCGGGCGTCGTAGCCGGCGGTGGTCAGCACCACGCGCGCGAGCTTCAGGTTGGTGGCGTTGTCATCCACGATCAGGACGGTATCGGCGGTCATGAGGTCGGCTCGGCCAGCTCTTCCTTGGCCTGGAAGCGCGCTGAAGTCGGCGTCGGTCCATTGCCGGCGATGGGCTGGGGCTGGCGCGGCAGCACCGCATAAAAAGTGCTGCCCGTGCCGGGTTCGCTGACCACGCCCACGTGGCCGCCCTGCGCCTCGACGATGCGCCGGGTCAGGGCCAGGCCCAAGCCGGTACCCTGGTACTTCTTGGCGATACTCGCGTCGATCTGCTGAAACTCGATGAACAACCGGCCCATGTCCTCGGGCTTTATGCCGATGCCGTTGTCCTCCAGTTCCAGGCGGAAATGCGCCGGGCCCTCCGGCCGCGCGCGGACCGTGACGGTCCCCTCGTCGCCGGTGAACTTGATGGCGTTGGACAGGTAGTTGTACAGAACCTGCTTGAGCTTGCCGGGATCGAGCACCAGGCCGTCGAGGCCGGGGTCGATCTCGATCGACACGTTCATCTTGTGCTTGGCAATCAGGGTGCGGACTACGTCCCGCACCTCGTTGACCAGCTTGGGCAGTTCCACGAGCTCCGGGTGGAATTCCATCTTGCCGGATTCGACCTTGGCCAGGTCCAGCACGTCGTTGATCAGGCGCAGCAGGTGCTGCGAACTGGTCAGGATGTCACCGGTGAATTCCTTTTGGGGGGCCGCCATCGCGCCGAGCTTGCCGTCGAACATCAGCTCGGAGAACCCGATGATGGCGTTGAGCGGCGTGCGCAGCTCGTGGCTCATGTTGGCCAGGAACTCGCTCTTGAGCCGGTTGGCGTCCTGCAACGATTGCTCGAAGAGCTTGCTTTCGGTCACGTCGCGAGCGGCGGCAAACACGCCCTGCAGTCTGCGGTCCCGGTCGTAGAAGGTCGCGGCGTTGTACGACACCACCGTTTGCTTGCCGTCGCGGGCACGCGCCGTCAACTCGTAGTCGGTGACTTTCTTTTTGCTCAGCACCAGCTTGATTCCGGACTCGGCTCGCTCCGGATCGGTGAAATAGCCCTTGAACGGCGCACCGATCAGTTCGTCGCGCGTACAGCCGGTCAGCGCTTCCATCTGCTTGTTGACGTCGGTGATGATGCCGCGCGGATCGGTGGTCATCAGGGCGTCGATGTTGGATTCGAGGAGCGACCGGGTGTAGAAGTGCTGGTCTCGAAGCCGCTGGTCGAGCTTCATGCGCTCTTCTTCAATCTGCTTGCGCGCGGTGTTGTCGGTGCCGATCAGCAGGTAGCCAATGATGGTGTTTTGTGCATCGCGCAGCGCCGTGACCGACACGACCGCGGGGAAGCGGCTGCCATCCTTGCGAATGTAGGTCAGCTCGTAGATATCCTCGATGCCGCGGGAGGCCTTGAACACCAGGGCCTCGAAGCCAGGCGTGATCGTGGTTTCGAGTTCCAGGCTGAGAGCTTCGGCGCGAGCGATGACTTCCTGCGGGTCGGAAATGTCGGCCGGGGTGATCTTGTTCATCACGTCGGCGGCCGTGTAGCCCAGCATGCGCTCGGC
>JANNKD010000080.1:0-10131 GCA_031396115.1 Gammaproteobacteria bacterium
CGCCGCTGCAACGGAATGTTGGTGCGGATGCCGTCGATGATCATCTCGGACAGCGCCACCTGCATGCGCTCGATCGCCGCCTCGCGGGTCGGGCCGTGGATGATGAGCTTGGCGATCATCGAGTCGTAGTTGGGCGGCACGGTGTAGCCGGCGTACAGGTGCGAGTCGATGCGCACGCCCAGGCCGCCGGGTGAGTGGTACTTCAGCACCGTGCCGGGCGAGGGCGTGAAGCGGCGCGGGTCCTCGGCGTTGATGCGGCACTCGATGGCGTGGCCGCGCGGCTTGAGCTTGTCCTGCTGCAGGGTCAGCGTCTCGCCGGCGGCGATGCGGATCTGCTCCTTGATCAGGTCCACCGCGGTGACCTGCTCGGTCACCGGATGCTCGACCTGGATGCGGGTGTTCATCTCGATGAAGTAGAACTTGCCCTGGTCGTAGAGGAACTCCATGGTGCCGGCGCTGCGGTAGCCGATGCGCTTGCAGGCGTCGACGCAGATCATGCCGATCTCGTCGCGCTGGGCCTGGGTGATGTGCGGCGCCGGGGATTCCTCGACCACCTTCTGGTTGCGCCGTTGCATCGAGCAGTCGCGCTCGCCCAGGTGCACGACGTTGCCGTGGCTGTCGGCCAGCACCTGCACCTCGACGTGGCGCGGCGTCTCCAGGTACTTCTCCAGGAACACGCTGCCGTCGCGGAACGCCGCCGCCGCCTCGACCCGCGCCAGCTGGATCTTCTGGATCAGCTCGGATTCGGTGCGCACCACGTGCATGCCGCGGCCGCCGCCGCCAGAGGCGGCCTTGATCAGCACCGGGTAGCCGACTTTCGCGGCGATGGCGTGGCACTCGGCCTCGTCTTCCGGCAGCACGCCCACGGAGCCCGGCACGCACGGCATGCCGGCGGCGATCATCGCGGCCTTGGCCGTGGTCTTGCCGCCCATCAGGCGGATGGTCTCGGAGCGCGGGCCGATGAAGGTGAAGCCGCTCTTCTCGACGCTCTCGGCGAAGTCGGCGTTCTCCGACAGGAAGCCGTAACCCGGGTGGATGGCGTCGGCCTGCGCGATCTCGGCGGCGCTGATGATGGCCGCCATGTTCAGGTAGCTCTGCCCCGCCGGCGGCGGGCCGATGCAGACCGCCTCGTCGGCGAGCAGCACGTGCTTGAGCTCGCGGTCGGCCGTGGAGTGGACCGCCACGGTCCTGATGCCGAGTTCGCGGCAGGTGCGCAGGATGCGCAGCGCGATCTCGCCGCGGTTGGCGATCAGGATCTTGTTGAACACCTAGGTCTCGATCACGAACAGCGGCTGGTCGAACTGCACGGCCTGGCCGTTCTCGACCAGGACCTGGCTCACCGTGCCCGAGGCGTCGGCCTCGATCTGGTTCAGCATCTTCATCGCCTCGATGATGCACAGCGTCTGGCCTTGCTTGACGGTCTGGCCGACCTCGACGAAGGCCTTGGCGCCCGGCGACGGCGCCCGGTAGAACGTGCCGACCATCGGCGACTTCACCGCATGGCCCTTGATCGACGGGGCTGCGGCGGCGGGGGCGGCCGCGGCAGGTGCAGCGGGCGCCGCAGGCAGGGCCGGCGGCGGCATCGCGTAATGCATCATCGGTGCGTTCGACCCGGTCGGGTGGCGCGCGATGCGCACCGACTCCTCGCCCTCCTTGACCTCCAGCTCGGCAATGCCCGACTGCTCGAGCAGGTCGATCAGCGTCTTGATCTTGCGCAGGTCCATGGACGAGTCCTCTAGTGAGTCGCGGCGAGCTGGGCGTGCGCGGCCTGCAGCGCCAGGCGGTAACCCTGGGGGCCGAGGCCGACGATCACGCCGCGCGCGATGTCGGAAAAATAGGAATGGCGGCGGAAGGCTTCGCGCCCGTAGGTATTGGACAGGTGGATCTCGATGAACGGCAGCCCGACGGCGAGCAGCGCGTCGCGCAGCGCCACGCTGGTGTGGGTATAGGCGCCCGGGTTCAGCAGGATGAAGGCGACGCTGTCGGTCTTGGCCTTGTGCACGCGTTCGACCAGCTCACCCTCATGGTTGCTCTGGTAGGTGGCGAGCCGGTGGCCGAGGCGCTCGGCTTCCGCGACCAGGTCCATCTCGATCTGGGCGAGAGTCTTGAGCCCGTAGTGCTTGGGCTCGCGGCTGCCGAGCAGGTTGAGGTTCGGGCCGTTGATCAGCAAAAGATCGCTCACGCGCTCGCGGCACCTGGGAGTGGGGTGGCAGAGTGTGCCAGAGCGGTATTTTTATGTATAGATCGCCGCTGATGGCGTCACGTTAGCGGGAGTTGCCCGATCCATTATGCGTCCCCTCAGGCGGCAAGTATTGATCCATAAGGGCTTTTATCTCTTCGCGCGACAGGTCGCCGGAGATCCGGTCGACAATGCGACCGTCCGGCGCGATGAGCACCGAGAACGGAAACGCGCCCAGCTGATCGCCGAGCTCGTCCATCGCGCGGGCGATCTCGGCCTGGCCGATCATGATCGGGTAGTTGATGTGCAGCCGCTCGGCGAAGCGCCGCACCGGCTCGGCCTCGTCCATGGCAATGCCGACGATCTGCAGGCCGCGCGCTCCATGCTGCTGCTGCGTTTCGACCAGCAGCGGGATTTCCTTCAGGCAGGGCGGGCACCAGGTCGCCCAGAAGTTCAGCAGCAGCAGCTTGCCGTCCCACTCCGACAGGCGGTGGGCCTGGCCGGCGAGGTCGCGGAATTCCAGGTCGGGACGCATCGCCGCGGCTTCGGTGGCAGCGCGGGCCTGCCACAGGCGATAACTGCCATAGCCGACGCCCGCCGACACCACGCACACCAGGATCAGCGCGAGGGTCTCGCGCCTCAACGCGTGGCCTCCAGCGCGCGGGTTTGCGGCGGATAGCACAGGCCGGCGTCGGCGCAGCCCTGGTAGACGACGGTGACCTTCACCTCGCCCCTGGCGTCCTTGGCGAACGGCAGTTGCACGACCAGCTTGTCGCGATAGACCTGCGTCGTGCCGAAGTGCTCGTCCTCGTACGGCAGCGAGGCCGGCAACACCGGCTTGCCGATCGTGGCCGGAGCCACGGCGGTGAACTTCAGCCGGTCGCGGTACAGGTAGTACTCCTTGGTGATGCGCCAGGACACCTCGAGCGTGCCGTCGGCCTTCCACACCAGCGGCTGCAACTCGAAGGCCTGGTCCACCGGCAGGAAATCCGGCGGCTTCTTGCCGAACGGGGTGTCGGCGGCGAAAGCGCCCAGTGCCAGCATTGCCGTCATTCCCGCGCAAGCGGGAATCCAGAGTTTCTTGGCGAATTTCATGTTCAGTGCGATGACTCGATGACCCATTCCAGGTACGGCGTGTGCCCGCGCTCCACCGGTACGGCGATGACCTCGGGCAATTCGTACGGATGATGCTTGAGGACGGCCTGCTTGAGGGCCTCGAACCGATCGTTGGTGGTCTTTACCAGGAGCATCGCCTCGTTCTCGTGGTGCACCGCCCCCTTCCAGCGATACACCGAGTGCAGGCTCGGCACCACGTTTACGCACGCCGCCACCCGCTCCTCGACCAGCGCTTCGGCAATGCCCTGCGCCTTGTCCGGCGGGCAGGTGACGAGCACCACGAGCACGTCCTTGGCCATGGCCGGAAGGATACTATGCGCGCCATGAAAACCCCCTCCTCCAGGCCGTTCGTGTTCGATCCGCCGCCGCCGCCGCGCGAGGGGCTGCGCGCGGGGTTTGCGGGTGCCTGGCTGGCCGACGAGACCGCCGCGGTGCAGCGCCTGCTGGCCGACGCCGAAATTCCCGAGTCCCGCGCGGCCGCCGTGCAGGCGACCGCCGCCGGCTGGGTGCGGCGCGTGCGCGCGCTGCGCGACAAGGAATCGCCGCTCGACGCCTTCATGCGCGAGTACGACCTGTCGAGCGAGGAAGGCGTGCTGCTGATGTGCCTGGCCGAGGCCCTGCTGCGCATTCCCGATGATGCGACGGCCGAGAAGCTCATCGCCGACAAGCTGGCCGACGCCGACTGGGACGCGCACCTGGGCAAGAGCGACTCGCTGTTCGTCAACGCCTCGACCTGGGGCCTGATGCTGACCGGCCGCATCGTGCGGCTGTCGCCCGCGACCACCGGCAACTTCAGGAAGGCGCTGGCCAAACTGGTCGGCAAGTCGAGCGAGCCGGTGATCCGCCTCGCCGTGCGCCAGGCCATGCGCCTGATGGGCCACCAGTTCGTCATGGGCCGCACCATCGAGGAGGCGATGGACAACGCGCGCTCTAAGGAGCAGAAACGCTACCTGCACTCGTACGACATGCTCGGCGAGGCGGCGCTGACGGCCGCGGATGCGCAGCGCTACCTCGCGGCTTACCACTCGGCGATCAAGGCCATCGGCGGCTGGAAGCACGTGCCGCACGGCGCGCCGGTGATGCAACGGCCCGGCATCTCGGTCAAGCTCTCGGCGCTGCATCCGCGCTACGAGTTCGCCAAGGCGGCGCGCGTGCGCGCCGAGCTGGTGCCGGTGCTGCTCGAGTTGGCCCGCGCGGCCCGCAAGCAGAACATCGGACTGACGGTGGATGCCGAGGAGGCCGACCGGCTCGAGCTGTCGCTCGACCTGTTCGAGGCGGTGTACCGCGACGACTCGCTGAACGGCTACGACGGCTTCGGACTCGCCGTGCAGGCGTTCCAGAAGCGCGCCGTGCCGGTGCTCGAGTGGCTCGAGTTCCTCGGCCGCGCCGTCGGCCGCAGGATCCCGGTGCGTTTGGTCAAGGGCGCGTACTGGGACACCGAGGTGAAGCGCGCGCAGGAGCAGGGCCTGTCCGGCTATCCGGTGTTCACGCGCAAGGTCAGCACCGACGTCTCGTACCTGGCCTGCGCGCGCCGGCTGCTGGTGGCGCGCGACGTGTTCTATCCGCAGTTCGCCACCCACAACGCGCACACGGCGGCGGCGATCCGCGACCACGCCGGCGACGGTGAGGGCTACGAGTTCCAGCGCCTGCACGGCATGGGCGAAGCGCTCTACGAGGTGATCGGGCAGGACCTGCCGGGCATCCCGTGCCGGGTCTACTCGCCGGTCGGGTCGCACGAGGAACTGCTGCCGTACCTGGTGCGCCGGCTGCTGGAGAACGGCGCCAACACCTCGTTCGTCAACCGCATCTTCGACGAGGCCGAGCCGCCCGAGCAGCTGGTGGCCGACCCGATCGCCGCGACGCGCGGCGTGGCGCCGATCCCGAATCCCGGTATCGCGCTACCCGAGGCGCTGTACGGCGCCTCGCGGCGCAACTCGACCGGTCTCAACCTGGCCGACGAGCGCGAGATGAAGGCGTTTGCGGAGCAACTCGCCCGTCATTCCCGCGAAGGCGGGAATCCAGTTGTGTCCAGCCTGCTTGCCGAAAGACTGGATCCCCGCGTCCGCGGGAATGACAGCAAGAAGGGCGCGGATGACAAGAAGAAGCCCATCACGAATCCGGCCGACCGGCGCCAGGCCATCGGCGAGTGGGTCGCGCTGGATCCGGCGCAGGTGCCGGCCGTGGTGGAGGCTGCGGTCAAGGCGTTCCCGGGCTGGAGCGCCACGCCGGTCAAGACGCGCGCGCACGCGCTGGAGCGCGCCGCCGACGCGCTCGAGGCGCGCCGCGCCGAGTTCGTGCAGCTCTTGATCCGCGAGGCCGGCAAGACCATCCCGGACTCCATCTCCGAGGTGCGCGAGGCGGTGGACTTCCTGCGCTACTACGCCGCGCAGGCGCGCGCGTCGCTCGACGTGCCGGTGACGATGCCGGGCCCGACCGGCGAGCACAACGAACTGCAGCTGCACGGCCGCGGCGCGTTCGTCTGCATCAGCCCGTGGAATTTCCCGCTGGCGATCTTCGCCGGCCAGGTGGCGGCGGCGCTGGTTGCCGGCAACACCGTCATCGCCAAGCCGGCCGAGCAGACCAACCTCGTCGCCGTGCGCCTGGTGCAACTGCTGCGCGAGGCCGGCGTCCCGGAGGCCGCGCTGCAGTGCGTGCTCGGCGAGGGCGACGTCGGCGCGGCGCTGACCGCGGACCCGCGCCTCGCGGGCGTGGCCTTCACCGGTTCGGTCGAGGTGGCGCGGCTGATCAACCGCGCGCTGGCCGCGCGCGACGGCACCATCGCCACGCTGATCGCCGAGACCGGCGGCCAGAACGCCATGATCGTGGACTCCTCGGCGCTGCCCGAGCAGGTGGTCAAGGACACGATCGCCAGCGCGTTCAATGCCGCGGGCCAGCGCTGCTCAGCGCTGCGGGTGCTGTTCCTGCAGGAGGAGATCGCCGACAAGGTCATCGCCATGCTTAAGGGGGCGATGGCGGAGCTCGTCATCGGCGATCCGGCCCTGCTCGCCACGGACGTGGGCCCGGTGATCGACGCCGAGGCGCAGCAGCGGCTCGAGCAGCACGCGAGCGCGATCCGCAAGACCGGCACGCTGATCGACCAGCGCCCGCTGCCGGAAGCGTGCAGGCACGGCACCTATTTCACCCCATGCGCGGTCGAGATCGGCGCGCTGTCCGAGCTCAAGGCCGAGAACTTCGGCGCCATGCTGCACGTGATCCGCTATCGCGCGAAGGACCTCGAGAACGTGGTCGAGCAGATCAACGCCAGCGGCTTCGGCCTGACGCTCGGCGTGCACAGCCGCATCGAATCCACCTGGCGGCGCGTGCAAGCGGTGGCGCGCGTGGGCAACACCTACATCAACCGCAACATGATCGGCGCCGTGGTCGGCGTGCAGCCGTTCGGCGGCGAGGGGCTGTCGGGCACCGGCCCGAAGGCCGGCGGGCCGCACTACCTGCTGCGCTTCGTCACCGAGCGCACGCTCACGATCAACACGGCCGCGGTCGGCGGCAACGCGCGGCTATTGTCCGCGACTTGAAAAAGGGGACGCACACCTTTTTAAAAGGTGTGCGTCCCCTTTTCTTAGTGCGTGAGGTCGGGCCGGCTGATCGATCCGTGCGGCCGGCGGCCCATCAGGAAGGTGAATTCCTTGCCGCTCATGTGCACGAGGTCGGTGTGGTCGCCGGCCTCGAAATAGATGTCCGGGCAGGACGCCAGGCAGTCATCCCACACCACCTCAAGGCCGTAGGCCTGGCCGACCGCGGGCACCGCGCCCTGGGCGCAGTCGGAGAACAGGTCCCGCACGTCGCGCTCGCTGGCCAGCACCAGCCGGCGGCCGAGCTGCTTCTCGAGGCTTTGCAGCTCGACGCGCCGCGACGCCGGCACCACCGCCACCAGGTATCCCTTGTCATCCTCGAGCAACACCGGCTTGGCCAGCTGGTCGGCGGGAACTCGCGCAGCATCGGCCGCTCTACGGCTGTTGGGGGTGTAGGCGTGGTGCAGCAGCTGGTAGTCCACGCCGGCTTCGTCGAGGTAATCGCGGACCGTGCTGGCGATGCCCATGGCTCTGTCTCCGGCGGCGCGTGAACGTGCGGGAACTATAGTCCTCGTTCGCACGCGACCCAAGGAATCCGCGCTTGGCGGAGATGCGAGGAATGCCAAGGGCTTACGGGTAGAATCTGCGCCCCTTCGTCGGGTCCGGCGCGTAGGCGCTGATTGTGATGCGAATTTTCCCCTCCTCCAATTTGCGTGCCGAAGCGCGCGCCAACCTGCGGCTCGCGCTGCCGCTGGTGGCCGCGCAGCTGCTGTTCATCAGCATGGGCACGGTGGACACGCTGGTCGCAGGCAGGCTCGGCGCTGCGCCGCTGGCCGCGGTCGCGGTCGGCTCGAACCTGTGGTTCATGGTCTTCGTGCTGTTCCTGGGCCTGTTCATGGCGGTGTCGCCGATCGTGGCGCAGCACCTGGGCGCGGGCCGGCCGCCCGCCGAATCCGGGCGCTTCCTGCGCGGCGCGCTGACGCTGGCCGTGCTGATGGGGCTGGCGTGGATGCTGTTGCTGCTCGGCGTCACCGATCCGGTGCTCGACCTGCTGCAGCTCGAGCCGCCGACGCGCGCCTTCGCGGAAGGCTACCTGCGCGCCATCGCGCCGGGCGCCATCCCGTTCGCGCTGTTCTTCGCGCTGCGCAACGCCGCCGAAGGCGCCGGCCAGACGCGCGCCACGCTGTGGGCCGGCCTGGTCGGCTTCATCGTCAACGCCGTGCTGGCCTACGGGCTGGCCAACGGCGCCTGGGGCCTGCCGGCGCTCGGCCCGCGCGGCTGCGGGATTGCCACCGCGATCGCCGGCGCAACGATGGTGCTGGCCTTCGCGCTCATGTACCGCTGGCATCCGCAGCTGCGCGCGCTCGAGCTGTACCGACGCGGCGACTGGGACCCGCGCATGGCGTCGGCGGAAGTACTGCGGCTGGGCGCACCGATTGCGCTGATCCTCACGGCCGAAGCCTGGCTGTTCCTGATCGGCGCGCTGCTGATGGCGCCCTTCGGCACGGCGACGATGGCCGCGCACCAGGTCGCCATCAACTTCGCCTCGATCACGTTCATGGTGCCGCTGTCGATCGGCCTGGCGACCACGGTGCGCGTCGGCTACGCGGCCGGCGCGGGCGACGCCGCGGCCGAGCGCTTGCGCGGCCTCGCCGGCATCGGCCTGGGCGCGGTGTTCGCGCTGGTGTCCGCCTCCATCATGGCGCTGCTGCCGGCGGCCATCGTCGCCGCCTACACCGACGATGCCGGCGTGGCGGCGCTGGCCACCGGCTTCCTTTATTACGCCGCCGTGTTCCAGATCGCCGACTGCGTGCAGGCCACCGCCAACGGCGCGCTGCGCGGCCTCAAGGACACGCGCCTGCCGATGCTGATCACGGTTTCGGCCTACTGGCTGGTCGGCCTGCCGTTGGCGGTCGCGCTGGCCTTCCACACGGCGATCGGCCCGCCCGGGATCTGGCTCGGCTTCATCGCCGGGCTGGCCTGCGCCGCCGCCGGCCTGGCCGCGCGCTTCCATCACAAGACACGCGCCGCCGCCACCGTAAAATAGCGACCTCCATGTCCACCTCCATCCACACCCGGGCCTCCCTGCTGCACGGCCTCGGCTGGTTCGTGCTGGCGAATGCGTTGTTATTCAAGCTCGTCACCGCGTATTTCTGGAGCGGGCTGATCGACCCGGCGGCCGATGCGGCAGCGGGCGCCTACCGGCTGGTGAACACGTTCGTGCACTGGCCCTTGCTGGCGGTGATCCTGATCGGCCTGCCCACCGCGCTGGCGATCGCCGTGTGGCCGCGTCGGCCGCTGCCGTGGCTGGTCGCCGCGCTGTCCGGCGGCGTCGCGGCGTGCACGATGGCCGCGGATGCCGTGGTTTTCTCGCAGTACCGCATGCACCTCGGCCCGTACGTTTGGGGCCTGGTGGCCGGTGGCTCCGGCGGCGAGACCTTCCTCGTGTTCTCGAAGACGCTGCCGTTCCTGCTCGCGGGCGGCGCGCTCCTGATCGTCCTGGCCGAGGGCGCGCTGTTCGTGCTGTGCCTGCAACTGGGTGCGGGCCCAGCGCGCCGCTTCGCGCGCCCGGTGTGGATCGCCTGGGCCGGCCTGTTCCTCGGCGCCAACGGCTGGTACGCCTGGGCCGACGCCCATTACCAGGTCGGCATCACCCAGGAGACCGGGCACTTTCCGTTCTACCGCCCGATGACGGCCAAGCGCCTGTTCCGCAAGCTCGGCGTGACCGACTTCGAGGCGGCGCAGGGGCCGGCGCTGCCGAGTGGCACCAATCGCGCCCTGTTCTATCCGAGCCAGCCGCTGGAATGCCCGGCGCCGACGCGCCAGAACGTGTTGCTGGTCGTGGTGGATGCCTGGCGCGGCGACCACCTCGACCCGGTGCACGCGCCGCAGATGGCGAAGCTGGTGCCGGAATCGCTGCGCTTCATGCAGCACATCAGCGGCGGCAACGTCACGCGCTTCGGCATCTTCTCGATTTTCTACGGCATTCCCGGCAGCTACTGGTTCCCGGTGCTCGGCCACCAGACGCCGCCGGTGATGATGAGCGAACTGGTGCGCCAGCAGTACGACCTCAAGATCCTCGGCAGCTCGCCGCTGGTGCATCCCGAGTTCGATCGCACGGTGTTCAGTGGCATCCCCGGCCTGCGGCTGAAGACGCCGGGCGACACGCCTTATGAGCGCGACCGCCGCGTGACCGCCGACATGGTCGAGTTCCTGTCGGATCCCGCGCGCCGCAACAAGCCCTTCTTCGGCTTCCTGTGGCTGAATTCGGTGGCTGAATTCGGTGCATTCCTACGCCATCCCGCC
>JANNKD010000120.1:0-14360 GCA_031396115.1 Gammaproteobacteria bacterium
CGTGCTGCTGATCGACGAGTCGCTGTGCGTGCGCTGCGACCAGTGCGAGAAGGCCTGCGGCGACACGCACGGCAACGTCTCGCGGCTGAACCGCGAGGCCGGCCCGACTTTCAAGAACCTGCACGTGCCGACCTCGTGCCGGCACTGCGAGCACCCGCACTGCATGAAGGACTGCCCGCCCGACGCGATCCGCCGCTCGCCGGGCGGCGAGGTCTACATCACCGACAGCTGCATCGGCTGCGGCAACTGCGAGCGCAACTGCCCGTACGGCGTGATCCAGATGGGCATCATGTCGAAGCAGAAGCCGAGCCTGTGGCGCTGGATGATGTTCGGCGGCGGCGCCGAACCGGGCCTGTTCGAGCCCGAGTACGCCAAGGACGCGGCCAAGAAAGCCGCCAAGTGCGACATGTGCAAGGACCTTCCCGGCGGCCCGGCGTGCGTACGCGCCTGCCCCACCGGCGCCGCGGTCCGCGTGAGCCCCGAAGAATTCCTGCACGTCGCGCGCAACTGAGCCCGGCGTGCACGAATCTTTCCTGCGGCATGCGCGCTGGCGCTACCTCAAGGCGGCCGCGGCGCTGAGCGTCGCCGCTTCGGCCCTGTACCTGTGGCACGACCCGCTCGACGGCCCCAACGGCGGCACCTGGCTCGGCTACACGCTCGGCACGATCGCAGCACTGCTGATCGTCTGGCTGGCCTGGCTCGGCGTGCGCAAGCGCCAGTACGCCTCGAACCTGGGCAGCGTGAGGGGCTGGGTCTCGGCGCACGTCTACCTGGGCCTCGCGCTGCTGGTCATCGCCACGCTGCACACCGGCTTCCAGTTCGGGCTGAACCTGCACACGCTGGCCTACGTTCTGATGGTGCTGGTCATCGCCAGCGGCGTGTGGGGCATCGCCGTCTACACGCGCTATCCGCGCATGATCACCGACCACCGCTCGCAGGCCACGCGCGAAAACTGGCTCGAGGAAGTGCTCGAGCTCAACGAGCGGGCGATCCAGCTGGCCGACCGGATCAGCCCGGACGTGCACCGCTTCGTGCTGCGCTCGGCCGAGCGCCTGAAGATCGGCGGCAGCTGGCGCGAGCAGCTGTTCTACGCGCGCGGCACCAACGCCGCCACCGAGCTCAGCGCGCTGACCGAGATCCTGCGCAAGAAGCTGACCGCCTCGGACGCCGAGCGCGCCGCCGTGACCGACTCCGAGCAGGTCATCCTGCTGACCGACGAGAAGATCATGCTGAGCGAGCGCGATCCCGCCATCGAGCGGCTCAAGCAGCTGCTCGAGCTGCTGACGCGGCGCAACGACATCGCGGCGCGCATCAACCAGGACGTGCAGATGCACGGGCGCCTGCAGGTCTGGCTGTACCTGCACGTGCCGCTGACCGCGGCCCTGCTGGCCGCGCTGACCGCGCACATCATCGCCGTGTTCCTGTACCGGTAGGGCGCGCCCCCACATGCGCGTGATCCTGCGGCGGACCGAGTCCCTCGGCGGCCTGCCCGTCGCCACCGACGAGGAGCTGGAGCTCGAGCGCGTCAAGGTCGGCCGCGGCACCGACCAGAACGTGCAGCTGGCCGACATGCGCGTGACGCTGGCGCACGCCGAGATCCGCGCGCAGGGCAACGGCTGGCACATCGAGTGCCGCAGCGAGAACCCGGTCTGGATCAACGGCCGGCAGATGCTCGAGGGGCCGCTCGACATCGGCGACGCGCTGAACTTCGGCCGCTTCCGCGTGCACGTGCGCCCGCCGCCGCCGGGCGCGGACCTGCTGCTCGAGATCGAGGAGCACCTCAGCGCGCGCCAGGTCGAGGCCGCGCGCAAGGCGCGCATGCGCGTCACCCTGGCAGAGGGTGGGCTGCGCAAGCGCTTCTGGGCGTGGAGCGCGACGATCGCCGTGCTGCTCGGGTTGCTGGTAGTCCCCGCCGCCGTGCGCTACGGCGCAGGCGGCGAGGCCGGCGCCTCGCTCGACGGGGTCTGGCAGACGGGGCCGTCGAGCGACTCCCACAGCGGCTTCATCCAGGATTGCGACAGCTGCCACAAGGCGCCATTCGTTGCCGTGCGCAACGACGCCTGCCTCGCCTGCCACAAGCGCCAGGCGCACCACAGCGACCGTCCCGAGATCCTCGCGATCGGCGACATGATCGACGGGCGCTGCGGCAGCTGCCACCTCGAGCACACCGGGCGCAACGCGCTGATCGCGCGCCGCACCGAGCTGTGCACCGACTGCCACGCCGATCCGGGCGACCGCTTCCCCGCGGCCGAGCTCGCGCCGGTGAGCTCGTTCGACGACGACCACCCGGGCTTCACGCTGAGCCTGCCTGCCTGGGCGAACGGCGCGGCCAAGCCACACGAGGTGGCGCAGGGGACTCCGCAGGAGTCCGGTCCCGTGCGCGAGGTCTCCAACCTCAAGCACCCGCACGACGTGCACATGGTCCGCGCCGGCGTCGCCTCGCCCGACGGCCCGCGCGTGCTCGAGTGCGCCGACTGCCACCGGCCGATGGGCGCGACGTTCGCGCCGATCCGCATGGAAGAACACTGCCAGTCGTGCCACCAGCTCGACTTCGACCCGGACGTGCCCGGCCGCCGCCTGCCGCATCGCGCGCCAGCCGAAGTCGCCGCCATCATCCTCGACCACTACGCGCACATGGCGCTGGTGGGCGGCGTCGCCGAGCCGGAGGCGCCCGAAGCCGTGCGCCTGCTGCGCCGGCCCGGCCAGACGCTGCGCGCCGAGGAGCGCGAGGTGGCGATGAGCTGGGCGCAGACGCGAGCGACGCAGACCATGGAGGACGTGTTCTCGCGCCGCGTCTGCGTCGTGTGCCACGAAGTGAAGCGCACCGACGACCCGCTCAAGCCGTGGGACGTGGAGAAGGTGGCGCTGACCGCGAGCTTCCTGACTGGCGCGCGCTTCGACCACACCGCGCACCGCACCGAAGAGTGCTCGCGCTGCCACACCGCCGACAAGTCGAAGGAGAGCGCCGACGTGCTGGTGCCGCCGCTGGCTACCTGCCGCGAGTGCCACGGCGATCCCGGCACGAGCGGGCGCATGGCCACGGCCTGCGTGGACTGCCACGGCTTCCACATCGCCAGGAAGATGGTTTACGGCGCGCCCGCGGAGGCGCCGTGACGTCACCGCGCCCCCTGGTGTGGTTGGCGCTCGCCTGCGCCGGTTTCGGCGCGTTCCCGGTCACGGCCGCCGACCACGCCGATGCACCGGCGAGCGCGCTCGACCCTTCGGCCGACATCACCGACGTGTTCGTGTTCCGCAAGACGGCCGGCAAGCTGGTCGGCGTGATCGCCTTCGGCGGCGCGCCGGTGCCGCGGCCGCGCGTGGATGGCCCGACCGGTCGCTTCGACCCCGACGTCGTCTTCACCTACCACATCGACACCGATCGCGACGCGCGCCCGGACATCAGCATCCACTGCCGTTTCGGCACCAACAGCCTGGGGCAGTCCGGCATCGAGATCGAGAACCTGCCGGGCGCCGGCTATCGCTACGTGTTCGGGCCGGTCGAGCAGGTCAACCTGACGCCCAACGGGCTGCGCTTCTACGCCGGGCTGCGTGACGATCCGTTCTTCTTCGACTTCGAGGGATTCCGCGCCACGCTGAACAGCTTCGGCGACGCCAGCGCGCCCGACGGCACGCTGCTGTTCAACAACACGCGCGATTCGTTCGCGTTCCGCAACCTGACCGCCATCGTGTTCGAGATGGACGAGGCCGCCGCGACGCGCGGCAGCGACCAGATTTACGTGTGGGCCACCTCGGGGCGCTTGCCGTGAGCCGCGTCGCGCTCGCGCTGCTGCTGCTGGCCCTGGCCGGCTGCGACGTTTTCGAGGGCGACGACCGCAATGCCGCCGCGCCGATGCTGGACCGCGGCCCCAATCCGTTCGTGTTCTCCACGCAGCCGCCCGAAGCCTATGCCCGTGTCGACCGGATGGGCGCGCCCGTGGTGGCGACCGTGCTGCTGCCGACCAGCGAGAAGGACCGCTTCAACCGGGACGACCCGATCAACGATGGCGACTACTCGGAGTTCGTCGTGCCGACGCTGGAGCGCCTGCATTTCGAGCTGGACGACGACTTCGCCGGGCTGAACCTGGCGACCTGCGCGATCGATGTCTGCGTGCGCCAGGCCGTGCCGATGGTGGTGCCCGACGTGCTGCGCCTGAGGCTCGCGCAGCCCGACGGCTTCCCCAACGGCCGGCGCCTGGAGGACTCCGTGGTCGATCGCATCCTCGCCATCGCGCTGCTGGACATCGCGACGCCGGGCACCTGCGGCGCCATGGCGTGCACCGTCGACTCGTTGGTGGCCGTCCCGGTCAACCCGACTGTGAACGAAATCGCGCTGCTGCCCGATTTTCCCTACCTCGCGCCGCCGCATCCGTGACTGCGATTGCGACACTGCCGACGGTCGCGCTGGCGAGCGTGATTGCGGGTTGCTCGCCGGGACCGCAATCCGGCGCCAGCGACGCGCCGGGCCCGGCGCGGCCCGCAGCGCAAGCCACTCCATATGACGACGCCGTCGACGCGGCGACCCACGCCGTGCGCGCGGCCGAGGCGCGCGCGCAGGCCGACCCGGCAGCCTGGATCCCGCGCGAGGCGCTGGCGCTGGCGTTGCTCGACCGCGCGCAACTGACCGGCAGCTACGACGATTACGGCGCCGCCGACCGCGCGCTGCAGCAGGCCGTCGCCACCGCCGGCGCGCCCGGGCCCTGCTTCGCCGCGGCGCGGGTGCACCTCGCGCTGCACCGCTTCCCGCTCGCGGCAACGGCCGCAGCGGCCTGCGGCACGCAGCTTGGCGCGACGCCGGGCGAGCGCGCCGAACTGCTCGGGATCACCGCCGACGTGGCATTTTTCTCGGGTCGCTACGCCGAAGCCCTGCGCGGCTATCGCGCTGCGCTGGAGCTGGACGAGTCGATCGCGGGCCTCGCGCGCCTGTCGCGTTATCACGCTCGTACCGGCGCGCCGGTGGAAGCCGCAGCCCTGCTCGACCGCGCCGAGCGCCGCTACCACGGCGCCTCGGCGCAGCCGCTGGCGTGGCTCGCGCTGCAGCGCGGACTGCTGGCGCTGGACGCGGGCCGCTGGGACGAAGCGCTCGCCCACTACCTGCGCGCCGAGCGCCTGATGCCGGGCTGGTGGCTGGCGCAGGAGCACGTCGCCGAAGTGCACGCGCTGCGCGGCGAGCGCGACGTCGCGCTGCAACGCTACGAGGACCTGGCGCGGCGTACGGGGCACCCGGAATTCATGGACGCCATCTCGCGCATCCTGCTCGAGCAGCACCAGCCGGCCGCTGCCGCCGAATGGATCGGCCGCGCCCGCGCAATCTACCGCGAGCGGCTCAAGGTGCTGCCCGAAGCCGCGGCCGGTCACGCCATCGAGCATTTTCTCGCCTTTGAGCCGCTCAACGCCGACGAGCTGCTCGCGATCGCCCAGCGCGACGTCGCCGCGCGGCCCGGCGCGGAGGCGCGCATGCACCTCGCGCAGGCGTACCTGCGCCTCGGGCGCAACGCGGAGGCTGCAACCGCGCTCGCACCGGTGCTGGACTCGCCGTGGCAGACCGCGAAGCTGCAGGCGCTGACGGCGCAGGTGTCCGCTGCCAGGCGGGCGGGTGACTCGTGAGGCACGCTCTCATCGTCGGGGTCGTGGTCACGCTCGCCGCCTGCAGTGGCGGCGACGGCGGCCTTGCCGGCGGGGGCTGCTCGGGTTTCTGCGGCGACACGCCGACGGCGCTGAGCGTCGCCGAGGTCAAGGACATCCTCGCCCAGGCCGTCGCCGAGGCCGGCGCGCGCGGCGCCGCCGCGACCATCGCGGTGGTGGATCGCAGCGGCAATCCGCTCGGCGTGTTCCGCATGACCGGCGCCGATTTCGCGCTGACCACCGACGGCGGCAACGGCGTGTCGGGCGGGCTCGACAACATCAGCGTGGTGCCCTCCACGCTCGGCGCGCTGTCGAAGGCGATCACGGCTGCGTACATCTCCTCCGAGGGCAACGCGTTCTCGACCCGCACCGCGAGCCAGATCGTGCAGGAGCATTTCTATCCCGGCGAGGCCGGCCAGCCCTCCGGTCCGCTGTTCGGCGTGCAATTCAGCCAGCTGCCCTGCTCCGACCTCAGCGCGCGGCTCGTCACCGGCATGCGCCCGTCGCCCGGACCGCACCGCGCGCCGCTGGGCCTGGCCGCCGACGCGGGCGGCCTGCCGCTTTCCAAGAACGGCGTGCCGGTCGGCGGCATCGGCGTGATGGCCGACGGCATCTATGGCGTGGATCGCAACGTGCGCGACCGCGACCTGGACCTCGACGAACTGGTCGCGCTGGCGGGCAGCGCCGGTTTCGAGGCCCCGGCCGACCGCCGCGCCGACCGCATCACGGCCGGCGGCGTGACGCTGCGCTTCAGCGACGCCACGGCCGCCGACCTCATGTCGGATCCCGCCGCCGCGCCGGACTTCGACACGGCCGTTGATGGCGTGCTCGGCACGCGCATCTCGGTGCGCGGCTACATGGACACCGGCGACAGCGCCATCGCCGCGGGCACGGCGTTCGGCCAGCCGGCGTCCGGCGTGCGCGCCGATGCCGGGCCGTTCGCGGCGCTCGACGGCTTCGTGCTGGTCGACGGCGCGAACGCCAACCGCTATCCGCCGACCGCCGGCAGCGACCTGACCGCCGCCGAGGTGCAGGACATCCTGCGCGGCGCGCTCGCCGTCGCCAACCGCGCGCGCGCGCAGATCCGCCGCCCGCTCGGCACGCCGGCGCGCGTGTCGATCTCGCTGGTGGACACCGACGGCACGGTGCTCGGCTTCGTGCGCACGCGCGACGCGCCGGTGTTCGGCATCGACGTGTCGCTGCAGAAGGCGCGCTCCGCGCTGTTGTTCTCGTCGGACCAGGCCGCCGCCGATCTCGCCGGCCTGTCGGCGAGCTACCTGACCGGCGGCACCGTGACGATGAGCGACTACGTCACCGCGTTCCGCAATTTCCTCGGCCAGCCGGCCGCGCTGGCGGACGGCGCCTTCGCCTGGTCCAATCGCGCCATCGGCAACCTGGCGCGGCCCTACTTTCCGGACGGCCTGAGCGGCACCGGCAACGGCCCGCTGTCGAAGCCGATCGCCGAGTGGAGCCCGTTCTCGACCGGCCTGCAGCTCGACCTCGTGCACGACGCGATCATCCAGCACGTGACGTTCGTGCTCGGCGGCGGCGGCGACGTCGCCGCCGGCGCCTGCACGTCGCCGGCACGCCCGCGCCTGGCCAACGGCATCCAGATTTTCCCGGGCAGCGTGCCGATCTATCGCGGTGCAACGCTGGCCGGCGCGCTCGGCATTTCCGGCGACGGCGTCGACCAGGACGACATGATCGCGTTCCTGGGCCTGCACGAAGCCGCGCTCGCGCTCGGCACCAACCTCAACCATGCGCCAGCGGCGATGCGCGCCGACACGCTGACGCCGCAGGGCGTGCGGCTGCGTTACGTGCAGTGCCCGCAGGCGCCGTACTACGCCAGCGACGAGCAGAACGTATGCGCGAACAAATGACGACGAAGTCGTCACCTCCGCGCAAGCGGGGGTCCAGGCTTTTCTGGATGCCCGCTTTCGCGGGCATGACTACTAGTGCCTCGTCACCCCCGCGAAAGCGGGGGTCCAGTCTTTTCTGGATGCCGGCTTTCGCGGGCATGACGATCCTCGTCGCCGGCAGCGCGCTGGCGCAGCCGCCCGACATCCGCCAGCGTCCCGGTGACAAGGTCGACGAGCCGCGGCGCCGGCCGCAGCAGCCGGCGGAGCCGCAGGCTCCTGACGCGCCGCCGCCTGCCGACCCCAACCGCCGTACCGGCCTCAAGCCGGTGCCCCTGCCCGAAGCGTGGAAGGACCCCGGCGGCGCGCTCGCGGTGCCGGACCGCTGGCGGCTGCTCGAGACGCTGAACCTGCTGCCCGAACGCTGGTACGACCCGTACCACCAGAACACGCTCAAGGGCGACAAGCCGGTGCGCGGCGAGGACGGGTTCGTGAACCTGCTGTTCGTGTCGGACACGGTCTTCGAGCCGCGCCGCCTGCCGACGCCGGTCGGCCCGGCGAGCACCAGCGGCAGCGGCGCCACTGACATCTTCGGCGCCGGCGAGCAGACGGTCACGAGCCAGACCCTGCTGTTCTCGTTCGTCTACCTGACCGGCAACACCACCTTCAAGCCGCCCGACTTCGAATTCCACTTCACGCCCGCGTACAACCTGAACTACGTGCAATCCGAGGAAGAGCGGGCGCTCGAGATCGATCCGCGTGACGGCAAGGGCCGCGGCGACCAGCACCTCGGCTTGCAGGAGCTGTTCGTCGACTACCACCTGCGCAACGTGTCCGATCGCTACGACTTCGACAGCGTGCGCTTCGGCATCCAGCCGTTCTCGTCCGATTTCCGCGGCTTCCTGTTCCAGGACAACCAGCTCGCGCTGCGGCTGTTCGGCACGCGCGACAACAATCGCTGGCAGTACAACCTGGCCTGGATCCGGCGCCTCGAGAAGGACACCAACAGCGGCCTCAACGACCAGAACCGCGCGCTGCGCGACGACGACCTGTTCGTGGCCAACCTCTACCGCCAGGACTTCCCGGTGCTCGGCCACACCTCGCAGGCCATCATCGCGCACAACCGCAACACCGAGAGCGACCTGTTCTACGACAACAACGGCTTCCTGGCGCGGCCGCTGGCGTTCGGCAACGAGCGGCCACGCGAATACGAGGTCACCTACCTCGGCTACAACGGCGACGGCCACTTCGGCCGGCTCAACCTGACCAGCTCGCTGTACTGGGCGCTCGGCACCGAGACCTCGAGCCCGTTCCGCGACAGTCCCGGCGACATCAACGCGGCGTTCGCCGCGTTCGAAGCCTCGCTGGACTTCGACTGGACCCGCGCGCGCGCCAGCCTGCTGTGGGGCAGCGGCGAGAACGACCCGTTCGACGACGAGGCGAATGGTTTCGACGCCGTGTTCGAGAACCCGATCTTCGCCGGCGCCGACACCAGCTTCTGGATCCGGCAACCCGTTCCGCTGATTGGCGGCGGCGTGGTCGCGCTGTCGGCGCGCAACGGCGTGCTCAACAGCCTGCGCCACAGCAAGGAGCACGGCCAGAGCAACTTCACCAACCCGGGCATCAGGCTGGCCGGCGCCGGCGCCGACTTCGACCTCACGCCGCAACTGCGGTTGTCCGTGAACGCCAACCAGCTCTGGTTCGACGACACCACCGTGCTCGAAGTGGCGCGCAACCAGGGCAGCATCGACACCGACATCGGCCTGGATCTGTCCGCCGCCGTGATCTGGCGGCCGTTCATGCAGCAGAACATCGTGGTGCGCGTGTCGGGCGCGACGCTGCTGCCAGGCGCGGGCTATAAGGACTTGTTCCCGGATGAAACGCCGTACTCCGTGCTGACCAACCTGATCCTGACCTACTGATGAACCTGCACTGTCATCCTGAGCGAAGCGAAGGATCTCGTACGACGAGATTCCTCGTCGCTTCGCTCCTCGGAATGACACTGGGCGCGTCTGCGCACGCCGAAGCGCCGCCCGCCCCGCGCTCGCAGACCCAGGACGAGGCCAATGCCAAGAGCGTCGGCTGCGGCTCCTGCCACAGCCCGATGGACCGGCGCAGCATGCACAACACGCCGGCCGTGGTACTCGGTTGCACCGACTGCCACGGCGGCGACGCCAAGGTCATCGCGCCGAAGGTGCTGCCCAACCATCCGGCGTACCGCGACGCCGTGCGCGCCGCGCACGTGCTGCCGATGCATCCGGAGAACTGGCTGACCAGCCGCAACCCCGAGTCGAGCTACACCGACCTCAGTAGCGAGAGCCCGGAGTTCGTGCGCTTCATCAACCCGGGCGACCTGCGCGTCGCGCGCGAATCCTGCGGCGCCTGCCACGAGCCGATCGTCGCCGCGGTCGAGCGCTCGCTGATGGCGACCGGCGCGATGCTGTTCGGCGGCGCCTCGTACAACAACGGCATCCTGCCGTTCAAGCGCTACGTGCTCGGCGAGGCGTACACGCGCTTTGGTGAGCCCGGCATGATCAAGGGCCCGGTCGCGCCCGACGCCAACATGACGAAGAAGGGCGTGCTGCCGGCGCTGTGGCCGCTGCCGGCGTGGGAAGTCACGCCGCCGGCCGATGTGTTCCGCGTGTTCGAGCGCGGCGGGCGCAACATCAACACGATATTCGCCGAGACCGGCATCCCGAGCATCGGCGGCACCGTGCAGAAGCTCGAGGAGCCGGGCCGCCCGGACCTCAAGCAGTCCAACCGCGGCCCCGGCACGGGCAACCGCATCGCGGTACCGCTGCTCAACATCCACAAGACGCGCCTGAACGACCCGCTGCTGGCCTTCCTCGGCACCAACGACCAGCCCGGCGACTACCGCTCGAGCGGCTGCTCGGCCTGTCACGTCGTCTACGCCAACGACCGCGACCCGCGCCACAGCGGCCCGTACGCGAAATTCGGCCACACCGGCAAGACCTTCACTGCCGACCCGACCATCCCGAAGGACGAGGAAGGCCATCCGTTAAAGCATGAGTTCACGCGCGCGATCCCGACCAGCCAGTGCATGGTCTGCCACATGCACCAACCCAACATCTTCCTGAACTCGATGCTCGGCTACACCATGTGGGACTACGAGTCGGACGCACCGGCGATGTGGCCGAAAAAACAGAAGTACCCGAGCGACGCCGAGATTCGCGCCATCAACCAGCGCAATCCCGAGGAGGCGGCCATCCGCGGCTCGTGGGGCGAGCGCGCTTTCCTCGACAAGGTGTCCGAACTGAATCCGACGCTGAAGGACACGCAGTTCGCCGATTACCACGGCCACGGCTGGAACTTCCGCGCCATCTTCAAGCGCGACCGCAAGGGCAACCTGCTCGACGCGGCCGGCGCGGTGGTGCGCGACGACGACCCCAGGAAGTTCGGCAAGGACGGCAAGGCGGTGCATTTGTCGTCCATCCACGTCGACAAGGGCATGCACTGCGTGGACTGCCACTTCGGCCAGGACAACCACGGCAACGGCCACCTGTATGGCGAGGTCGCGCAGTCGATCGAGATCGAATGCCAGGATTGCCACGGCACCGCCGACCGCTACCCGAACCTGCGCACCTCGGGGCCGGCCGCGCCGCCGGGCGGCACCGAGCTCGCGCGCCTGCGCCTGCCGGATGGCCGGCTGCGCTTCGAGTGGATCAACGGCGAGCTGTGGCAGCGCTCGGCGGTGAATCCCGACATGAACTGGAAGATGAGCCTGGTCAAGAACACGGTCGCCGCCGGCCACAAGGATTACAACGCCAAGGCGGCGCGGGCCAAGCTGGTGTCAAGCGATACGGGCACGCAGGCCTTCGGCCGCCAGGTCAAGCCGGCGGACCGCGCGCACCAGGACGACCAGATGATGTGCGTCACCTGCCACACCTCGTGGACCACGTCGTGCTTCGGCTGCCACCTGCCGATCCAGGCCAACTGGAAGAGCGAGCGCCAGCACTACGAGGGCGGCGAGACGCGCAACTACGCGACCTACAACCCGCAGGTGGTGCGCGACGACTTCTACATGCTCGGCCGCCACGGCGAGGCCAAGGGCAACCGCATCGCGCCGGTGCGCTCGACCTCGGCGCTGGTGCTGTCCTCGACCAACTCGAGCCGCGAGCGCATCTACATACAGCAGCCGCCGATCGCGGCCAGCGGCTACTCCTCGCAGGCCTTCGCGCCGCACTACCCGCACACCGAGCGCAAGACCGAGACCAAGACCTGCACCGACTGCCACCTGTCGAAAGGCAACGACAACAACGCCTGGCTGGCCTCGCTGCTCGGCCACGGCACCGACTTCGTGGACTTCGTCGGCTTCAACGCCTGGATCGGCCTCGCCGGCGGCGTCGCCGCGGTGCCGGTCACGGAATGGAGCGAGCCGCAGGCCGTGATAGGGAGCTACCTGCAACGCAACGCCTACCCCGACGACTACGCCGCGCACGAGCTGCGCGGCCGCCAGCTCGAGGGCGGGCACGCCAATCGCGCCGGCGGCGACGCCGGCTGCCTGCAACTGCGCGGCGAATACCTGTTCGTCGCGCAGGGCAGCGCCGGCCTGCGCGTGTACGACGCCGCCAGCATCGCCAACAAGGGCTTCAGCCAGCCGCTGGTCACGGCGCCGTTCTCGCCGCTGGGCCACGACACGCGCGTGGACTCGACCAACGCCACCTGCGTGGCGCTGCCGACCAACCAGCCCATCGCGCCACTCCGTAACCAGGGCGACCTGATGCGCGTGGAGAACCAGGAACAGGCGTTCCACGAGATCTATCACTACGCGGTGGTCACCGACGCGGTCGAGGGCCTGATCCTGGTCGACGTCGACACGCTGGCCGACGGCGAGCCGCGCAACAACTTCCTCGAGCGCGCGCTGACCTGGAACCCGAAGGGCGCGCTGACCGGCGCGCGCCACGCCACGCTCGCCGGCAACTACGCCTACATCGCCACACCCGGCGGCATCGCCGTCGCCGATCTCACCGACCCGCTCAAGCCGAAGCTCGAGGCCGTGGTGCAACTGCCGGATGCACGCGCCTCGCAGGCGCAGTTCCGCTACCTGTTCGTGACCACGTCCGAAGGCCTGCGCGTGCTCGACATCACCCAACCGGCGCGCCCCGCGTTCGTGAAGGACGGCGTGGTGCCGATCCAGGAGGCGCGCAAGCTGCACGTCGCCCGCACCTACGCCTACATCGCCGCCGGCGCCGAGGGGCTCGTCATCGTAGACGTCGAGAATCCCGAGCGGCCGAGGCTCGTGCAGGCCTTCACCGCGGACGGCCGGCTCAAGGACGCACGCGACGTGGCAGTCGGCAGCACCAACGCCTCGCTGTTTGCCTACGTGGCCGACGCGGTGACCGGGCTGCAGGTGTTCCAGCTGACCGCGCCGGACACGCAACCGAAGTTCTACGGGTTTTCGCCGGAGCCGCGGCCGCAGTGGATCGCGGGCTACAAGACGCCGGAGCCGGCGCTGTCGCTATCGAAAGGCCTCGAGCGCGACCGGGCGGTGGACGAGAGCGGCGGCCAGGTCGCGGTGTTCGGGCGCATCGGCAGCCGGCCGTTCACGCTGCCGGAGATGCAAAAGATGTACCTGGACAAGTCCGGGAAGCCTTGGACGGTCACGGACCGCTGACATGCTCGAGAAGATCTTCGACATCTTCCATAAGCAGGCCTACAAGACCTCCGAACGGGTCATCACCGCCGGACTCAGCATCTGGTCGCGCGTCCTGCTCGGCTCGGTTTCAGCGGTGTTCGCGCTCATGTTGCTGTCCGCGGCCGAATCGCGCGGCGGCCTGTACTACCTGCCCGGCGCGTTCTGCCTGCTGATCACGTTCGCCTGCTTCACGGCCGGCCGCGTCCGGCAGTTCCTCGGCAGCTGCATCGGCGTCGTGATGTTCGGCACTTGCCTCGCGATCTTGGTCGAGGACCTGCTTGATCCCTCCATCTGGACCGGCGAGCGGCCGTTCTCGACCGTGAAGTCCCTCCTTTACCTTTCGCTCATGGGCATTCCTGGCGGGATGTACGCGCTGAGGGTCCGGTTCGGTTTCCGCAAGCCGGAGCCGCTCGCGAACCGATACCAGCTCCTTACTGAGCAAAGGGATAACAAAGGCGCTGGCGCCTGAGCTGTTCGTGACCACTGGGAGCTAGCAAGATGAAGAGACTCGCGGCACTCGTTCTCCTGCTATGCGCGACTTCACTGTCGGCATGCTCGTTCGCACCATCGAAAAATCGGCTGGATGAGGCACAACTCCTTGAGCTTCACCGAGCCGGGCTCCAGGCGCATATTGACGGAGACGTCGAAGCGCTCCTGGCCGAACAAGCTGATGACTTCGTCCTGGTCAATCGGGGCGAGTTGGCATCCCCCTCCAGGCAACAGCGTCGAGAAGTCTTTGCTCCCTATCTCGCCGCCACGAAGTTCGACTATTACCGTGACAAAGTTCCACCCGTAGTAAGGGTTGCCCGGGACGGTAGCCTCGGCTGGGTGGCCGCACAGATCGAGGCTCGCGGCACTCAGGCGAGTGCGAATGGCGAGAATCGCACGATCGAATTCGTGGCCGCCTGGGTCGAGCTCTACGAAAAGCGCGCGGGTCAATGGACGGCAATCGGCAACGCGTCTAGCTTTAAGAACCCGTGACGCCCAAAAGGAGGTACCCATGTCGAAGAACTACATCGTCGTTTCAGGGCTGATCTTTGGCTTCATCGCCCTGGCCCAGGCATCGCGTGCGCTAATGCAACTGCCCGTTCATGCTGGGAGCGTTGAGATCCCTGTGTGGGCGTCGTGGGTCGCGGCGGCGGTAACCGGCAGCCTTTGCGTTTGGGCGTTTCGGAGTAAGGGCTAAACGCCGTATCGGTTCACGCCCCCTTGCCCGCCCCGGTCCG
>JANNKD010000129.1:0-6002 GCA_031396115.1 Gammaproteobacteria bacterium
CTCGACGTGGCGCGCGACCGCAAGGATCGCCAGGAGGTCGTGTTCGTGCCGCGGCTGCTGCTGGATTTTGATGCACTGACCGGGCGCGACGACGGGCTCCAGGCTTTCGTGCAATACGCGCCCTGGCATTCATCGCCGGGCCATTCAACGCCGGAGGAAAGCATGACGCAGGTGGCCATCAGGCTGCGATTCTGAACGAAGTTGCGTGCGCCACCGGACGGTGGGGCCGCAGACAGACCCGGTGCCGGGGCAGGGCCACGCTTGTTGGTAACGCATGTCGCGTTTTACCAAGGAGGATGTCCCATGAAGCTCAACTCGAAGTCTGTCGTCACCCTGGGCAGTTGTGCCCTGCTCGCCACGTTCGCCGGTCTGCCCCTCAGTGCCGCAGCGGCGGTCGGCCCTTCCCACGGCTTCAACGTAGGCGGCGGCGCCGGCAGCAACAGTGTCGAGGGCGCGGACTACACCGGTAACGGCAACCGCGTCAAAGACACGCAGATGGCCTACAAGGGCCTGCTCGGCTATCGGCTCAGCCCGGGCCTTTCGCTGGAAGCCCAGTACATCAACTTCGGCACCGCTGAAGGCGGCGGCAACAGCGTGAAGGCCAACGGCTTCACCGCCGGGGCGCTGTTCGAAGCGGCGATGTCCAGGAACATCCACCCGTATGCCAAGGCCGGCGCCCTGTTCTGGGATGCCGACGGTGAGTTCAGCGGCGTCAATCGCACCGAGACCGGCACCGATTTCACCTACGGTGGCGGGCTGCGGTTCATCCTGGGCCGGAATCTCGACCTACGCACCGAGTACGAGCGCTTCGAGTTCACCAGCGTCGATGTCCACACCATTTCGGCCATGCTGCAGTTCAACTTCTGAACCTGGCAGGTCTGAAAACGAAACGGCGCCGCAAGGCGCCTTTTTGTTGGTGCGGGGCTAGAACGAGCGCTCGATGCGCATGCCCAGCCAGTCCGGACCGACGATCGGCGCGAGGTGGGTCGCTTTGTGCGGCGTGACGAAGAGCCTGGATACGCCCATCGATAGCAGGACGGCGGCGCCGATGTCGCGCCAGCGATGATGGTCGGTCTGGACCCGCACGTTGCTGACATAGGCGACCATCGCATAGGCCGGCACGCCCCATTTCCAGCCGAACCGGTCCTGCAGGAACGCGGCGCTGGAGGTGACGAACGCCGCGTGTCCGGACGGGAACCCGTACGGACTGCCGTTGGGCCGCGTGCCCCAGCTGGTGTCGTTGAGTGCGAGCCGCAGCGAGCTGTTCAGCAGCAGGGTGACACCGGTGCTGCGGAAGAACTGGCCCTCGCCTTCGCCATCGTCCTTGTAATGGGCGATGCCCCAGGTCGTCACCGGCAGCAACAGCGTGACGATGTCGGCCGACAGTTCCGAGTCCGTGTATTCGTCGTCAGCCCCGGCCGCCGCCGGCAGCGAAACCAGCGTGAGGATGGCCGCCATTACGACGGGAACCAGATGAAGGGTACGCATGAGATGACTCCTGTCGGGACGAAAGGTGGGGACTGCGTTGCTCATGGGCCACCGGCGCTTTTCGGGCGCCAGTCGACCGCGCCGGAGCGCGTCTGGCCGAGGTAGGCGTAGCCGATGCTGACGGCGGCGACTTCCTGGTGGGTGTCCGGCAAGCCGGCGTACTCGGCATCGCGGCGGGACGCGACGTACTTCAAGGTGATGCCGTGCAGGTTGTAGACGCGAACCGTCAGCGCGGTATCGACGCGGAAGATGTTCTCGCGGCCGCCCGGCTCGTCGGAGGCGGTGTCGGTGACGTAGAACTCGCGCGCCGTCAGGTCGACCGACGTGCGGTCGCTGAAGATCAGGCGCAGCGCCAGCAGGCCCTGCGGCGTGAGGCCGTTGTGGTAGTCGCGGTCGCCGACCCCCTCGATGGTTCCGGCCGAGCCATAGCCGAGTCCTCCCAGCAAGGAGCCTTGCAGCGCCACGGTGCGCGACAGCCAGGCCTGCGCGGTGGTGCCGAGCGCAGCCGCCGTGCTGGAGATGCGGAAGATCTGCGGCGCGATGTAGTCGTAGGTCCCGTACAGGCCCCACACGCCGCGGTAGTTGTCGCCCCACGCGTAGTCGGTGCCGTAGAGCAGGCCGCGCGTCATGACGTTCTCGAACACATTGCTGCTGGCGGCGGTGAACTGGAAATGGAAGTGGTCGAAGGGGCGCGTGTAGGTGTAGCCCGGCTTGCCCGGCAGGCCGTAGCCGAGGGTGAAATCGGCGACCACTTCGCCGGTCTCGTAGCTTTGCGGAATTGCCTGGCCCGCGGGATCCTGGTTGAGGTTCACGTTCGAGTCGACGGTCGCATCGACGGTCGAGCCGACGCCGATGCGCGTGTAGGCGGCCGGGTTGTGGCTGCGGAACACGCCGTCGAAGCGCTGGCCATGCGCCCACCGGTTGAAGCCGGTGGAGGGCGACATCGCCGCGGCGCCGAGTTCGCGCCAGAAGCCGGGAGGGCCGCCCTCGCCGCTTTCGAGCAGCAGGCTCGCCATGCGGAACAGCGACTCGCCCAGGAAACTGCCGCCGAACCCGGTGGTGAGCTGGTCGTTGATCGACGGCGGCGTGGTCTCGCCGGCCACTTCCCAGGCCGCGCTGCCGAGGACGGTGTAGGCGTTGGCGGTCCAGTAGCCCAGGCCCGCGGAGCGCGCAAAGCCGTGGTACATCGAGCCCTGGTACGGATGCCCGAACTGGTTGATGTCGAAGGGATCGCTGTCGTAGACCCAGCTGCCGCTGAAATTGTCCTCGATCGACCCCGCGGTGACGTTGTAGTCCGGGACGTCGGTGAGGTAGCGGTTGTACTGGTTCAGCAGGTAGTCGAACACGATGATGTCGACTGCCGGGACCCAGTAGCTCCGGCCCTCGCCGACACCCCAGTTCAGCAACGGCTGGGGCTTCTCGTCGGCAAAGGCGGTCGGCGCCTTCTGCTGCGTCTTGGTATCGAGCTTGGGATCTTCATCGGCCACTGCGGCACCGGTCGCCATCACCGCCAGCGCGAGGCCCGCCCGGAGGAGCGTCCAGTGACGCTTCCGTGCGGGATGCGCTTGAGTCATCCAGCAGGTATACGCGGCCCACCGCACCCTATCTGTACGCCTGCGCACATTAGGGAAGCTCTGAACAAGCGTGTATCTGTCATGCCCGCGAAAGCGGGCATCCAGTGTTTTCAGGGACTTCTGGATTCCCGCTTTCGCGGGAATGACGTGGTTCAGAGCTTCCTTAGCGGGGCCCCGGCGCGAGGCTTACTCGCCGTTGGTATTGGTCTTGAAGTGCTCGCGGTTGAGCAGGTTCATGGCCCGCTCGTAGAGCGCGTCGTAGCGCTTCTCCGAGGCCAGCAGGAATTTCTTCAGGCCCGGGTCGGGCTCCTCGGCAGCCATCACCCGGCACAGGTGGCTTTCGTGGTTGAGCGCGTTCGCCATGCTGATCAGCATGGTGCGCTCGTACTCCAGCCGGCTGTGGCCGCTGAACGGGGCAAAGCGGATCGCCCGGTCCTTGCCGACGGCGAAGCGCTTGCGCTCTTCCATCTCCGGCAAGGGCTTGAGATCGATGCGCACGCCCGGATAGTCGCGGGCGATGCGTTCCAGGTCCTGTTTCAGCTCGTCACCGTAGGTGCTGATTTCGGTGATGACGTCGTTGAACTCCTGCGACTCGAGCTTCACGTACAGCACCAGGTTGATCAGGCCGATGTGGGAGGCATCGGTGTACAGCAGGCTGTAGCCCTCGGCCAGCATGGTGCGCTGCGCGCTCAGGCCCGGCTCCGCCTCGCGCGACGCGTCACTCCGGGAGCAACCGGTGGCGAGCAGCGCCAGCGCGAGGCACAGCGCCGGGACACGTGTGGCGCGCAAGCGAAGCGGCGTCACGACGTGCCCGACTTGCTGGTGAAACCGGCGCGACGGTCTACGGCTTGTGGATCAGGTCGTTGGTCACGTCCTGGACGCCGTTGACGGCGGACGCAACCTGCACGGCCTTGTCGATCTGCCACTGCGAGTCAACGAAGCCGGAGAGCTGCACGATGCCGTTGAAAGTCTTGACCTGGATGTCGAAGGAGTTGACGTCCTTCTCCGCCAGCAGGGCGGACTTCACCTTGGTCGTGATGGCGGAGTCGTCGATGACTTCGCCGGTCGAGCGGTCGTGATTACTGTGGTGCGCACAGCCGGCGGTGACGAGGGCGGTGCACGAGAGCAGCGAGGCGGCCAGAACAGCTTTCAGGGTCAGGTTCATGTTCGTTTCCTTGGTTGGTAAGGGAAGTCAGGGTGCGTGCGCAGAAGCGTGAGGGCTGGCGGCGGGGGCGTCTGTGCGGCCCCGCACCGGGTCGACGGGGACGGAGGCGCGGGCAAAGCGCCGGGCGACCTCGGTCCAGTCCACCACGGCCCACCAGCGCTTGAGGTACTCGGGTCGCCGGTTCTCGTGCTTGAGGTAGTAGGCGTGTTCCCAGGTATCGTTGAGCAGGATCGGGAACGACCCGTCGCTCATGGGATTGTCGTGGCCGGAGGTCGTCAGCACCTGCAGCGCACCCCGGTCGCCCGGCGCCTTCACCAGCCAGACCCAGCCTGAGCCGAACAGCGTGCTGCCGGCGTGCTCGAACCGCGCGCGGAATTTGCGGCAACTGCCGAACGCCTGCTCTACCGCCTCGGCCAGCAGGCCCGCGGGATCGCCCCCGCCACCCGGTGACATCGAGCGCCACAGCAGGCTGTGATTGACGTGCCCGCCGGCGCTATTCCTGACGCCGGTGCGAAGCGCGTCCGGCACCTGGTCCAGGTTGCGCAGCAGCCAGCCCGCCGATTCCTTCCGCAGCGCCGGCGGCGCTGCCTCGAGCACGCGGCCCAGGGCCTCCACGTAGGCAGCATGGTGCAGGTCGTGGTGCAGCACCATCGTGCGCGCATCGATGTGCGGCTCCAGCGCCGCAGGGTGATAGGGCAGCGGCGGCAGCGTGTGTTTGTGGATCATGGGTCACTCCTTGAAACGTCGGCGTCGTCGTTGCGCATCGCGACCGGGGTCGGCGCGTCACCGAGTCTCGCGCTGCGCGTCGCGTCCATCTGTGCGGTGGATGACAGAGACGGCGCCTGCTGGCGGAGGATCTCCGCGCGCTTCATCGCCAGGTACGCGCCGAGATCCAGCTCGTGCAGTTGCACCGAATACTGCTCGACGCCGGCGTGCCAGCCGTGCAGCCGATGTTCGACCTGTTCCGCGGCGGGCGCCGACAGCGAGGCGAGGTAGGCCTCGATCGCCAGGTAATAGCGCATGGCGTTGCGCTCGATCACGCCGCGCGTGCCGCCGATGTAGACGGGCTGGCCGTCCGGCGTGCGCTTGATAACGCTGAAACCGACCTTGGTGCGCCCGACGGTCGCGAGGTAGGCGCTCGTGGCCCAGCGCGACGCCCGGCCTTGGGCATACGAGTACGACAGGTGCAGGAAGCTGCGCTCGCTGTCGAGTGGCGCCGCCTCGAGCGCGATGCGGTAACCGCTGGTGCCGAACGGTCCTTCCGCGGCACTCAGCACGACGCGCAGGTATTGGGGCGTCGACGCCGCCACTTCGTACTTGAAGTCGATGCGGTGGGCATCGGCCAGGGCCTGGTCGAACTTGCGACCCACGCTCAGGCTCAAGGTGTCGCTCGCGGAACCGGGCGCACGGCACCCCTTCACGTTCTGATGCAGGATCAGGATGTCGCACCAGTGACTCATGCTGCGCAGCGCGGGGCCGACGATGGCGTAGGGCTGCGGGATCCGCGCGTAGACCTCGCCCTTCAGGCGTTTGGACGCCTCACTCGATTCGAGGGCAAGCGGCCGCTGGAAAGCGTTGTCCGCGAGCGCTTCGCGCATGGCCGCATGGCGGGCCTGCAGCGTCACGGCGTCCTGCGCGTATGCCGCTTGCGCGCAGACCAGGACGCCCAGCAACGACATCCCGAGCAGCGCCGCGTTCATCTCCCCACCGTAGCGCCGCTCCGGCGCAGCGTCGGTGCGCCTGCGCACCCACTCGCGCGATCCGCATGGGTGCGC
>JANNKD010000131.1:0-9996 GCA_031396115.1 Gammaproteobacteria bacterium
CGTACACCTTGGTGATCAGCCGGTCGTCATCCACGATCAGTACTTTTTTCATGACAGCCCTCCGGGGCTTGCTTGCGGGGACGGAAGCTCCTTGAGAGCCACCTGCACACGGGCGAACTCACGCTCCACATCGGCGATCACACGCCCGGCCTGCTCGAACTGCCCTTCGTGCCCCAGGCCTTCGACCCGCTCGAGCAGCGATGACAGCGTGGCGGCCCCGCAGGTGTCGCTGCTGCCCTTGCAGGCGTGGGCGACACTCTGGAGTTCGGCTGCCGAACGCCCGTCCACGGCGGCCCGCAGCAACCCCAGCTGTTCGGCGGTCTGCGCCAGGTACTGGTCCGCCAGTTCGCGGGCGAAACCGGCGTCGCCGCTGGCCGCGTCCCACAGGATGTCCAGATTCACGGCCGCGCCCGCGGCGGGCACCGCGAGCCGCTCGAAACGCTGCAACGCTTCACGCAGGGCTTGCTTGAGCACCGGCTTGGCCAGGTAGTCGTCCATGCCGGCGGCCAGGCACTTTTCCCGGTCGCCTCCCATCGCATGCGCGGTCATGGCGATGATCCAGGCACGCCGGCCATGGCCCTCCTCGCCCGCGCGAATCTCGGCGGTGGCCGCGTAGCCGTCCAGCACCGGCATCTGGCAGTCCATCAGGATCAGGTCGTAAGGCTGGCGCTGATGGGCTTCGACCGCCAGGCGTCCGTTGCCAACGACCTCGGCGGTGAGCCCGAGCTGCTTGAGCTGGTCGCGGGCCACTTTCTGGTTGATCTGGTTGTCCTCCGCCACCAGCACCCGCCGTGCGCGCGAGCCGGCAGTCAGGGGTGCAGCTTCAGGGCCTGGGGCCGGGGATTGCGCGGCCACCGTCACCAGCTTTACCGGCGCGGCGCTTTTCTCGAAATGCGCCGTGAACCAGAAGGAGGAGCCCTTGCCTGGCTCGCTCTCGACCCCGATTTCCCCGCCCATCACCTCGGCGAGCTGCTTGGAAATCGCCAGTCCCAGTCCGGACCCGCCGTACTTGCGCGTGGTCGATCCGTCGCCCTGCATGAACGGCTGGAATAGCCGTTGCTGGGCCTCCTTGGCGACGCCGACACCGGAGTCCCGTACGGTAAAGCGCAACAACACATTCGTCGCGGATTCCCGCTCGACCCCTGCGTGCACGCCGATCTCGCCGCGCTCGGTGAACTTCACCGCGTTGCCGACGAGGTTGGTCAGCACCTGGTACAGGCGTCCGGGGTCTCCGCGCAGGGCCGCCGGCACTGCCGCATCCACCACCAGATCGAGGGTGAGCGCCTTGTCGGCGGCGGACTCGGCGAACAGCGCGATCACCCGGTCCAGCACACCGCGAACCTCGAGATCGACGATGTCCAGGCGCAGCATCCCGGCCTCGACCTTGGAGAAGTCAAGGATGTCGTTGATGATCGTCAGCAGCGATTGGCCGCTGAAGCGGATGGTCTCCACGGCGTAACGCTGGGTTTGCGTCAACACCGTGTCCTGCAGAACCTCGGTCATGCCCATGACGCCATTCATCGGCGTGCGGATCTCGTGGCTCATGTTGGCGAGGAATTCGGATTTCGCACGCGAGGCCTGCAGCGCCTCGTCACGTGCGCGGTTGAGGTCCTGCTCGACCTGTTTGCGCTCGGTCAGGTCGCGGGTCAGCCGGGCGAAGCCGCGCAGGGTGCCCGCCGGGTCGTGGATCGCGGTGTAAACCGAATTCGACCAGAACGTCGTGCCGTTCTTGCGCACGCCCCAGCCCTCGTCCTCGAATCGTCCCCGGGTTGTCGCCGTATCCAGGTCGCGCTGCGGCAAGCCTTTTTCGATGTCGGCGTCTGCATAGAACCGGGCAAAGTTCTGGCCGATGATCTCCTCGGCGCTGTAGCCCTTGATCCGCTGTGCGCCGGTATTCCAGCTCAGCACGGTGCCCCGCGGGTCCAGCTGGACGATGGCGCAGTCGGCCACGCTTTCCACCATCAGGCGGAAGCCTTCCTCGGTCCAGCGATGCTGGTCTTCAACCTTCTTGCGCTCGGTGTTGTCGGTGCCGATCAGCAGGTAGCCGATCACCGTGCTGGCGCCGTCACGCAAGGTGGTGACCGTCACCGCCCCCGGGAACCGGGTGCCATCCTTGCGGATTTTTTTCAGTTCGTAGGTGTCCTCGATGCCGAGCGCGGCCCGGTACGCCAGCGCTTCAAAGGCCGACGTGATCGGCTTGCCGAACTCGGCACTGAGCGCCTTGCCGCGCGCGTTCACGTCCTCCAGGTCGTAAAGGTTGGCCGGCATGACCTTGTTCAGCACTTCGGCGGCCTTGTAGCCGAACATGAGTTCGGCGCCGGCGTTGAAGATCTGGATCACGCCTTTCTCGTCGGTGGCGATGATCGAGATGCGGGCGCTGTTGAAAATGGCGCCCTGCAGAGCCCCCGCATTGATCAGCAGGGCCTGCTGGGTTCCGACCTGGGTCACCGCCACGGCGCCGAGGCTGTGCTTGCCGCGCTTGCCGCGAGCCGGTGCGATGCGCGTCTTCAGGCGAGCGTCGCCGTGGGCAGGGGCGCGGCGTTTATGGGCAGGAACGCGGCGTTTAGTGGACATCGTCGGTCGCCAGGCGGGCGCCGAAACCAGGGTGCAGGCAGGGCTCCGGCGCAGCGCGCAGCACGATCCCGGTGCGCGGCAGCAGGCCGAAGAGTTGCGGGCCGCGGATCAGGTAGCGCCCCGCCATGCGGCCGGGAGCCTGCAGCAGCCGGAACAGCCACTCCAGGCCGCAGCGTTGCATCCAGGCCGGCGCGCGCCGCTCGGCGCCGGTCAGGAAATCGATCGAGGCGCCGATGCACAGCGCCAGCCCGCGGGCGACGCCGCGCGCCTTCAGCCGCTGCGCGATGGCTTCCTGCTGCGGCGCGCCGACGGCCAGCAGGCAGTAGCGGAACGGGCTGTGGGCCTCGACGAAGCGCAGGCAGGCCTCGACCGCGTGCGAATCCTGGATGAAGCCCATCGGCGGGTTGAAGTGCGCGAGCCGTTTCAGGCCATAGCGCTCGCGCAGGCGCGTGGCCTGGGCGACGCTGCCGCCGATCAGCACCAGGCGATCGTCCGGCACGACCACTTCGCTGAGCAGCTTTGCGGTCAGGTCGCTGCCGGTGCACACCGGCAGCGCGCGCTTGCGGGTGACGCCCAGCAGGTGCGAGATGAAGCGGCTGTCCAGGAGCACATAACTGGCGTCGGCATACAGCCGGCGGAACGACGGCTCGCGGTGCAGGCGGATCAGGTGATCGGCATTGGGATTGACCATGTAGCCGAAGCGCTCGTGGCCGAAGCGCGCGGCGACGGCGGTAAAGCCGGCCAGGTCGTAGTCGTCCAGCGTCAGGGCCAGCTTCGGCGCGGGCGCGCGGCGGGGCGCGACGCGGGCCAGGGCAGCCGGCACTCGCTTGAGTGCGGCCAGCGGCAGGCCCAGCAGCGTGAGGATCCAGCGCGGCAGCACGCTGTCGGTGCCGGCGGTGACCGGCGCCTCGACGGTGTCCGGGCGCCACAGGCCGACGGGAACCGCCAGCGCCTTGAGCCGGTGCACGAGGGGCTGCAGCCGCCGATCCGCGGCGGGCAGCGCGAGCAGGATCCAGTCCATTGGCCGCGCCTTGCCCAGCTCGATGAGGTCGGCGATGGAGCCGTTCGGCCGGTACGTTACGGTGTCGACCCGCGTGGAGCGATCGTCGAACACGCCCAGGATTTCGATGCCGTCGCCGCGCACCTGCCGCAGTTGCCGGATCAAGCGGTCAGCGAGCGGCCCCGCGCCGACCACCGCGACGGTCTCGGCCAGGACGCCGCGGCGCTCGAGGCGGCGCAGCGTCGTCACCAGCAGCAGCCGGGTGAGGGCGGTGACGCCCAGCGTTCCGCCGAGCCAGAGCGCCAGCCAGGCGCCGGGCAGGCGCGCCAGCGAGCGGCTGGCGAAGCCGATCGCGGTGACGGCGCCGGCGAACAGCACGAAGCGAACGGCGTAGCAACGGACCAGCGCCGCGGTCTGGCGGGCGCTGGCAAACGAGACGAAGGCGCGGTCGCACAGGATGAAGGGGGCGAGCACCGCGGCGGCGAGCGCGGCGCGACCGACGTCGGTGAGGACCGCTGCTGTCGTTGCGGGCGCCATCCAGCTCGCGAACATCAGCGTGCCGAGATACGCGGCGACCAGCACGCCGGCGAAATCGAGCAGCGGCAGCAAATCGCCGACCAGGAAGACCGTGTCGCGGCTGAGCTTGCGCGCGCCCTGCCGCGTTGCGGGTGCGGTGGGAAACGCAGGGAGTGCACTCATGCACGAGAAAGTACGCGAGCGGCGATGGCGCGTCCGTGCGAGCGCGTACTGTGTGCGCGATCCCACCAAGCTGTGTGCGCCAACATACGCACGAATAATTTTGTTTTGATCTGTCATGCCCGCGAAAGCGGGCATCCAGTGTTTGCGTGAATTTCTGGATTCCCGCTTTCGCGGGAATGACGTTCCTGTATCCGTCATGCCCGCGCAAGCGGGCATCCAGTGTTTACGTGAATTTCTGGATTCCCGCTTTCGCGGGAATGACGTTGGCGCGATTCTTTTTTTTTAAAACGCGTTGGTCGCGCGCAACACTTCACGAAACGTGAGCGTGAGAATTTTCAGGTCGAGCAGCGGCGACCAGTTGTCGACGTAAAACAAATCCAGCGTCACGCGGCGCTGCAACTGCGCGGCGGTATCGGTGGCGCCGCGCGCGCCGTTGATCTGCGACCAGCCGGTGATGCCGGGCTTGACGCGGTGACGGTGCGGGTAGGTGTCGGTGATCTCGTGGCCCAGGCGCTGCTCGGTGCGCATGTTGACCGCGTGCGGCCGCGGCCCGACCAGCGCCATGCTGCCCTGGAGCACGTTGAACACCTGCGGCAACTCGTCGAGGCTCCACTTGCGCAGGAAGCGCCCGACGCGCGTGACGCGGCTGTCGCCACGCACCGTCTGCTGCAGCGCCGCGGCGGCATCCGCCGGCGCGCTGCGCATGGTGCGGAACTTGTAGATGTCGAACTCGCTGTTGTTCAAGCCGTGCCGGCGCTGCGTGAACAGCACCGGACCGGGACTGTCGAGCCGGATCGCCAGCGCAATGGCGCCGAGCACCGGCAGCAGCACCAGCGTGATGCAGCACGCCAGCAGGAAATCTCCGCCCGACTTCAGCACCGCGCTCCAGTGCTTGATGGGGCGATCGGCGAGCAGCGTCACCGGCAGGCAGTCGCCAACGTGCGCGACCGGCAGTGCCGGTGCCTGCGGCCGGTCCGCCGGCGCGGCGCGCAGCGCGAGGCGGCGCAGGATGCGGGCCAGCAGCGCGCGGCTGGCGGCGGTGACCAGCACCGCGGAGCCGAGCCACGTGGCGAGCCAGCCGTGTGCCGCGTCCTCGAGCCAGCGGCCGGCGAAGGCGATCACGCCGGCGACGACGAAGAACGCCAGCAGCCGGCGCGCAAAGCCGCGCGACAGCGCGGCGCTGTCGCCGGCGCTGGCCAGCGCGGCGAAGCGCTGCTCGTAAAGGATGAAGGGCGCGATCGCGGCCGCGACCCACGTCAGCCGGTGCAGGTCGCTCCAGTCGCCGGGCAGCGCGGCGGCTGCTGCCGCCAGGCTGGCGTGGGCGAACAAGCTGAAGTAGCCCGCGAGCAGCAGGCCGAAGAAATCGCACAACGGGAGCAGGTCGCCGGCCTTGGCCGCGAATGAGTCAGATGAATCGTTCATGGCCCGCACGCTGAGGCCCACGGCGATGCGGGTCTGTGCGCGCGCACACTCTGTACGGTACCGGTCTGTGCGCTAGGCAGCAGACCGCTCGCGTGCCCTTCGGTACACCAGCGTACACACCACGCACGCTCGCCCTCAACATGATGGAAGACGCCAGGGACCTGCCTGACGGCGGAACGCTGAATGCCGATATCTGCATCGTCGGCGCCGGCGCCGCGGGCATCGCCATGGTCCTCGACTTCATGGGCACCGACCTGCAGGTGCTGCTGCTCGAGTCGGGCGGGCTGACGTTCGAGAAGGACACGCAGGCGCTGTACTCCGGCTCGGTGGTCGACCCGCACCTGCACAGTCCCCCGGACCGCTACCGCCAGCGCTGCTTCGGCGGCTCGACCACGATCTGGGGCGGGCGCTGCGTGCCGTTCGACCCGATCGACTTCGAGGCACGCAGCTACGTCGCGCACAGCGGCTGGCCGTTCGGCCGCGAGGAACTGATGCCGCATTACGAGCGCGCCAACCGGCTGTGCGAAGCGGGGGAGTTCGCCTACACCGTCGGCGAAGCCTTCAGCGCGCCGCGCCGCGAAATGATCGAAGGCTTGCGCGGCTCCGCCTTCAGCTCGGACACGCTGGAGCGTTTCAGTTGCCCGACCGACTTCGGCGCGCGCTACGCGCACCGCCTGCGCGCGGCCGCGAATGTGCGCGTGCTGCTGCACGCCAACGTCACCGGCGTGGGCCTGAACCCGGCCGGCCGCGCGGTGGAGCGGCTGACCGTGCGCACGCTGACCGGCAAGACCTTCACGGTGGGCGCCACGCACGTCGTGCTCGCCGCGGGCGGGCTGGAAGTGGCGCGCCTGCTGCTGGCCAACCGCGATGTCCATCGCAACGGCATCGGCAACGGGCACGATGTCGTCGGCCGCTATTACATGTGCCATCTCGCCGGCACGCTCGGCGCCCTGACCGTGCCGCGCCCGGATGCGGTGTGGCACGGCTACGACATCGCCGACGACGGCGCGTATTGCCGGCGGCGGCTCGCCCTGGCGCCGCAAGTGCAGCGCGATCTGCACATCGGCAACCTGGTGGCGCGGCTGCATCACCCCCGCATCGTCGACCCGGCGCACCGCACCGGCATCCTGTCGCTGCTGTACCTGGCGCGCGCGCTGATCCCGTACGAATACGCCCGGCGCCTCGACGACGGCGGCGGGGCGGGCCTGCTGCGCTGGTTGCAGCACGCCCGCAACGTCATCCTCGACCTGCCGGCGACGATCGCCTTCGCCTGGCACCTGCTGCGCGACCGCCGGCTGGCGGAGCGCAAGTTCCCCTCGATCATCGTCAAGCCGAAGAACAACTGCTACAGCCTCGACGTGCACGCCGAGCAGCAGCCCAATCCCCTGAGCCGCGTGACGCTCGGCACGGAGCGCGACGCGCTCGGGCTGCCGCGCCTGCACATCGACTGGCACTACACGCGCCGGGACGTGGAGACCGTGCAGCGCGCCCTGACCCTGTTCGCCCGGGAAATCGACCACTGGCGCGTCGGCCGCTTCGAGTACAACCCGCAGACCGTCGAGATGGAAATGACGCGCTACGGCGCCTACGGCGGCCATCACCTGGGCACCGCGCGCATGGGCACCGACCCGCGCTCGAGCGTGACCGATGCGCAGGGGCGCGTGCACGGGGTCGACAACCTGTTCGTCGCCGGCGCCGCGCTGTTCCCCACCTCCGGCCAGGCCAACCCGACGCTGACCATCGTCGCGCTGGCGCTGCGCACCGCGGCTCATCTCAAGCACCTGCACGCGCGCCGGCCACTCGCACAGTCCCTGGCGATCCCGTCGCGGGTCGTGCCGATGCGCGTTCGCCAGACCGCATGAAACAGCGCGTCGTCGTGCTCGGCGCCACCGGCTTCATCGGCCGGCGCCTGGTCGCGGCCCTGGCCTCGACCCCCTGGGCGACTCCGGTCGCGGCCGGCCACCGCTCGATGCTGCCGCCGGCCTTGTTCGAAACCGTGCGGCTCGACGCCGCCCACGAGCCGTCGCTGGCGCGCGCGATCGACTCGGCGGACGCCGTGGTCAACTGCATCGCCGGCAACGCGGCGACGATCGTCGGCACCGCGCGGACGCTGTTCGCCGTCGTCAGCCGCGCGCCACGGCCGCCGCGCGTGATTCACCTCAGTTCGATGGCGGTGTACGGCTCCGCGGTCGGGACGGTGGACGAGACCGCGCCGCTGAACGCAGACGGGGGCGCCTACGCCGCGGCCAAGGTCGAGGCCGAGCGGCTCGCGGCTTCCTGCGGCGACGTGGTGACGCTGCGGCCCGGCTGCGTCTACGGCCCGGGCAGCGTGCAGTGGAGCGAGCGCATCGCCCGCTGGCTCAAGGCGCACCGCGTCGGCGACCTCGGCGCCGCCGGCGACGGCACCTGCAACCTGGTTTACGTGAACGATGTCGTCGCCGCGATCCTCGCGGCCTTGCGCCTGCCGGGCGCCGCCGGCCAGGCCTTCAACCTGGGCTCGCCGGCGCCGCCGACCTGGAACGAATACTTCCTGCAGTTCGCCCGGGCCCTGGGCGCCGTGCCGGTCAGGCGCATTTCGCGCCGCTGGCTGGTGCTGGAAACGAAGCTGTGGGCGCCGCCGCTCAAGGTCGTGGAGCTGGCGGCGCGCCTGGCCCGGCTGCGCAGCGTCAGCGTTCCGCCGCCGATTCCGCCCTCGCTGCTGAGGTCCTGGAGCCAGGAAATCAGGCTCGATGTGCGCAAGGCCCAGCAGGTCCTCGGCATGGCGTGGACGCCGGCCGACATCGGCCTGCGCCACACCGCGGGGCACCTGCGGCTGTCGGGCATGACGTGATCGAAGCGGCCGCTGACTTCCTGCACGGCCGCGTACCGGTTCCCGCGCCGCTCGCAACCCGGCCACGCAACGGCCACATCGAGCCACCGCGGATCCTGCTCGCGGCGACCTTGCGCTGGCCGCTCGCGGCGCGGCTCGCGATCGCCTTCCGCAGGCTGGGCTGCCCGGTGCAGGCCTGGTGCCCGCCCGGGCATCCGCTCGAAAAAACGCGCGGGCTCGAGCGCATCCACCGTGGCAGGGCGCTGGCGCCGCTGCGATCCCTGCGCGCGGCGATCCGCGCGGCCGCGCCGGATTTCGTCATTCCCTGCGACGACGACGCGGCGATCCACCTGCATCAACTGCACGAGCGCAACGGCGACGCCGCGCTGCGCGTGCTGATCGAGCGTTCGCTCGGGGCGCCGGCGTCCTGCTCGTTCGCCACCGCGCGCGGCCCGCTGATGATGCTGGCGCAGTCCGTGGGAGTGCGCGTTCCCGAAACCCGGCAGATCGCTTCGTCGGTCGACCTCGAGGCCTGGTGCGCGCAGCACCACTTTCCCGCCGTGCTCAAGGTGGACCGGTCGTGGGGCGGCCTCGGCGTCACGGTGGTGCGGGATCGCGCGCAGGCGCGCCAGGCGTTCCGGCAGGCGATGCATCCGTCGCCGCTGCGGGCGCTGTCGCACCTCGTGCTGCGCCGGGATCCCTCGCACCTGCTGCGCTGGCTGGGCCGCGCGCGGCCGGGAATCACGTTGCAGGCCTTCGTCGAGGGGCGGCCCGCGAACCGCGCCGTGGCCTGCTGGCGCGGAGAAGTGCTGGCCGGCATCAGTGTCGTCGCGCTGCAGACGCGAACGCCGAACGGCCCGGCCACGGTCGTGCGCGTCGTCGACAATCCGGAAATGGCGGAGGCCGCGAAGCGGCTGGTGCGTGCGCTCGGGGTGTCGGGGTTCTGCGGCCTGGACTTCGTCATCGAGCCCGCCACCGGCGCGGCCTGGCTGATCGAGGTCAATCCGCGCGCGACACCGATCAGCCACCTGCCGCTCGGGTCGGAGCGCGACCTGCCGGCCGCGCTGCATGCGCGCCTGCGGGGCGAGCCGGCGCCGGAGAGTGCCTGTGCCATCCGCGGCGACGTGATCGCCATGTTTCCCGGCGAATGGTGCCGCGATCCGGTCAGCCCGCACCTGCGCACCACTTTCCATGATGTGCCCTGGGCGGAGATCGACCTGGTGCGCGAATGCGTGGACCTGCCGTGGGAAGAACGCGGGCTCGCGGCGCGGCTCAGGGCGCGGCTGGGTCCGGGACGCGCGCCGCCTCCGGTCGAATTGCCGCTGCCGGAACTCGGTCCGGCGAGCGGCGTGCCGCCGGAACGCTGAATCCCTAGCGCGGGGTGCGGCCCCGCTCGCGCAGGCCCGCCCGCCAGCGGCGCCACTGCCGGCTCAGCTTGAACTGCAGGCCGCGAAAATCGGATGACAAGGTTCGCTGCAGCCATCGCGTCAGC
>JANNKD010000200.1:0-3512 GCA_031396115.1 Gammaproteobacteria bacterium
GAAACCGCCGCCGCCACCGAAGCCGCCGCCGCCCAGTCGGCCCAGCGACGACCCGCCGCCGCCGAAGCCGCCGCGGCCGCGGCCCAGCTGCGTGACGAGCGAGGCGACGAACAGGATGAAGCCGGCGACCGCCCCCGCCACGACAAAACCGAGGATGAGCCAGACGATCAGCCCGAAGATCCCGCCCGCGAGCAGCGACGAGGGGCCCTCGCCGATGGCCCGCCCGACCAGCTGGCTGGCCACCAGCACGAAGATGCCGATGGTGAAGAGCGTGTGCAGCCCGTCGCCGGAGAAGCCCGGCGGCGCGCGCTTCGGCTCCGGCAGCGGCTCGCCGTCGACCACGTGTATCAGCTGGTCCACGCCCGCGCTGATGCCACCGAAGAAATCGTCGTCACGCAAACGCGGCGTGATGGTCTCCTCGATGATGCGCCTGGCGATGGCGTCGGGCACCGCGCCCTCGAGGCCGTAGCCAACTTCGATGCGCAGCGCGCGGTCGTCCTTGGCGACGAGCAGCAGGATGCCGTCGTCCACGCCCTTGCGGCCGAGCTTCCACTGCTCCGCGACGCGGATGCCGTACTGCTCGAGGGTCTCCGGCTGCGTGGTTGGCACGACCAGCACGGCGATCTGGCTGCCCTTGCGCTGCTCGAAAGCCGCAAGGCGTTGCTCGAGGCCGGCGCTTTGCTCCGGCGTGAGCGTCGCGGTCTGGTCGGTGACGCGCGCCTTGAGCGGCGGGACCGCGAGCTGCGCGACGGCAAGGGTCGCCAGTGTCATGCCGAGCGCAGCGAGGCATCTCGTCACGGCAGCAGATCCCTCGCTTCGCTCGGGATGACACGCCTGCGGGCGTGTCACTTCTTCTCGAAGTCCACCTGTGGCGGCTTGGCGATTTCCTTCTCGTTCTCCACCTGGAACGTCGGCTTGATGGCATGACCGAACATCATCGCCGTCAGGTTGGTCGGGAACGAGCGCACCGTGATGTTGTATTCCTGTACCGAGTCGATGAAGCGCTTGCGCGCGACGGTGATGCGGTTCTCGGTGCCCTCGAGCTGCGCCTGCAGGTCGCGGAACAGCGCGTCGGACTTCAGCTGCGGATAGTTCTCCACGACGACCAGGAGGCGCGACAGCGCGGACGACAACTGCCCCTGCGCCTGCGCGAATTCCTGCAGTTTGGCCGGGTCGTTGACGGTGTCAGCGTTGACGTTCACCTGCCCGACCTTGGCGCGCGCTTGGGTCACGCCGAGCAGCACGTCCTGCTCCTGCTGCGCGAAGCCCTTGACCGTCGCCACGAGATTCGGCACCAGGTCGGCGCGCCGCTGGTACTGGTTGACCACCTCGGCCCATGAGGCCTTGATGGCCTCGTCCTGTGACTGCAGGCTGTTGTAGCCGCAGCCGGAAAGTCCGGAGGACGCGACGACAGCCACAAAGGCAAGGGCGATGCGCATAGGCACTCCTGGTGGGTCAGTGCTTCAGGGAACGATCAGCTGGCGCGGCTTGTAGCCCGACTTCACGAACTCGATCGTGTCGCCGCGCTGGAACATCCAGTCGCTGATCGCGCCGAGGTCCTGGAAGGTCTGCGCCTTCATCGAGAAATCCAGCTCCCTGGACGTCGGGCTGCCGGCGCGAGCGACGCGCACCTTGCAGCTGAACGGCTCGTTGAGCTGGTTCTCGACGTAGAGCACCTGGCCGGCCCGGAACAGGGTCTTCAGCGGCAGTTCCGGCAGCTTCTGGAAGTCGAGCTCGGTCTGCAGCGAGAGTTTCTCGGCCGCGGCCGTGTCCTGCGCCAGCTTGACCTGCGCGGCTGCTTCGGTCTTCACCTGCGCCATCTGCGCCTCGTAGGTTGCCGCCTGCTCCGCCAGCGCCTTGGCCTCGTGGTCGGAGTAATACAGGTACTCGCCGACCGCGGCGGCGATCGCCACCAGTGCCAGCCCCCAACCGACTTTCGCGCCCATGCCCGCCCCCTTGCGTGACTGCTCAGGAACCCGATTTTGCTGCGCGTGCCTCGAGCGCCGCAACCGCGGGCAGCGTCTTGCCTTCCATGAACTCCAGGAAGGCGCCGCCGCCCGTCGAGATATAGGAGATCTGCGCACCGATGTGGTACTTGTCGATCGCCGCCAGCGTGTCGCCGCCGCCGGCCAGCGAGAACGCCGGGGACAGCGCGATCGCCTCGGCGATGGCCTGGGTGCCGCCCGCGAACTGGTCGATCTCGAACACCCCGAGCGGCCCGTTCCAGACGATGGTGCCGGCGTCCCTGAGCAGCTGCGTCAGCTTCTGGCAGGTCTTGGGGCCGATGTCGAGGATCATCTCGTCGGATTCGACCTCGGAGACGTCCCGCACCTCGGCGCGCGCCTCGGCCGAGACGTCCGAGGCCACGACCACGTCCTCGGGGAGCGGGATGTCGGCGCCGCGCCGGCGCATCTCGTCCATGATCTTGCGCGCCGTGTGGGTCAGGTCGCCCTCGTACAGCGAGCGGCCGACCGGATGCCCCATCGCGGCGATGAAGGTGTTGGCGATGCCCCCGCCGACGATCAGGCGATCGGCCTTCTTGGCCAGGCTCAGCAGCAACTCGAGCTTGGTGCTGACCTTGGAGCCGCCGACGATGACCACCAGCGGCCGCGCCGGCGTCGCGAGCGCCTTGCCCAGCGCGTCGAGCTCGGCGGACAGCAGCGGGCCGGCGCAGGCTACCGGCGCGAAACGCACCACACCGTGCGTCGAGGCCTCGGCACGGTGCGCCGTGCCGAAAGCGTCCATGACGTAGATGTCGCAGCGTGCGGCCATGCGGCGCGAGAGGTTCTCGTCGTCTTCCTTCTCGCCCACCAGGAAACGCGTGTTCTCGCCCAGCGCGATCTCGCCGGGCTTCAGGTTCACGCCGTTGATCCAGTCGGTCAGCAGCGGCACCTTGCAGCCGAGCGCCTGCGACAGGTATTCGGCAACCGGCGCGAGCGAGTGCTCCGGCGCCGGCTTGCCGGCCTTGGGCCGGCCCAGGTGCGAGATCACCAGCACCGACGCGCCTTCCTTCAGCGCGAGCTGCAGCGTCGGCAGCGACGCCTTGATGCGCGCGTCCGACGTGATCTTGCCGTCCGCGATCGGCACGTTCAGGTCCTGGCGGATCAGCAGGCGCTTGCCCTTGAGATCCAGGTCCGCCATCCGCAGGAAGGTCATGCGACGACGCGGACCATCTCGAGGCACTTGTTCGAGTAGCCCCACTCGTTGTCGTACCAGGCGATGAGCTTGACGAAGGTCTTGTCGAGCGCGATGCCGGCGTCGGCATCGAAGATGCACGTGCGCGCATCGCCGCGGAAATCGGTGGCGACCACCTTGTCCTCGGTGTAGCCGAGCACGCCCTTGAGCGCGCCCTCGCTCTGCGCCTTCATCTCGGCCTTGATCTCGTCGTAGGTCGCGTCCTTCACCAGTTCGCACGTGAGGTCGACGACCGAAACATCGGAGGTCGGCACGCGGAACGACATGCCGGTGAGTTTCTTGTTGAGCTCGGGGATCACCACGCCCACGGCCTTGGC
>JANNKD010000237.1:0-8995 GCA_031396115.1 Gammaproteobacteria bacterium
TGAGGCGTTCACCAAGGCCGGCGCGTCGGTCGGCGGGCTCACGCTCGACTCCGACATCGTGCTGAAGGTGCAGCCGCCCTCGCTCGACGAGGCCCGGCAACTGCGCGAAGGCTCGGTACTGCTGTCGTTCGTCTACGCCCATCGCGAGCCCGAGCTGGTCAAGCTGCTGCGCGACCGCAAGATCACCTGCTTCGCCATGGAGCTGGTGCCGCGCATCACGCGGGCACAGGCCATGGACGCGCTGTCCTCGCAGGCGGCGCTGGCCGGCTATTACGGCGCGCTGCTCGGCGCCACGCAGATCGGCCGCATGCTGCCGATGACCACGTTCGCCACCGGCTCGATCAGGCCCGGCACCCTCCTGGTCATGGGCGTCGGCGTCGCCGGCCTGTCCGCGATCGCGACGGCCCGGCGCATCGGCGCGCGCGTCGAAGGCTACGACGTGCGCCCCGAAGTGAAGGAGCAGGTCGAGTCGCTCGGCGCCAAGTTCATCGACACCGGCGTCGACGCCCGCGGCCAGGGCGGCTACGCGCGCGAGCTGACCGCGGAAGAGAAGGACAAGATCGCCGCGGTCGTCACCAAGCACATCCAGGCCGCCGACGTCATCGTCACGACCGCCGCGATCCCGGGCCGCCCCTCGCCGAAGCTGATCAGCAAGGCGCAGGTCGACGGCATGAAGCCCGGCGCGGTGATAATCGACCTCGCCGCCGAGGGCGGCGGCAACTGCGAGTACAGCAAGCCGGGCGAAACCATCCGCGTCGGCAACGTCACCATCGCCGCGCCGCTGAACGTGCCCTCCTTGCTCGCCGAGCACGCCAGCGAGCTCTACTCGAAGAACCTGCTGAACTTCCTCGAGCTGATCGTCAAGGACGGCACGCTGAACCTGAACTGGGAAGACGAGGTCGTCGCCAAGACCTGCCTCACGCACGGCGGGCAGATCAGGAACGAGGCGGCGAAGAAAGCCGTCGAAGGCGCCTAGGAGCCTCACATGGAAGCCACCGTCCTCACCGGGTTCGTCGCGCTCTACATCTTCATGCTGGCGGCGTTCACCGGCTACGAGATCATCGGCCGCGTGCCGTCGATCCTGCACACGCCGCTGATGTCGGGCAGCAACTTCGTGCACGGCATCGTCGTGGTCGGCGCGATCTTCGCGACGCTCAACGCAAGCTCGGTGCTCGAGCAGGCGATCGGTTTCTTCGGCGTACTGCTCGGTGCGGGCAATGCGGCGGGTGGCTACGTGGTGACCGAGCGCATGCTCGAGATGTTCAAGGCGTCCGACAAGGTCACTTCTGCAAAGAAGGGGGCCTGACATGAACGCCCAACTTCTTATCGAGCTCAGCGCGCTCGCCGCGTCGTTCCTGTTCATCTATGGCCTCAAGCGCATGTCCTCGCCGGTCACGGCGCGCTCGGGCATCGTCGTGGCCGGCTGGGGCATGCTGGTCGCGGTGCTGGCGAGCTTCCTCTACACCTTCGGCGTGACCGCAGAGGCCAAGCCGCACCTGGCGACCAACACGACGATCGCGGCCGTCGCCTTGCTGGTGGGCGTCGCCTGGGCGTGGTGGAGCGGCAAGCGCGTGGCGATGACCGCCATGCCGCAGATGGTCGCGCTCTACAACGGCATGGGCGGCGGCTCGGCGGCGGCGATCGCCGCGATGGTGCTGCTGCAGCCGCAACACGGCGGGTCCGAGGGCTGGCTGCACTACCTCGTCACGATATTCGGCGGCCTGATCGGCGCGGTGTCGCTCGCCGGCTCGCTGATCGCCTGGGCCAAGCTCGACGGCCGCATCAACAAGACGCTGCGCATGAAAGGCATCCAGGCCATCAACGGCTCGATCATGCTGGCGACGCTCGCCCTCGGCTTCTACATCGTGTTCGGCGCGCACGGCCATGCGCCGGCCGCGATCACCGTGGCGTTCTTCGCGATGGCGCTGCTGTTCGGCGTGATGATGACCATGCCGATCGGCGGCGCCGACATGCCGGTCGTGATCTCGCTCTACAACGCCTTCACCGGCCTCGCCGTCGGCCTCGAGGGCTACGTGCTGAACAACCCGGCGCTGATGATCGCCGGCATGGTGGTCGGCTCCGCCGGCACGCTGCTCACGCTGCTGATGGCCAAGGCCATGAACCGCAGCGTATCGAACGTGATCTTCTCCAACTTCGGCGTCATCGATGCCGGCGGCGGCGAGGCCATGGGCACGATGAAGTCGGCCGAGGCCGGCGACGCGGCGGTGCAGATGAAGTACGCCAGCAAGGTCATCATCGCGCCGGGCTATGGCCTGGCCGTGGCGCAGGCCCAGCACAAGCTCTACGAGTTCGTGAAGCTGCTGCAGGCCGCGGGCGTGGACGTGAAGTTCGCGATCCACCCGGTGGCGGGCCGCATGCCCGGCCACATGAACGTGCTGCTGGCCGAGGCCGGCGTGCCGTACGACATCATCCACGACATGGAAGACGTCAACGGCGAGTTCAAGGAAGCTGACGTCGCCATCGTGGTCGGCGCCAACGACACCGTGAATCCCGCCGCGCGCACCAACAAGACCTCGCCGATCTTCGGCATGCCGATCCTGAACTGCGACCAGGCCAAGCAGGTCTACGTGATCAAGCGCGGCCAGGGCAAGGGCTACAGCGGCGTCGAGAACGAGCTGTTCTTCAAGGACAACTGCGCGCTGGTCTACGGCGACGCGCAGAAGGTCATGGTCTCGATGATCCAGGCGCTGAAGGAGCTGGGCTAGCGCCGCGCAGTCATGAAGATGCTCGCTCGTTATTTCCCCCTCCCCGCCGCCCTGCTGGCCTTGCCAGCGCTGCTGGCTGGCTGCTCCGACGACTCGCCCGCCGCGGCCGTGCGCAGCGACGCCGCGCCCGAGGCCACGCCGGTCGTGCTCGGAGCGGTCGAGCAGCGCGAATTCGTGCCGCAGATCGAGGGCCTGGGCACCGCCCGGGCGCAGGAATCGGTGCTGGTCACCGCCCGGGTCAGCGGACGCGTCGAGGAGATCTACTTCAAGGAAGGCGCCCGCACCAAGGCCGGCGAGGCGCTGGTGCGCCTGGAGGACGACGAGGAGCGCGCCGACCTCAAGGCCGCCGAAGCCGAGGCCGAGCAGGCCGAGAGCCGCAACACGCGCCTGAGCGAGCTGTCCGGCAGGGGCCTGGTGTCGCGCGACCAGGTCGAGGAGCAGAACCAGGTGCTCAAGAGCGCGCAGGCGCGCCTCGAACTCGCGCGCGTGCGCCTCGGCCAGCGCACCGTGCGCGCGCCGTTCGCCGGCGTGCTCGGCTTCCGCCAGCAGAGCCTCGGCTCGCTGGTGCAGGCCGGCTCGCCGATCGTCACGCTCGACCAGGTCGACACGCTGCGCATCGAGTTCTCGGTCTCCGAGGCCTTGCTCGGCGACCTCGCGCCCGGCGCGATCGTCGAGGTGCGCGCCGCGGCCTGGCCGGAACGCCTGTTCAAGGGCAAGATCATTGCCGTCGACACCCGCGTGGACGAGATCACGCGCGCGGCCAAGGTGCAGGCCTTGCTCGACAACCGCGACAACGCGCTCAAGCCCGGCATGCTGCTCAACGTGCGCGCGCAGGGACGCCTGCGCCGTGCGCTGTTCGTGCCCGAGGCCGCCGTGGCGCCGGAAAACGCGCAGCAGTTCGTGTGGCGCGTCGGCAGCGGCGACGCCGCGGAGAAAGTGGCCGTCACGCTCGGCACGCGCCTGACCGGCTCGGTCGAAGTGGTCGAGGGACTCGCCGCCGGCGAGCGCGTCGTGCTGGAAGGCCAGGCGCAACTGCGTCCCGGCAGGCCGGTGCGCGCGGTGGAGTCGCCGGGCACGACGCCCGGCTGAGGATCGCGCGCCATGTGGCTGTCCGACGTCTCGGTCAAGCGGCCCGTCCTGGCCACCGTCATCAACGCGCTGCTGGTCGTGTTCGGGCTGTTCGCGCTGGCCAACGTGTCGGTCCGCGAATACCCCGACATCGACCCGCCGATCGTTTCGGTGTCCACCAACTACCCGGGCGCCTCGGCCGCGGTGGTCGAGACCAAGATCACCCAGGTGCTCGAGGACCGCATCGCCGGCATCGAGGGGTTGCGCACGCTGTCTTCGGTCAGCAGCGACGGCCGCTCGAACATCACGGTCGAGTTCACGCTGTCGCGTGACGTCGACGCGGCGGCCAACGACGTGCGCGATCGCGTGTCGCGCTCGCTCGGCAACCTGCCGGACGAGGCCGATCCGCCCGAGATCAGCAAGGCCGACGTCGACGCCAACCCGATCCTGTGGATGGTGCTGTCGAGCACCCAGCTCGACCCGCTCGAGCTGTCCGACTACGCCGACCGCTTCCTGCTCGACCGTCTCGGCGCCATCGACGGCGTCTCCGCGATCCGCATCGGCGGCGAGCGCCGCCCGGCGATGCGCATCTGGCTCGACCGCAAGGCGCTGGCCGCGCGCGGGCTGACCTCGGCCGACGTCGAACTGGCCCCGCGCAACCAGAACGTCGAGCGCCCGGCCGGCCGCCTCGAATCCACCGAGCGCGAGTTCACGCTGCGCACGGCGCGGCCGTTCGGCACACCGGCCGCGTTCGCGCAGCTGGTCGTCGCCCGCGGCGTGGACGGCTATCCGGTGCGGCTCGGCGAGCTGGCGCGCGTGGAGGTCGCGCCGGCCGACCTGCGCAACGAATTCCGCGCCAACGGCGCGCCGGCGGTGGGCCTGGGCATCGTCAAGCAGTCGAAGGCCAACACGCTGACGGTGGCGCGCGCCGCCAAGGCCGAGATGGCGAGGATCGCTGCCGACCTGCCCGCGGGCATGCAGATTCGCGTGAACTCGGACTTCTCGCTGTTCGTGGAGGCCTCGCTGCGCGAGGTCAGCGTCACGCTGGGCATCGCCGCCCTGCTGGTCGTGATCGTGATCTTCCTGTTCCTCGGCGACCTGCGCGCCACCATGATCCCGGCGCTGACCGTGCCGATCTCGCTGGTCGCCTCGTTCATCTTCCTGCTGGCGCTGGGCTTCTCGCTCAACATCCTGACGCTGCTGGCGCTGGTGCTGGCCATCGGCATCGTCGTCGACGACACCATCGTCGTGGTCGAGAACATCCACCGGCGCATGGAGCACGGCGAGCCGCCGCTGCTGGCCGCGTTCAACGGCGCGCGCGAAGTCGGTTTCGCGGTGCTGGCCACCACCATCACCCTGGTCGTCGTGTTCCTGCCGCTGGCGCTGCTCGAGGGCAACGTCGGCCGGCTGTTCCGCGAATTCGCGCTGTCGCTGGCCGCCGCAGTGTCCTGCTCCGGCATCGTCGCGCTGACGCTGGCCCCGGTGATGTCGTCGCTGCTGCTGCGCCGCGAGTCCGAGAGCCCGCTGGCGCGGCGCGTCACGCGCACCTTCGCCACGCTGTCGGCAGGCTACGGCCGCGGGCTGGCGCGCTTCGTCGCGCGGCCGTGGCTGTCCGGCGCTGCGCTGCTCGGCCTGCTGGCCGGCTGCGTGGTGCTGTACGGCGTGCTGCCGCGCGAGTTCACGCCGCCCGAGGACCGCGGCCAGTTCAACATCTCGGTGCGCGCGCCCGAGGGCGCGAGCTACGAGTACACCTCGCGCTACATGCGCCAGGTCGAGGGCATGGTGCTGAAGCGCCTCGGCCAGGGCGAGGTGGACCGCACCATCCTGCGCGTGCCCGGCTTCGGCGGCAGCGCCGGCGTCAACACCGGCAACATGGTCATCTCGCTGACGGATTGGGACGCGCGCGAGCGCACCACGATCGCAGTGGCCGCCGAGGTCGGCCGCGAACTGGCGCAACTGCCCGGCGTGCGCGCCACCGCCATCCCGCGTGCCGGCTTCGGCTCGGGCTTCGGCCAGCCGGTGCAGGTCGTGCTCGGCGGCGGCTCGTTCGAGGAGCTGGCGCAGTGGCGCGATTTGCTGATGGCGCGCCTGGCCCAGGACCATCCGCAGATCACGCGCCTCGACTCGGACTACAAGGAAACGCTGCCGACGCTCGAGCTCGACGTGGACCTGAAGCGCGCCGGCGACCTCGGCGTACCGGTCGATGTGATCGGCCGCACCCTCGAGACGCTGCTCGCGGGCCGGCGCGTGACGACCTACATCGACCGCGGCGAGGAGTACGACGTCTGGCTGCAGGCCGAGGCGGCCGATCGCGCCAATCCCGGCGATCTCGCCAACATCTACGTGCGCTCGACCACTTCGGGCCAGCTGATCCCGCTGGCCAACCTGCTGGCCACGCGCGAGACCGCGGGCGCGGCGAGCTACAACCGTTACAACCGCCTGCGCAGCATCACGGTGAGCGGCGGCCTGGCGCCCGGTTACACGCTCGGCGAGGCGCTAGCCGCCGTAGAACTTAGCGCCGCCGAAGTCCTGCCTGGTTCGGCGCGGCTGTCGTACAAGGGCGACTCGCGCGAACTCAAGGAGTCGAGCCAGTCGCTGCTGCTGACCTTCGGGCTGGCGCTGCTGGTCGTGTTCCTGGTGTTGTCGGCGCAGTTCGAGAGCTTCGTGCATCCGCTGGTGATCATGACCAGCGTGCCGCTGGCGGTGTTCGGCGCGCTGGCGGCGCTGGCGGCCTTCGGCTACTCGCTGAACATCTACAGCCAGATCGGCGTGATCCTGCTGATCGGCCTGGCCGCCAAGAACGGCATCCTGATCGTCGAGTTCGCCAACCAGCGGCGCGACGCCGGCGTGCCCTTCGCCGAGGCGCTGCTCGAAGCCGCGCAGATCCGCCTGCGGCCGATCCTGATGACCTCGGTCGCAACCGTGGCGGGCGCAGTGCCGCTGATCCTGTCCGGCGGCGCCGGCGCCGAGGCGCGCGAGAACCTCGGCATCGTCGTGTTCTGGGGCGTGCTGTTCTCGACGCTGCTGACGCTGTACGTCGTTCCCGGCTACTACGCCTTGCTGGCGCGCCGCAGCGGCTCGCCCGGCCGCGTGGCCGCGCGGCTGGCCGAGCAGTCGCGCGGCCGCGACGTCGTCCCGGACAAGTAGGATTTGTGCGTCCGGCACATCAGGGCTAACGTGGCGACATGAACCGCTTCGTCCTCGCCGCCTGCCTGTCGGTTCCTGGCCTTGCCCTTGCCCAGCAGGGAAATGCACAGCCTGTTTTCAACCCGTCGGCTAGCCAAGTCTTCGTCATCGAGGACATCTACTCCATCGTCCGCAAGGCCCAGCCTGACCTGCAGGTGCCGCTGCGGTACGACTCCCGGGCATTCGAGGCCGGGGAAGAAGTCCTGATCACCGTCGAAGGCGACGGCGTCAAGCTTCCGGACGAGCAGTTCACGATCCCGGAAGTCCGCTCTCCCTGAGCCTCAGGTCCGGTCAGGTTCAGCCTCGGTCGGCGACTCTTCCGGAGCGGGCTCCGGAAGCGGCTCCACCGGTGGCTCACTCGGCGCCTCACTCGGCGGTTCCATCGGCGCTTCAACGGGCGGCTCGACTGTCGGACCGACTGGCGCATCCATCTTCGGCAACGCCGGCCGCGGCAGCTCGCCGCTCACGCTGAACGCGACGCGGCCGATCAGCTGCCCGCCCTCGGTGATCGCCTCGACGCGCCACTGCCCGCGAGGATCGGCCGGGAAGCTGCGCTTGTGGCTCCACGCTCGATAGCCCTCGGCGCGCCCGCCGAAGAGGTCGAGTGCGATGCGATCCACCTCCTCGCCGTCCTGCACCCAGCGGTGCCAGACCTGCTCGTGCAAGCCGCGCGGCGCGCGGATCGAGATGAACGCGTACAGCCCCTGCGCATGCACCTGCGCCGGCGCGACCGACACCAGCGCGCGGCCCGGCTCGCGCCGCTCCTTGTCCACCGCATCGGTGATCGTCGCCTCGTGCACCCACAGCGTGGCCGGCGGCACCCACGGGCGCAGCTGCCAGGCCAGCGCGCCGAGCGCGGCGGCGCCACCGAACAGCATCACCCAGTGCAACGCCCGCTGCCGGTCGATCATGTGCGACAGCATCGGCACCGCCAGCACCACGATGTTGACCGAGGCCAGCGCCAGCGTTTGCGTGGTCGTCAGCTGCAGCATGATGGGCGCGACCGTCAGCGTGCCGATGAACACCGCCAGCGCGTGGAAGGCCAGGTACAGCCACGGCCGCGTCGCGATGCGGCCGAAGTACAGCGGATCCCACATCGAGCACGCGGCGGCGAGCAGCACCGCGCCGGTGAATACGGCCTGGCCCGTCGCCCAGGTGGTCGTGTGCAGGAAGAAGGGCAGCGTGAAGAAAAAGGTCTCCTGCTGGATGGCCTGGATGCCGAAGCGCAACAGCGCCGGCGACAGCCGCAGGCGCTTGGCCGCCCACTCCTCGGTCACGATCAGGGCCCAGCCCAGGATCAGCAACGCGCTGACCCACTGCGCCAGCCACTCGCGCCGCTCGATCAGCAGGAAACCGGCGAGGCCCGCCGCGAACGACAGCGGCGCCAGCGCGTAGCGATAGCGATGCAGCCACTCGAGCAGGCGCTGCCAGCGGTTGGGCGCGTCGGGGGTTTCATCCATGGCGGCTGTTATACCCTAGGTGCCCATGCGCGCATTCCGTTACTACGACTTCCTCGTCGCCGGCATGGTCGCGGTGCTGCTGTGCTCGAACCTCATCGGCCCGGCCAAGGTCTGCGCCATCACCCTGCCCGTGCTCGGCCTGGTCAGCTTCGGCGCCGGCAACCTGTTCTTCCCGATCAGCTACATCTTCGGCGACGTGCTGACCGAGGTGTACGGCTACGCCCGCGCGCGGCGCGCGATCTGGGCCGGCTTCGGCGCGATGCTGTTCGCCACGTTCATGGCCTGGGTGATCCTGAACATCCCGGCCGCCGACACCGAGTACAACCGCGCGCTGCAGCCGGCGCTGGAAACCGCGTTCGGCACCACCGGCCGCATCGTGCTGGCCTCGATCGCGGCCTATTGGGTCGGCGACTTCGTCAACTCGTTCGTGCTGGCCAAGATGAAGCTGGCCACGCAGGGCCGCCACCTGTGGATGCGCACCATCGGCTCGACCATCTGCGGCCAGGGCGTGGACTCGGTGATCTTCTATCCGCTGGCCTTCTACGGCCTCTGGAC
>JANNKD010000245.1:0-3660 GCA_031396115.1 Gammaproteobacteria bacterium
GCGCTGGCCATCGCCTTGATCTTCACCATCGGCTTGAGGCCCAGCGCTTTGGCTTTGTCGGCCGACATGACCAGCGTGGCCGCGGCGCCGTCGGAGAGCGCCGAGCTGTTGCCCGCCGTCACCGAGCCCTTCGGGTTGAACACGGGCCGCAGCGCGCCGAGGCCCTCCAGGCTGGCGTCGGCGCGGGCGACCTCGTCGAAATCGAGCAGGATCGGCACGCCGTCGGCGTCGTGGCCTTCGAGCGGCACCATCTCGTCCTTGAAGTCGCCGTTCTTCCTTGCCGCGATGGCGCGCTGGTGCGACTGCAGCGCGAATTCGTCCTGCGCCTTGCGCGAGACGTTGAACATCGTCGCCAGCATCTCGGCGGTCAGGCCCATCATGCCGCTGGCCTTGGCCGCGACCAGCGAGATCGCGGGGTTCGGGTCGATGTTGTAGTCCATCGGCACGTGGCCCATGTGCTCCACGCCACCGCAGAGATAGATGTCGCCGACGCCGGACTGGATGGCGCCGACCGCGGCATGGATCGCCGTCATGGAGGAGCCGCACAGGCGGTTGACGGTCTGGCCGGCGACCGCATTCGGCAGCCCGGCCTGCAGCAGCGCCATGCGCGCGATGTTGAAGCCCTGCTCCTTGGTCTGCTGCACGCAGCCCCAGATCACGTCTTCGATCTCCGACGGCTTCACCGCCGGATTGCGTTTCAGCAGCGCGCGCATCAGGTGGGCCGACAGGTCCTCGGCGCGCACGTTGCGGAACGCGCCGGCCCTGGAGCGGCCCATCGGCGTGCGCACGGCATCAACGATTACGACATCAGTCATGACGTTCTCCGGAGATTTCAATCGGGCCAGAGTCGATTGAAATCAATCAATCGACTCTGACCCCATTGATTATGCGTAGTACTTCTGGCCCTTCGCGGCCATCTCTTTCATCTTCGCCGTCGGCTCGTACAGCTTGCCGAGCGCGGCGTACTTCGCGGCCTTGTCGACCACGGTCTTGAGCCCGATCGTGTCGGCGTATTTCAGCGCGCCGCCGCGGAACGGCGGGAAGCCGATGCCCATGATCAGGCCCATGTCGGCCTCCGGCACCGACTCGACGATGCCTTCCTCGAGGCAGCGCGCGGTCTCGATGATCATCGGCAGCATCAGGCGGTCGACGATCTCCTCCTCCGCCATGTCCTTCTGGCCGCCGGGCTGCACCGGCTTGATCAGCTCGTAGCTGGCCGGATCGGCGACCTTCTTCGGCTTGCCCTTCGGATCGATCTCATACTTGTAGAAGCCGACGCCGTTCTTCTGGCCGAAGCGCTTGTTCTCGTACATCACGTCGAGCGCGGTGCGGAAGGTCTTGGCCATGCGGTCCGGGTAGCCCTCGGCCAGCACGTCGCCGACGTGGTGGCTGGTGTCCATGCCGACCACGTCCTGCAGGTAGGCCGGGCCCATCGGCCAGCCGAACTCCTCCATGACCTTGTCCACTTTCACGAAATCGGCGCCGTCGCGGATCGCCGCCATGAAGCCGCCGAAGTACGGGAACAGCACGCGGTTGACCAGGAATCCGGGGCAGTTCTTCACCACGATGGGCGTCTTGCCCATGGCGCTGGCAAACGCGGCGACGGTGGCGATTGCTTCCTTCGACGTGTGCTTGCCCCAGATGACCTCGACCAGCGGCATCTTGTGCACCGGGTTGAAGAAGTGCATGCCGAGGAAGTTCTCCTTGCGCTCGACCGCCTCCGCCAGCAGGTCGATGGAGATCGAGGAGGTGTTGGAAGCGATGATGCAGTCCTTGCGCACCAGCTTCTCGACCTCGGCCAGCACCGCCTTCTTGACCTTCGGGTTCTCGACCACGGCCTCGACGATGATGTCCACGCCGCCGAAGTCGCCGTAGTTCAGCGTCGCGCGGATCTTCGACAGGATGTCGCCGGCCTTCTCCGGCGTGAGTTTCTTGCGCTCGACCTGCTTGGCCAGCAGCTTGTTCGCCTCGCTCATGCCCAGTGCGAGTTGTTCGTCCTTGATGTCCTTCATGATGATCGGCGTGCCGCGCGACGCCGACTGGTAGGCGATGCCGCCGCCCATGATGCCGGCGCCCAGCACCGCGGCCTGCTTCACCGGCTTGGCGATCTTCTGCGCCTGCTTGGCCTTCTTCTTGAGGTACTGGTCGTTCAGGAACAGGCCGATCAGCGCGTCGGCGACCGTCGTCTTGGCGAGCTTCGCGAACGCCTGGCCTTCGATCCGGAGCGCGTCGTCGCGCGACTTCGACGCCGCCTTCTGCATGGCCTTCACGGCCTCGATCGGCGCCGGGTAGGCCTTGCCGGCCTGGCCGAGGATGAAGCCCTTCGCGGTCTCGAAGGCCATCATCGTTTCCATCGGGCTGAGCTTGAGCGGGCCCTTCTTCTGCGCGCGGCGCGCCTGCCAGTCGAACTTGCCGTCGATGGCCAGCTGCAGCAGGCGCAGCGCCGCGTCCCGCACCTTGTCGGGCGCGACCACCGCGTCCACGGCATGGTCCTTGAGCGCCTTGTCGGCCTTGACCTGCTCGCCACCGGCGATCCATTCGATGGCGTTGTCGGCGCCGATCAGGCGCGGCAGCCGCACGGTGCCGCCGAAGCCCGGGATGATGCCGAGCTTGACCTCGGGCTGGCCGACCTGCGCGGTCGCGGACATCACGCGGTAATCGGTGGACAGCGCCATCTCCATGCCGCCGCCGAGCGCGAAGCCGTTGATCGCGGTGACGCTGGGCACGGGCAGGTCCTCGACCGCGCTGAACACCTTGTTGGCCTCGAACGACCACTTGGCGATGTCCTCTTCCGTGGACGCGAAGTTCTTGCCGAACTCGGTGATGTCGGCGCCGACGATGAACACGTCCTTGGCGCTGGTCACCAGCAGGCCCTTGACCGCCCCGTCCTTGCGCACCGCCTCCGCGGCGTCGCGCAGCTCGTTCACGGTGCGCGTGTCGAACTTGTTGATGGGGTCGTCCTTGCGGTCGAAGCAGAGCTCGGCGATGTCGCCCGGCAGCCTGGTAACACGGATGGATTGCCCTTGGAACATGCGTAGTTACCTTCGATACTTGAAGAAGATTCTCGGAGCGCGCCGCGGCACTGGCCGGCGCGCGAAGGGGCCGCCATCATAGCCGCGCGTGTTGCGGTGCGTAAAACGCTTCGAATCGGGAAGCGGAAACTCCCTTTTGACACCCCCCAAACCGCGCGCCTACACTGCCCGGCGGTCAAAATTTGCTCTGCTTCGAAGTGTTCACGGGGGAAACCAATTCATGGCCAAGAAGCGCAAGAAATCCCGCAGCAAGGTGAAACGGGCGAAGTCCGTCCGTTCGCGCGTGCGCAGCGTCGCCCGTCGCGCCAAGTCGTCGCTCCGCAAGGTGCGGGCGAAGGCGCGCAGCGCCACGAAACGCGTCAAGCGCGAGGCCACAGCTGCCCGCAAGAAAGTGGTCCGCCGCGTCTCCAAGGCCAAGTCCGACGTGATGTCGCGCGCCGCGATGGCCACGTCCCGCGTCAAGTCGATGATGCCGGCGAGCCTGATGCCTTCGCCGTCGCCAATGCCGCCGCCGGAACCGGCGCCGGCGCCGATGATGCCCGCCAGCCAGCCGAGCAGCGTGTCCAGCGGCAACTACTGATCACGCGTTGATCCCTTCGAGCCCGCCTGCACGGCGGGCTTATTTTTT
>JANNKD010000248.1:0-18072 GCA_031396115.1 Gammaproteobacteria bacterium
CCCTGACGCTGGAGCATGGACGGCTCGCCGCGACTCTTTCCGATCGGCAGGAGAACCGCCTGGGTCGACGCTACCTTCCTGGCGAAGATCCTGTGCTTCCGGTCCGCCGGCTCAAACAGCTTGGTGAAAGTCCCGATGGACTCCGATGCGCCGAGAAACAGGGTTCCGCCCGGCTTGAGCGCGTAGTGGAACGTGGGCAGCACCTTCTGCTGCAGATGCGGCTCGAGATAGATCAGCAGGTTCCGGCAACTGATGAGGTCCATGTGCGAGAACGGCGGGTCACCGACCAGGTTGTGCCGCGCAAACACCACCATCTCGCGCAAACTCTTGACCACCCGGTAACCGCCCTCCTCCTCGACGAAAAACCGTCGCAGGCGTTCGGGGGAGACATCCGACACCAGGCTCCTGGCGTAAAACCCCTGGCGCGCCTTGGCCAGCAACGCCTCGTTGAGATCGGTGGCGAAGATCTGCAGCTTGCGGGCGTGCGATGCCTGGTCGCCGGACTCCAGAAACGCCATCGCGATGGAATACGCCTCCTGGCCGGTGGAGCAGCCCACCGTCCAGATCCGGAACGGCCCGTCGCCCTTCTGCTGCCGGAGCTTGGGAAAGACCTTGCTCTTGAGGACGTCAAAGGCCTCCGGGTTGCGAAAAAAGCCGGTGACGCTGATCAGCACGTCGGAATAGAGGGCGTCCAGCTCCTTGGCGTTGCCGCGGAGGAAATCGGCGTAGTCGTTCAACGTGCCGTGCTTGTTCAGCAGCACGCGCCGGGTGACGCGCCGCAGGATGGTGGTGGCCTTGTATTGCGAAAAGTCCGCTCCCGAAAAATTACGCAGCAGCATCAGGATTTTCCTGAAGGCGGCGTCCGCACCACTGCCGCCCCGCCTGGCGCGCTGCTGCGTTGTGGACTGAGCGTCCCCATCCTCATGCGCGGCAGCGCTCGCCGGGTCCTGTTGCGGATGGAAGCCGGCTTCGAGCCATCGCCCGGCGACATACGGATGCCTGGCGATGCGGGTGAGCTCCCGCGCAATCTCCTGCGGCGGCTGCACGAAATCCACGCAACCCTCGGCGATGGCGCTGCGCGGCATCGAGTCGTAGCGCGCCGAATGGTCCTGGGCAAACGTGATTCCGCCCCCGGCCTTGATCGCCGCCAGTCCGAGCGTGCCGTCGGTCGCGGTGCCGGACAGGATCACGCCGATCGCGCGCTCCTGCTGGTCCTGCGCCAGCGCCTCGAAAAAAATGTCGATCGAATGATGCGGCGTGCGCGTCTGCTGGCGCGGCAGGAGTTTCAACACGCCCTGAGCGATGCCCAGGCTGGCGTTGGGCGGAATGACGTAGACGCAATTGGGCTGCACCCGCCGGTTGTTGGCGATCTCGTGCACCGGCATCCGGGTCGCCCGCGCCAGGATCTGGGTCAGCGCACTGTCATGTTGCGGGTCGAGATGCTGCACCAGCACGAACGCCATGCCCGTATTGATCGGCAGATTCTCGAGCAACTCCTTGAATGCCTCGAGGCCGCCGGCGGAGGCGCCGATGCCGACAATCGGGAACGAGGTCGCGCCCGGGGCGGGGTCATCGACGGTATTGGCCGGTGCCTTGCGAAGGGATCGCTTGCTCTTCATGGAGCCTCGACAGGGTCTGACAGCGGGATCGGGTTGGTAGGCCGCGGCACATACGGCAGCAGGCGATCGGTTTCCTTCCTGAGTACGGCGTAGCACTCGCAGGTCAACTGCTCCAGCCTCGGCCGGTCCAGCACCGTGATCCGGCCCCGGTTGTATTCGATCACCCCCAGCTTCTGCAGCTTGCTGGCGGCATCGGTGATGCCCTCGCGGCGCACACCCAGCATGTGGGCGATGAGTTCCTGGGTCATGGCCAGGCGGTTGTCCGGCAGGCGGTCCATGGACTGCAGCAGCCAGCGGCACAGGTGCTGGTCGATCGAGTGGTGCCGGTTGCAGACCGCGGTCTGGGCCATCTGCGTGATCAGGGCCTGCGTGTAGCGCAGCATCAGCAGAAGAAATTCGCCATGGCGCGTGAACTCCTCCATGAACCGCGCTGCCGGCAGCCGGTACGCGAAACCGGCGCTTTGCACGACCGCCCTGCTCGGGGTGCTGCCTCCTCCCATGAACAAGGCGAGGCCGACCAGACCGTCGTTGCCCACCAGCGAGACTTCCGCCGAGGCGCCACTTTCCATCACGCAGACCAGCGACACGATGGAGTCGGTGGGAAAAACGGCGTAACGCGCGACATCACCGGGCTCATGCAAAACCTTGCCCAACGGCAGCGGCACCGGTTCAAGGTAGGGAAACAACCGGTGTTGCACTGCGGGAGACAACGCCGCCAGAAGGTGGTTCTGCCTTGGCGTGGGCGTCTGGGGCATGTCAGCCGGCCTCTGGTGAGCAGCAGGTTCCGTCCGGCCGTCATCGTACCGCGGCGGGCCTCTGTGCGGTGTCGTACAGATGCCGCTGAGCGGCCGAACCTATAACAGGCCTTGCCGCCAGGCGCGATGCGGTTGCGGCACCGACCATGAGCCCCGGGACCTTGTTAAAGGAGTTGCTTCGAGTGGTCGCGGCCCGCTTCGGCCGCTGGCGCGGTGCGCCCCTGGGCGACCTTGCGCCCGACGATCAGCAGCCGCTGCGCGCCGAGCTGTTCAGCGCCGACCAGATGGAGCAGCACGGCAAGGACCTCGCGGGCACGCATTCCCTGAGCCCCTCCGGCACGCCCGATCAACTGCTGCGGCGGCTGGATGACAACGAGCAGGTCCTGGTCGAAGCCAGCCGCCTGCTGACGGAAGCGGTCACGGCCCGGCTCCGCATCACTCCCGCCGGCGAGTGGCTGCTCGACAATTTCTACCTGATCGACGAGCAGATCCGCACGGCCCGGCACCACCTGCCCAAGGGCTACAGCCGCGAACTGCCGCGCCTGGCGCAGGGACCCTCGGCCGGCTTGCCGCGCGTGTACGACCTGGCGCTGGAAGCGATCTCGCACGGCGACGGGCGCGTGGATGAGGAGACGCTCGGCCGCTTCGTGGCCGCGTATCAGGGCGTCACGCCGCTCTCGCTGGGCGAACTGTGGGCGATCCCCATCATGCTGCGGCTGGCGCTGATCGAGAACCTGCGCCGGGTCAGCGCCCGGATCGCCGCCGACCGGATTCACCTGAACCAGGCCCAGGACTGGGCGAGCCGGATGATGGAGATCGCCGAAAGCGACCCCAAGAGCCTGATCCTGGTGATCGCCGACATGGCGCGGTCGAAGCCGCCGATGGTGAGCCCCTTCATCGCCGAACTGGCGCGCCGCCTGCAGGGACATGGCCCGGCCCTGGCCTTGCCGCTGACGTGGATCGAGCAGCGGCTGGCCGAATCGAGCCAGACCATCGAGCAGATGGTGCTGCTGGAGAGCCAGCGACAGGCGTCGGACCAGGTCTCGGTCAGCAATACCATCGGCAGCCTGCGCTTCCTGGAAGCGATGGACTGGCGCGTGTTCGTCGAGGAGATGAGCTTCGTCGAGCAATTGCTGCGCCAGGACCCCGGCGGCGCCTACCGGGCGATGGATTTCGCCACGCGCGATCGGTATCGGCATGTCGTGGCCCGGCTCGCCCGGCGCAGCCCGCGGTCCGAAGCCCAGGTTGCCGAGGCGGCGATCGGGCTGGCACGCGCCGCAGGGGGCGGTGGCGGCGCCCCCGCCGCGCACGTCGGTTTCCACCTGATCGACGCCGGATTGCCGCAGCTGGAGCAGGCCGTGGCGTTTCGCACGACCGCGCTCGAGCGCCTGCGCCGGTGGGCTGGCGCATCGCCGCTGGCCCTGCATCTCGGCGCAATCCTGCTGCTGACGGCGCTGATCGCCGGCGGCCTGGTGGCGCAGGCCGACGCGCTTGGCGTGGCGGGCTGGCGCCTCGCGCTGCTCGCAGTCCTGGCGCTGCTGGGCGCCAGCCAGCTGGCGTCGGCGCTGGCGAACTGGCTTGCGACCCTGCTGGTCACGCCACAACTACTGCCACGGATGGACTTCTCGGCCGGACTGCCGCGCGACATGCGCACGCTGGTGGTGATTCCGGCCCTGCTCGGCAGCGCGCGGAATGTCGCGACCCTGCTCGAGGGGCTCGAAGTCCGGTTCCTGGGCAACCGCGACGAGCACCTGCATTTCGGCCTGCTGACCGACTGGTCCGACGCGCCGCAGGAGACGCTGGCCGCCGATGAGCCGCTGCTGCGGCGGGCCCGCAACGGCATCGAGAAACTGAATGACAAGCACCGCGGCCCGGGTCACGACCGGTTTTTCCTGTTCCATCGCCCGCGCCGCTGGAATCCATCGGAAAGGTTGTGGATGGGATACGAGCGCAAGCGCGGCAAGCTGGCCGACCTGAACGCCCTGCTGCGGGGCGGCGGACGGGACCGCTTCTCGCTGGTGGTCGGCGAGATCGACGCGTTGTCGAACGTCAGGTACGTCATCACGCTGGATAGCGACACCCAGCTGCCGCGAGACTCGGCGCGCCAGTTTGTCGGCGCGATGGCGCATCCACTGAACCGCCCGCGTTTCGACGAGGTCCGCCAATGCGTCACCGCGGGCTACGGCATCCTGCAGCCGCGCATGGCCGCCACCCTGTCCGGGGCGAACCGCTCGCGCTACGCGCAGTTGTGCGGCAGCGAGCCCGGCATCGACCCTTACACGCGCTCGGTCTCCGACGTCTACCAGGACCTGTTCGGTGAAGGCTCGTTCATCGGCAAGGGCATTTATGACGTGGATGCGTTCACGCGCTCGCTGGCGGGGCGCTTCCCCGAAAACCGCATCCTCAGCCACGACCTGCTGGAGGGTTGCTACGCGCGTTCGGGACTGCTGAGCGACGTCCAGTTGCTCGAGGAGTACCCGGCCAGCTACCACGCCGACACCCATCGCCAGTTGCGCTGGATCCGCGGCGACTGGCAGATCGCGCACTGGCTGCTGCCGCGCGTGCCCGGCGCCGGCGGACGCACCCTGCGCAATCCGCTGTCGGCGCTGTCGCGCTGGAAGATTTTCGACAACCTGCGGCGCCATCTGGCCAACGCCGGCTTGCTGCTGCTGCTGCTGTCGGGCTGGAGCGTGCTGCCCGAGCCGTGGTTCTGGACGCTCGCGGTGCTCGGCATCGTGCTGGTCCCGCCGCTGCTGGCCTGCCTGGTGGACGCGCTGCGCAAGGCCCCCGAGGTGACCCTCGGCCAGCACCTGGCCAGCGTGCTGGGCGGCGCCGGACAAAGCCTGGCGCTGAGCGGATTCAGGCTGGCGTGCCTTCCGCATGAGGCCGTGCTCAGCCTCGCGGCGATCGTGCGCACCACCTGGCGCATGCTGATCACGCGCCGCCCGCTGCTGGAGTGGGCGGTGTCCGGCGGGCCGGATCAAGCGAGCGGAGCCGGGCTCATCTCGTCGTACCGCGCGATGTGGACCGCTCCGGTCACGGCCATCGCCGCCCTGGCCGCGAGCGCCTCGCGCCCGGATGCGCTGGCGGCGGCCCTCCCCATCCTGTGCCTGTGGCTTGTCGCACCCGCCCTCGCCGGGTGGCTCAGCGGTCCGCGGGTCCGGCGCGAGGCGAACCTGGCCGACGGTCAATGGATGTTCCTGCGGCGGATGGCTCGCAAGACCTGGGCTTTCTTCGAGCGTTTCGTCTCCGCCGAGGATCACTGGCTGCCACCCGACAATTTTCAGGAGCACCCCGGTCCGGCGATCGCGCATCGCACGTCGCCGACCAACATGGGCCTGGCGCTGCTGGCCAACCTGTCGGCCTGCGATTTCGGCTTCATCCCGTCCGGCGTCCTGCTCGAGCGCACCACGAACGCATTCCGCACGATGACCGGGCTGCCGCGGCATCAAGGACATTTCTACAACTGGTACGACACGCAGACCCTGCAGCCGCTGCGGCCGCGCTATGTCTCCTCGGTGGACAGCGGCAATCTCGCCGGCCACCTGCTGACCCTGCGTGCCGGGCTGCTGGCCCTGCCGGATCAGGCCATTGTCGGAGCGCGCGTGTTCGACGGCCTGATCGATACGCTCGCAGTCCTCACCGACACCCTGGGCGACGCCACGCCGGAAGCAGCCGCGACGCCGCTCTTGCACTTGCAGGTGCTGCTGCACGACGCCTGCGCCGGGCGTCCGGCGACGCTGCCGGCAGTCCTGCAGCACCTCGAGCGGGTGGCGCGCGGCGCGTCGGTCGTGGCGGCCGCCTTTGAGCAGGCGCCCGAAGATGCGGCGCCCGAAGGTCCGGCGCACGAATGGGCACAGGCCTTGACGCTGCAGTGCCGGTCCGCACTCGACGAACTGGGATTCCTCGTGCCGTGGCTCGGCTTGCCCGCGGCGCCGGGCGGCCTCGAAGCGTTCACGGACTCCGGTGGCATCCCGACGCTGCGCGAACTCGCCGCACGCGCGGCCAGCCTGCTGACGGCCATCGACGCCCGGCTCCACGAGGGCCTGGCGCCGGAGGCGCGCGGCTGGTTGACCGAGCTGCGCCGGCTGATCGCGACCGGAAGCGAGCGCGCGACCGAGCGCATCGCTGCCGTTGGCAACCTGGCGCGCGAGGCGGGCGCCCTGGCCACGATGGAGTACGAGTTCCTCTACGACTCGACCCGTCACCTGCTGGCGATCGGCTACAACGTCGACGAGCTGCGGCGCGACACGAGCTTCTACGACCTGCTGGCTTCGGAGTCGAGGCTCAGCACGTTCGTCGCCATCGCCCAGGGACAACTGCCGCAGGAAAGCTGGTTCGCGCTGAGCCGGCTGCTGACCCAGGTTGGCGGCAAGCCGATCCTGGTGTCCTGGAGCGGCTCGATGTTCGAGTACCTGATGCCGCTGCTGGTGATGCCGACCTACGAGGACACGCTGCTGCACCAGACCTGCCGTGCGGCGGTCGCGCGCCAGATTGCCTACGGCAACCAGCGCTCGATGCCGTGGGGCATCTCCGAATGCGGCTACAACACCGTCGATGCCGGCCTCAACTACCAGTACCACGCCTTCGGCGTGCCGGGCCTGGGGCTGAAGCGCGGGCTGGCGGATGATGCCGTCGTCGCCCCGTATGCCTCCGCGCTGGCCTTGATGGTGGAGCCCGAAGCGGCGTGCGCGAACCTGCAGCGACTCGCGGCCGCCGGCCTCGAAGGCCCGTTCGGGTTCTACGAAGCCGTCGATTACACGCCCTCACGCCTGTCGCGCGGCCAATCCAGTGTCGTGGTGCGCTCGTTCATGGCGCACCACCAGGGCATGAACCTGCTGTCCCTGGCGCACCTGATCCTGGACCGCCCCATGCAGCGCCGTTTCGAGTCGGATCCGCGCATCCAGGCGACCCTGCTGCTGCTGCAGGAACGGATTCCGCAAAACTCCGTATTCAATACCCACGCCGGCGAGTATTCCGAAGGCCACGCGTTCATCGATACCGCGGCGACCTCGGTCCATGCCCCCATCGGCCTCGACACGCCGGCGCCGGAGGTCCAGCTGCTGTCGAATGGCCGCTACCACGTCATGGTGACCAACGCGGGCGGCGGTTACAGCCGCTGGAAGGACTTCGCGGTCACGCGCTGGCGCGAGGACAGCACCTGCGACAACTGGGGCTCGTTCCTCTACCTGCGCGACATGGCGAGCGGCGAGTTCTGGTCGGCGACCCACCAGCCGACCCTCAAGCGGGCGGAGAGCTACGACGTGATGTTTTCGGAAGGGCGCGCCGAGTACCGCCGGCGCGACCACGACTACGAGGCGTATTCCGAGATCGTCGTGTCGCCGGAGGATGACATCGAGCTGCGCCGCGTGCGCATCACCAACCGCGCGCCGATGCGCCGGACGATCGAGCTCACCAGTTACGCGGAGGTCGTCCTCGCCGCGCCGGCAGCCGACCTGATGCACCCCGCGTTCTCCAACCTGTTCGTGCAGACCCAGGTGCTCGGCGACCGCAATGCGATCCTGTGCACGCGCCGGCCGCGCTCCGTCGGCGAACACGCGCCGTGGATGTTCCACTTGCTGGCGACGAACGGGTCCGCCGTGGGCCCGGTGTCCTATGAAACCGATCGCCTGCGCTTCATCGGGCGCGGGCGGACCCTGGCGGACCCCCAGGCCATGGACGATGCCGGCAGGCTGTCCGGCAGCGAGGGTTCGGTGCTCGATCCGATCGTCGCCATCCGCTGCCGCATCACGCTCGACCCCGGGCAATCGGCGACCGTCGACCTGGTCTCGGGCGCCGCCGACAGCCGCGAGGCGTGCCTCGCGCTGGTCAACAAGTACCAGGACCGCCACCTCGCCGACCGGGTCTTCGACCTCGCCTGGACGCACAGCGGCGTGACCCTGCGGCAGATCAACGTCACTGACGGCGACGCGCAGCTGTACCGGCGCCTGGCGGGACCGGTGCTCTACGCCAATGCCGCGCTGCGAGCCGACACCGCCGTGCTGATCCAGAACCGGCGCGGGCAGCCCGGCCTGTGGGGCTACTCGATTTCCGGCGACCTGCCGATCGTGCTGCTGAAGATCGCGGACAGCGCGCATCTCCAGTTGGCGCGCCAGCTGATCCAGTGCCACGCGTACTGGCGTCGCCGCGGCCTGGTGGTCGACCTGGTGATCTGGAACGAGGATCACGCCAGCTACCGGCAGCGGCTGCAGGACCAGATCGTGGCGTTGATCGCCACCGGCGTCGAGCCGCATGCGATCGACCGGCCCGGCGGCATCTTCGTGCGCTCCGCCGAGCAGATTTCGCAGGAGGATCGCGTCCTGCTGCAGGCCGTTGCGCGGGTCATCATCGCCGACGGTCGCGGCACCCTGGCGGAACAGATTGCACGGCCCTTGGTCGCGGACAAGCGGCTGGCGCGCCTGGTGCCGACGCGAAGCCACCGGCCCGAGCCCGCGGCCGAGCCCGACGAGCCGCGGCCGGACCTCATTCTCGGCAACGGCTTTGGCGGATTCACCGCGGATGGAAGCGAATACGTCATCACCACCGCCCAGGCGCACCGCACGCCGGCGCCCTGGGTGAACGTGCTGGCCAACCCGCACTTCGGAACCGTCGTGACGGAAAGCGGCCTGGCCTACACCTGGGGCGAAAACGCCCATGAATTCCGGCTGACACCCTGGAGCGACGATCCGGTCGGCGCCTCGGGCGGGGAAGCGATTTACCTGCGCGACGAGGAAAGCGGGCATTTCTGGTCGCCGACGCCGCTGCCGTGCGGCGGCGCGATGCCCTACGCCACCCGGCACGGATTCGGCTACAGCGTGTTCGAGCACACCGCCGGGGGCATCCACTCGGAACTGTGGGTCTACGTCGACCTGGAGGACGCGGTCAAATTTTCGGTGCTGAAAGTGCGCAACGGCTCGGGCCGGGCGCGGCGCCTGTCCGCAACCGGGTACGTCGAGTGGGTGCTGGGCGACGTCCGCTCGAAATCCGCCATGCACGTGGTCACCGAGATCGACGCCACCAGCGGGGCGCTGTTCGCGCGCAACGCCTACAACACCGACTTCTCCGGACGGGTCGCTTTCTTCGACGTCGACGACCTGTCGCGCACGCTCAGCGGTGACCGCACCGAGTTCCTCGGGCGCAACGGCTCGTTGCGGGATCCGGACGCGATGCGGCAGTCGCGCCTTTCCGGCCGGCTCGGCGCGGCGCTGGACCCCTGCGGCGCGGTGCGGGTGCCATTCGATCTCGCCGACGGGCAGGAGCGCGAGGTCATCTTCCGGCTTGGCGTCGGGCGCGACCTCAGCCACGCCCGCGTGCTGGCGCAGCGGCTGCGCACCCTGGGTTCGGCGCGAGCGGCGCTGGAGAAGGTGCAGCGCTACTGGACGCGCACGCTGGGCGCGGTGCAGGTGCTGACGCCCGATCCATCCCTGAACGTGCTGGCCAACGGCTGGCTCGTCTACCAGACGCTGGCGTGCCGGCTTTGGGCGCGCAGCGGGTTCTACCAGTCCGGCGGCGCGTTCGGTTTCCGCGACCAGTTGCAGGACGTGATGGCGCTGGTGCACACCGAACCGCGGCTCGCGCGCGAGCACCTGTTGCGCTGCGCCGGGCGCCAGTACCCGGAAGGCGACGTGCAGCACTGGTGGCATCCACCGGCCGGAAGCGGCGTGCGCACGCGCTGCTCCGACGACTACCTGTGGCTGCCGCTGGCGACCTGCCGCTACGTGCTGAGCACCGGCGATACCGGCGTGCTCGACGAAAGCGCGCCTTTCCTCGCGGGCCGGGCGCTGGGCGCCGAGGAGGAATCGATTTACGACCGGCCCGGGCGCGCCGACGAGACGGCCAGCCTGTACCAGCATTGCGTGCGGGCGATCCTGCACGGGCTGCGGTTCGGCCAGCACGGCCTGCCGCTGATGGGTTCCGGCGACTGGAACGACGGCATGAACCTGGTCGGCCTGCACGGCAAGGGAGAAAGCGTCTGGCTGGGGTTCTTCCTCTACGAGGTGTTGTCGTCCTTCGCCGCGCTCGCCGAGCGCCACGGCGATGCCGCTTTCGCCGGGCGCTGCCGGCAGGAGGCCGCGCAACTGCAGCGCAATCTCGAGCAGCATGCGTGGGACGGCGCCTGGTATCGCCGGGCCTGGTTCGACGACGGCTCGCCGCTGGGCTCGTCGGCCAATCCCGAATGCTCAATCGACTCGATCGCGCAAAGCTGGTCGGTGTTGTCCGGTGCGGGCGATAGCGAGCGCTCGCGCCAGGCGATGGAAGCGGTCGATCGGCGCCTCGTGCGCCGCGGTCCGGAACGCGGCAACCTGATCCGCTTGCTCGACCCGCCGTTCGACAAGTCGGCGATGAACCCCGGCTACATCAAGGGCTACGTGCCCGGCGTGCGCGAGAACGGCGGCCAGTACACGCATGGGGCGGTGTGGGCGGCGATGGCGTTCGCGCGCCTGGGCGACAGCCGTCGCGCCTGGGACCTGCTGGGCCTGATCAACCCGTTGAACCATGCGCGGACCGCGGAGGCGGTCGCCGCCTACCGAACCGAACCCTACGTCGTCGCCGCGGATGTCTACGCGGTTGCGCCCCACATTGGCCGCGGCGGCTGGACCTGGTACACGGGCGCGGCGGGCTGGCTGTACCGGCTGATTCTGGAGTCGCTGCTGGGCGTGAGGCGGGAGGCCGACCGGCTGCACCTGGCGCCGTGCTTGCCGGAGGACTGGAGCACGTACGCACTGAGCTACCGCTACGGCGAGACGGTCTACCGGATCGGCGTGGTCCAGGTGCAGGACCCGGGCCGCGCGACCGGCAGCACGATCACGCTCGACGGCGTCGCCCAGGACGACCAGGGCGTCCTGCTGGTCGACGATCGCCAGGAGCACCTGGTCGAACTGACCATCAACCGCGCGCGTCTGCTCAAGCTGGCGTCGTAGCCTGGGGAAGCGCTGAACAGCCTGTGTCTGTCATGCCCGCGAAAGCGGGCATCCAGTGTTTTCAGGAGCTTCTGGATTCCCGCTTTCGCGGGAATGACGTTGATCAGCTAGCGGCGGGCGAAGAGCGCTCCGAGCACGACACCGATCCCGGCGCCGATAGCGGCGCCGATCCCGATGGCCTTCCAGGGTTGCGCGCGCACGTAGTCGTCGGTGGCGGTCGCGGACTGTCGCGCCCGGTCGGCCAGATCGCGGCTCATTTCCTTGATCGACTGCCGCGCCGCGGTGACCTGCGCGCCGAACTGCGTCTCGAACGCGACCAGCGCATCCGATGCCGTGGGCTTCGAACTCATGGGCGACATCGCGCCGGCTCTGGCACTGGACCCGTTGTGCGGGCTGTAGGTTTTGGACACCTGGTTGGCTTCCTGCGACTTGGCCTGTAAGGCCGATTCCGGGGTTTTGAATTGCATGGTGGACTCCTGCAGGGTGCGTGTCGGGGTGATACCGAGAGTGCGCGGAGCGGCCGCAGGCGTCTGCGGGCGAGCGCACGGACCAAAAAAAACCGGCGGCATCGAAATGCCGCCGGCATGCAAGCAAGTGCCTCTAGTTCTTCGGATCGGCGGCCAGCTTGTCGGCTTCGGCCTGGGCCTGGGCGACTTCGAGCCTGGCGCCGGCGTCGTCCTTGCAGTTGGTACGCGCGTCACCGGTCATCGCTTCGCACTGCTCGACGGCCACCTTGTGATCGGCTTTCGCCTGGGCCAGCGCAATCTCGCGGTTGGCCTCGGCGGTTTCCTGCTGCGATTCCGCCCGGACCTTGGCGGCATCACGCTGCTCGGCCGCAACGTCTTTCTGGCCGTCGGTCCGCGCCTTGGCCACATCCGTCCGGGTCTCGGCACGCGATTCCTCGCGCGAGCAGCCCGTGATGCCAACGCTCAACGCGCCGGCTGAGAGCAAAGCGACCATCATCAGCTTGTGTGTGTTGTTCATATCCGTACTCCACTTCATTTCAGGAGACACGAGCATGGAGTGTCGTGCGGGGAGGGTCTGTACGGGTGCCCACGAAGCCTTTGTCGGTGCGGAATCGTACCAACGCGCTGCCGCTTACAGCTGCGACATCAAGCCGCTCGCTGCACGTCGCGCAGGCGCTGGCCCAGGCATCCCGCCAGCAAGTCCACCTGTGGCGACAGGATCATGTTCGCGTGGGTGCCAGGCACGTCGTAGATGTCCAGCGTCGGCACCAACCGGCGCCAGACCAATGCCGGGTCGCAGGCGTGCGAGGCATCCAGGTCCGAGCGGAACAACGTGAGCGACAGCGTGCTCGGTCGCGGCGTGTGCGCCAGTGCCGCGGCGAAGCCGGCCCGGCGCACGCGCAGCACCTGCTCCGGCAGCGCGCCCGGCTCACCGGGCTTGCCGGCCAGGAGTTCCGCCGAGAAACGCCGGCGCTGCAGGCGCTGGATCAGCGCGCTTGCCAGCTTGAGGCACAGCGGGACCCAGTCGCGCAGGGGGCGCCCACGCAGCTCGCGCAATCCGCAGCGCAGGCGCCGGAAGAAGTACTCGACCCACGCGGCGCGCGACCAGTGCCGCTCCGGCAGGCAAGTGTCCAGCAGGGCCAGCAACGCGATCTTCTCGCCGGTGGCGGCGAGCCGTCGCCCCATTTCGTAAGCCACCAGTCCGCCGAAGGAATAGCCGGCGAGCAGGTACGGGCCGTGCGGCTGTACCGAGCGCACTGCGATCAGGTAGTCACGCACCATGTCGTCGACGCGCGTATGCGGTGCGTCGTCCGCGTCGAAGCCGCGCCCTTGCAGTGCGTACACCGGCCGGTCTGCACGCAGCCGGCGCGCCAGCGGCAGCAGTTCCATGGCGCTGCCGCCGACGCCGTGCACCATGAACAGCGGGGTCTTGTCCGCGCCCGGCTCCAGCAGCACCAACGGCTGGTAGGGCGCCCGCGCCGGGCGCGAAAGCGCCGCGCTGTAGTCGGCCACCGTGGGCGCGTCCCACAGCAGCTTCATTGATGCGTCGCGCCCGGTCAGGCGCTTGATCTCGGCCATGACGCGCAGCGCCCTCAGCGAATCGCCGCCGAGGTCGAAATAGTTGTCCGCCGGCCGGATGGGCGACAGCCCCAGCACCGACTCCCACACGCCGGTCACGAGTTGCTGCAGATCCGCGCCCGCCGCGGCCGCCGGTGCCGCGGGCGGCTCCTGCGCAGCGAATGCTTTCAGCGGCTCCAGGCATTCCGGATTCCGCAACGCGCCGCTGTTGGTCACGGGATGGCCGTTCAGCGCGTCGCGCGCGCTGCGCTCCGAGACCTTGCCGCTGTAAGTGATCGGCAGCTGGTCCACGGCGAGAATGACTGCGGGCACGTGTGCGGGCGAGCCGCGGCGGCCGAGCTCCCGCTTGATGCCCGCGTCCAGCTCGCGGTCCAGCGTGCAGCCCTGTTTCAGCACCAGCAGCAGCACCAGCCGGCCGTTGCCCTCGTCGTCGGTGCGCTGCTCGATCGCCATAGCGTCGGCAATCTGGGGCACTTCGTCGAGCATGCCGTAGATTTCCGCCGGTCCGATGCGGATACCGCGGATGTTCAGCACGCCGTCGCAGCGGCCATGCATGCGGGCCGAGCCCTCCGCCGTGAACTCGATCAGATCCCCGTGCGTCCACACGCCGGAGTTCTGGGCGAAGTACGCGGCATGGAAGCGGCTGCCGTCGGCATCGTGCAACAGTCCCACCGGCCGCGACGGAAAAGGGTTGCTGCAGACCAGTTCCCCGATGCCCTTCGCGTCGGCGTTCAGTGCGCGCACGTCCAGGCCCAGGCTGCGGCACGGGCACTCGGCGCTGAACACCGGCAGGTTCGGATTGCCCAGCACGAAGCAGCCGACGATGTCGGTGCCGCCGGAGATCGACTGGATCGGCAGCTGCTTCACGCGGCGCCACACCCACTCCTGTTGCCGCGGATGCAGGATGGAGCCTGTCGAGTAAATCGAGTGCAGCGCGGAAAAATCGGCGTCCGAGGGCGGCGCCCACGCGCTCTGCTCGCACAGCCGCAGATAGGCCGGACTGGTGCCGAAGGCGGTGACGCGCTCCTGCGCAGCGATGTGCCACAGGCTGTCGGCGCCGGTTACCGGGCTGTCGTTCAGCACGATCTCGGCGCCGGCCGCCAGTGCGCTGAGCTGCCAATTCCACATCATCCACCCGGTCGAGGTGTGGAAGAACAGCTTGTCCGACGGGCGCAGGTCGCCGTGCAACCGATGCTCCTTCACGTGCTCGAGCAAAGTGCCGCCGGCGCCGTGCACCAGGCATTTGGGCGGGCCGGTGGTGCCGGAGGTGAAGAGAATGAACAGCGGGTGATTGAACGGCAGCCGCGGCCACCGGGCCGATGCGCCGGCGTGACGCCGCAGCAGCGCGGATGCACGGTGCACCGGGATGCCCAGGCCGGCCGGCGCTTCCCAGTCGTCCAGCAGCAGCACTCCACGCAGCGAGGGCAGGGCGCGCGCCACTTCCACGAAGCGCTCACGCTGCTGTCGTCCGGCTACGGTGCCCGGGTCGGGCAAGTCCGCCAGCAGCAACACCGGTTCCACCTGCGCAAAGCGGCTGATCAGTGCAAAGGCGCCGACGTCGAGCGCCCCGCTGGAAACGCTGCAGCCGATGGCCGAAGCGCCGAGGCAACCGAGTACCGCCGCCGCGGTGTTGTTCGCGGCCAGCGCCACGCGCTGCCCGGGTCCGAGGCCCAGCTCCACCAGCCCCGCGGCGAGGGCGCTCACCCGGGCGCGCAGTTCACCGCGCGACCAGCGCTCGGCCGGGCGGTCGCGATGCAACGAGGTCAATGCCGGGCGGGCCGGCTCGAAGCCGTCGCCGTCGATGCGCAGCAGGTTTTCGGCGTAGTTCAGGTGCAGTCCGGGGAAGAACGTCGCGAATTCGCAGCGCGTATCGGTGACCACCGGGGTGGCGCTGCCTTCACACAGGATTTGCGACCATTCCAGGAACAGCCCCCAGAATTCCCCATAGCGAGTCGCGCAGTAATGCTCGAACGCGGCGTAGTCGGAAAACTGGCGGCCGGTCTGCCGCTCGCAGAAACGGATGAACGCGGTGAGTTGCGTGCCGGCCGCATCAAGCGGCAGCCGCGACACCGAATGGCGTGTCACGGCTACCGCTTGTGCGACTTGACCGAATATCAGCGCGCGCGACGCCGGCGCGCTGCCGCTGCCAGCAGGAACAGGATCAGCACTCCGGCTGGCAAGGCACCGCCCTGTGAGCCAGAACCCCCGCCGACAGGCGGCGGCGGAGGCGTGACCGCAGGAACAACGGTCAGGCTCGCGTCAGCCGAGTCGGCATTGCTGCCGTTGTCGGTCTGCAACGCTCCGGGGGCCAGCGAATTGGGGTAGGTGCCGGCGCTCGTCGAGGTCACGACCACGGTCAGCGTGCAGGAACCCGCGGCCGGGATCGACCCTCCGGTCAAGGTCACCGTCGAGGTTCCGACCGTGGCCGTCCCACCGCACGTGGTGCTGGGTGCACCGGTGATGTTCACGCCAATCGGGAAAGTATCGGTCAGCGGCGCTGTCAGACTCGCAGCGACAGGGCCTGCATTGCTCAGCGTAATGGTGAGCAGCGAGCTACCGCCCGAAGCGATGCTGGCCGGACTGAAGGCCTGGACCAGCGTGGGGGCAATCGCAGGCGGCGGCGGAGGCGGCGGCAGAGCCTGGGTGATGGTCAGCGTCGCGACCGCGGGGGCCGCATTGCTGCCATTGCTGGTCTGCAGGGCGCCGGCGGGCAGGGTGTTGACATAAGTACCCGGGGGGCCGGTGACGGGGATGCCGCTACCGATGATGCAGAAGCTATTGGCGGGGATGGTACCCCCGGTCAGGGTCAACGAGTTGGCGGTGTGGGTGACGGTCCCGCCGCAGCTGTTTTCAAAGTCGCCGGTAATGGTCAGCCCGCTGGGCAGCGTGTCGGTGAACGGCGCGGTGAGGACGGCGTCCGTGTCGTCGCTGTTGCTCAGGTAGATATTGATCAGCGAGGTACCGCCCGCGGTGATGGTGCCGGGAACGAACTCTTTGCCGACGGTCACACCGGAAGCGCACGCCACCGTGAGTGTCGCGAGCGCCGGGGCAATGTTGTTGCCGGTGCTGGTCTGCAACGCTCCGGCTGCCAGCGTATTGATGTAGTTGCCACAGCTCGCCGCGGTCACGATCACGCTGATCAGGCAGGAGCCGTTGGCCGGGACCGAGCCTCCGGTCAGGGTCACGGTCGAAGTTCCGGCCGTGGTGAACCCGTCGCAGTTGGTGGCAGGGGCGGCGGCGATGGTCACGCCATCGGGCAGGTTATCGGTCAGCGGTGCGGTGAGGCTCGCAGCCGTGGAGCCCGTGTTGGTCAGGGTGATGTTGAGCGTGGAGGTGCCGCCCACATTGATGGTGGACGGGATGAAGGCCTTGCTGAGCGTGGGTGCAAGCGACCCGGTAGCGCAGGCTGACGTGGCGACCAGGTTGGAATCCAGCGTCACTGCGCCAGTGCGCGCCAGCATGCTGCCGGACGCCCTGGCGTCGGTGGTGAGCGTGATGCTCGTCAGCGCAAGAATATGTCCGACGAAGCGGGCGCTGGTGCCGAGCGTCGCGGAGCTGCCGACCTGCCAGAACACGTTGCAATTCTGGGCGCCATTGATCAGCACCACGGACGAGTTGCTCGCCGTCGTCAGCGTGCTGCCGGTCTTGAAGATCCAGACCGCGTCGGCGTTGCCCTCTGCATCGAGCGTCAGCGTTCCGGTCACTTGAGCCGAGGACGCAAAACAGTAGACACCGGGCACCAGCGTGAGGCCGCCGATATCCGTTGGCACATCAAAAGTGGTGGTGCACGCCTGGCCAGCCAGGTCGATGTACGCCGCGGTGGTATCGCTCTGAGCCTGCGCCGCGACTGCATCCGTTGCATGCGTCGTCCCGCCGACCACCGTCCCGGGAGGAAACCCGGTGATCGACGTGCCGGGGCTGAGGCCCAGGTCGCCGGTGATGACGCTCGATCCCGTGTTGGTTACGGTCGAGGCACCCAGTACCGCAAAACTCTCCGCGGCGCCGAGGGTCGGCGCAACTGCGGCGAAAGCTCCCTGAAACGGAGCGGCGGTGGTTGCGGCGATGAGAACGAAGAGTCGAAGGCAGCGGGTGAGGGTAAGCACAGAATTCTCCGGAACGCATTGAGACTGACGGGCAGGTCGGAGAGTGTTAAGCGGTTCGGGCAAAACTATCTGTGCGGTGGCGCTCTCTGTGTGACGCCGCACGGAGCAAACGGATCGGGCGGCCGTCGCCCGATGGCCAGCACGTTGACCCAGGTCATCGTCAGATACGGCTGGCCCAGCAGGTGCTGGGGCGATCCCGGCTCGACGAGCTGGCGAAGCTCCTCGAGCAACGCGGAGTCGAGATGGGGCGCAACGCGCTCCGACACTTCTTCCAGGTAACACTGCAACAGCTCCCGTTCGACTGCGGCCAACGGGGCCTGGCGGTCGAAGGCATGAGTCGTCATCCGCAACGGCTCCAGCCCGGCGGCGGCGAGGAGGGCCGGAAGCCGCCGGCCGACGTAATACTTGCTCGAGTTCTCGCACCCCGCCCGAAACGAGCGCAGCTCCGCGGCCCGCAGCGGCAACTCGAGACGGATGGGCCAGGGCAGGAACACCTGGTGCAGGGAGTCGTTCTCGAGCACTGCGACCAGGCCGCCCGGTCGAAGCATCCGGGCCATGTGGCCGATGGCAACGACCGGGTCGGGAAGCGAGTAGAGACTCTGGGCGCACCACACCAGGTCGAACGTGCC
>JANNKD010000274.1:0-24820 GCA_031396115.1 Gammaproteobacteria bacterium
GCTCGGCATGACGCTGCCGGACTCGAAGATCCCGCTGCTGAAGTCGATGCACATCGACTACGTGAAACGCGCGACGGGCACGCTGCGTGCCGAGGCCACGCTGCCGGCCGAGATGCGGGCGCGCGTGCTGGCCGAGGACAAGGGCGACGTCGCCGTGCCGGTGCGCGTGACCGACGAGGCCGGCATCGAGCCGATCAAGTGCCAGATGGTGTGGGCCTGGATCCCGAAGAAGAGATGAATCGCGCCTAAGAGGCGCTCCTACGCAGCTTCGCCGCGTAGAAACCGTCCGTGCCGTCGCGGTGCGGCAGCAGCGTCAGTTCGCCGGCGCGCGCGAAATCCGGATGCGCCGCGAGGAACGCCCCGGCGACGTCCTGGTTCTCCTCCCTGAGCACGCTGCAGGTCGCGTAGACCAGCCGCCCGCCCGGGCGCACCAGCGCCGCCGCCGCGGCCAGCAGCGCGTTCTGCGTCGCGGTGAACCCGGCGAGGTCCATCTCGCGCAGGCGTACTTCTGGATTGCGCCGCAGCGTGCCGGTGGCGGAGCAGGGCGCGTCCACCAGCACCGCGTCGCAGCGCTGCGCCAGCGGCCGCAGGCGCGGATCACGCTCGTTGCGCAGCGCCTGCACCCGCACGATGGACAGCCCCGAGCGCGCCAGGCGCGGCTCGAAGCGCGCCAGCCGCGCGCGGCTCACGTCGAGCGCGTGCAGCTCCCCCCGGTTCTTCATCAGCGCGCCGAGGGCGAGCGTCTTGCCGCCGGCGCCGGCGCAAAAATCCACCACGACCTCGCCGGGCGCCGGCTCGACGAACAGCGCCAGGCGCTGGCTGCCGGCGTCCTGGGGCTCGACCCAGCCGTCGCGCATTGCACGCGTCCGTTGCAAGGCGACGCGCTGGCCCAGCCGCAGGCCGGCGGGCAGGTCCGCAATCGGCTCGGATTCGACGCCGTCCTCGCGCAGCACGCGCCGTGCCTCCTCGCGCGATGCCTTCAGCGTGTTCACGCGCAGGTCCACCGCGGCCTCGGTGTTGAGCGCGCGCGCCAGCGCGTCGGCGTCGCCGCCGTGTTGCGTTTGGAGCGCCTGCCACAGCCACGCGGGCAGGTTTCGCTGCGCCGCGGCGCCGGGCGCGCCGGCCTGCGCGAGGCGCTGCGCGAGCGCGGCCGCATCGAGACCGTCGAGTCGCGGCAACGCCTCGGGCGTGACGCCCATCGCGCGCAGCGCGTGCGCCGCGCACAACTCGAGCGCGCTGGCCTGCGCGCCGAGCGCGTCGCGAAGCGAGAAGTAATTGCGCAGCACGCCGTACAGCAGCGTCGCGATCGTCGCGCGATCGCGCGAGCCGGCGTTGCGGTGCGCGGCGAACAGCTCGCGCAGCGCGGCGTCGGCGGGCTGGCGCTGCTCGAGCACCTGCGTCAGCGCGCTGGCCGCGTGGCGCAGGTGAACGTGGCGCAAAATCGGGGCGCTACTACCTATTGTGCCCGGCGTCATTCGGTGCCACTATTAGCTGGGGTCGGTCGACCGCAGGCGGTGGGCCGATGGGGCCGGCCACCGGGTCCATCCGACTGGATAGGAGGTTCGTCATGGCAAAGAAAGCCAAGAAAAAGAAAAAGAAGAAGTAGTTATTCTTCTTGAAAAAGGGGCGTGGCGACTTCAGTCGTCACGCCCTTGTTATTTGCGGCGCCGGAAAGACGCACGTCAGTCGCGCGGCTCGATGGCGACGTCGCAGTTGACCGAGTTGGCGATGTAGCAGTCGATGTGCGACTGGTGGTGCATCGCGTCGAGATCTTCCGCCGTCGGTTGCTTCCCGCCAGTCCAGGTGACGCGCGGGTGCAGCGTGACCTTCAGCATCGCGATGCGCCCCGCGGCGTTCTTGCCCATCGTGCCGGACGCGGCGTCCTCGTAGCTGTCGATGACGAAGCCTTTCTTGGCGGCATGGAACAGGAAGAACAGCATGTGGCAGGCCGACAGCGCCGCGACGAACGCTTCTTCCGGATCCACCGCGGCCGCGTTCGACATCGGCACCGGCACGACTTGGGGCGAGCTCGAGGCGGGCACCACGGTGCCGCCGTCGAATGTCCATGCGTGCGCGCGCGAGTAACGCTGGTCGGTGAACTTCGCATCGCCGCTGCGCTGCCAGGAAACCGTCGCCGTGTACTCGTGCTTGTTCATGGCCGGTCCTCCGAAAAGGGGCGCCAGTATGCCCGAGCGCCGGTCAGTTGCCGCTCCCCGGCTCTTGGCCTACTGTGGTCGCGGCGCTGCTACGCGGCGCCGCAAAGAATGCCGGGGATTCCGCCGGTCCGAAAAAAATGGTTCGGAGGTAACAAGAATGAGCGCATACAAGATCATTTCCGTCGTGGGCACGAGCAGCAAGAGCTGGGAGGACGCGGCCCAGTCCGCGATCGGCGCGGCGGCGAAATCGCTGCGCGACCTGCGCGTCGGCAAGGTCACCGAGATGGACGTGACGGTCGACAAGAAGGGCAAGGTCACGTCGTACCGCTGCAAGGTGGAGATCAGCTTCAAGTACGAGCTCTGAGCCCGGCAGCCCGTTGCAGCAAACGGCCGCGGAATCCGCGGCCGTTTTGCTTTCTGCGTCATGGGCCTACCCCTTGTATCTAATGCGATCCCGGAGCACTATGGGTGGTATGGGACCCACCGGAGGACTCCCCATGGCTGCTTCGAGAACCGTCGTCATCCTGGCCCTGGCCGCCCTTGCCACGGGTTGCGCGCAGGCCCCGAGGGTCGCCGAATCGCCCGCCGCGCCGCTGCCGCTGGTGACGAGCTCGGGGCTCGTGATCGGCACGCTGTCCTACCAGTACGTGGAAGCGGGCACGAGCGAGCCCGCTCCGCGCTGGGTCGTGCACGTCAAGCGCGTGGATGATCCGGAACAGGACTACGCGCTGCCCGTGGATGTGGACGCGGCGAGCCGACGCGGTGTCTTCACCGGCGCGTTGCCGCCCGGCGTCTATGCGTTGCGGGAGGCCAACAGCTCGAACGCCCGCTACGCCCCGTCAGGGGCGGCGGTGTTCGAAGTGCAGGCCGGCGAGGTGCGCGATGCCGGGCATTACGCGCTCAGCCCGGTCGGCAGCCTGTAGTCAGAGCACCTCGAACCTAATTCCGCTCTTCTTCAGGCGCTCGATCAGCGCATTGCCCATCGCCGCGGCCGGCGTGGTCTGGCCGCCGCGCTTCGGCAGGTTGTCGAACGCCAGGCACATCGCCGACTCCGCCAGCATCTTCGACGTCTCGCCGTAGCCCGGGTCGCCGCCGCTGACCTGCGTGACGACGCGCTTGCCGGCGCCTTCGCCGTGGAAGGTCACCTTGAACCACGACTTCGCGCGCACCTCGGCCGACGGGCCTTCGCCCGAGCTCTTGCGCGCCAGCAGCCAGTCGCGCGTCGGCTTGAACTGCGCCAGCGTGAACAGCGCGCCGGTTCCGCCGATCAGGCCGGCGACGGTGACGAGGCGCTTGAGCTGCACGTAGTGGCCGTAGCGGAAGTCCGGTCCGTAGCGGTCCATTGCGGCCGCGGAACGGCGCACGACCAGCGGGTCGATGGTCGGGAAGGGCACGACCCAGGACTGCAGGTCCTTCAGGTAACGCACGCCGGATTTCACCGCGCCGATCTTGCGGCCCGCCGGGCGCGGCTCCTTCGCCTGGCGCTCCTTTTTCGCCTTCATGTAGAGGCGCGCGCGCCCGAACGCGTTGATCGCCGAGTGGTAGGTGCCCGCCGAGAACGTGCCGCCGGCGCGCACGAAGCCCTCGACCTTGAGGGGCGTGTCCGCAGGCAACTGTTGCACGGTGAAATACGCGCCGAGGTCGTGCGGGATGCTGTCGAAGCCGCAGGCGTGCACGATGCGCGCCCCCGAAGCCCTGGCCTGCTCGTGGTAGCGCAGCCACATCAGGTCGACGAATTCCGGCTCGCCGGTGAGGTCCACGTAGTCGGTGCCGGCCGCGGCGCAGGCCGCCACCAGCGGCTCGCCGTGCAGGATGTAGGGGCCGACCGTGGTGATGACGACGCGCGTGGCCTCGGCCACGCGCTTGAGCGACTCCGGATCCCCGCTGTCGGCGGCCAGCAGCTCGAGCCTGGCCCACTCCGGATTGATCGCAGCGAGCTGCGCGCGCACGGCCTCGAGCTTCTTCGGGTTGCGTCCGGCCAGCGCCCAGCGCGTGCCGGCGGGCGCGTGGCGCGCGAGGTATTCCGCCGTCAACGCGCCGGTGAAGCCGGTGGCGCCGAAGACGACGATGTCGAAGGAGCGGGCGGCAGGCATGGCGGGCGTTCCGGTGGCAGCGGGGCCCGCGATGATAAATCGTTTATGTCATCCTGAGCGCAGCGAAGGATCTCAGTAGATTCCTCGCTTCGCTCGGAATGACAAAACCAACCCTCCTCGCTGCCGCCCTCCTGTGGGCCGCTGCCGCCCCCGCCGCCCCGGTGACCGCGCCTCACATCGAGGCCGAACTCGTCGCCGAGCACACCGGCTGGCTCGCCGGCGCCCCCAACTGGGTGGCGCTGCGCCTCAAGCCCGAGGCCGGCTGGCACACCTACTGGCGCAACCCGGGCGACTCGGGCCTGCCGACCACGCTGTCGTGGACGCTGCCCGCCGGCTGGAAAGCCGGCGACATCGCCTGGCCGTATCCGTCGCAGCACAAGCTGGGCGAGCTGGTGAATTACGGCTACGACGCGCAGACGCTGCACCTGGTGCCGCTCGAAGTGCCGGCCGGCATCGACGGCGACTTCACCGTGAAGGCGCTGGCCAAGTGGCTGGTGTGCGCGGACATCTGCATCCCCGGGCAGGCCGAGCTGTCGCTGACGCTGCCGGTTTCGGAGATCGCGACCGCCGATCCGCTGTGGTCGCCCCGCTTCCTCGACACGCGCGCCCGCCTGCCGCAGGCCGAGCCGCTCGCGGGGACCTTCGCCGTGGTGGACGGCGAGGTGCGCCTGCAGCTGGATGCGGTCGAGCTCGCCGGCGCCGCCGCCGTCGAGTTCTACGCCTACGCCGACAACCTGGTGAACCACGGCGCGCGCCAGCGCGTCGCGCTCGACGGCACCGTCGCGCGCATCGCGCAGGAGCAGAGCGCGCATTTCGGCGCCATGCCGCAGACGGTCGAAGGCGTGCTGGTGGTGCAGGCGGGCGAGAAGTACGCCTATGCCGTTGCCGCCACGCCGGGCGAGGTCGCGACCGTCGCCGCGGCAGCCGAGGTGCGGGCAACACCGCCGGCGTCGGGGAGCGCGCAGCCCAGCCTGTGGCTCGCGCTGGGCTTCGCCCTGCTCGGCGGATTGATCCTGAACCTGATGCCGTGCGTGTTCCCGGTGCTGTCGATCAAGGCCGTCAGCGTGCTCGAGAGCCGCCGCGGCGATGCCAGCGCCGAGCGGCTGCATGCGCTGGCGTATACCGCCGGCGCGGTGCTGTCGTGCGCGGCTGTCGCGCTGGCGATCATCTTGTTACGCGAGGGCGGCCAGCAGCTCGGCTGGGGCTTCCAGCTGCAGGCGCCGGCCTTCGTCGCGTTCCTGGCCTACCTGATGCTCGCGCTCGGCCTGTCGCTGTCGGGCCTGGTGCAGTTCGGCACGTCGCTGATGGGCGTCGGCCAGGGCCTGGTGGAGCAGGGCGGCTTCAGCCGCTCGTTCTTCACCGGCGTGCTGGCGGTGGTGGTCGCGAGCCCGTGCACGGCGCCGTTCATGGGCACGGCGCTGGGCTACGCGCTGACGCAGCCCCTCCACGTCGCGCTGTTCGTGTTCGCGACGCTGGGCCTCGGACTCGCGCTGCCGTTCCTGCTGCTGGGATTCTTCCCCGCGCTCGGCGCCTGGCTGCCCCGGCCCGGCCGCTGGATGGAGACGTTCAAGCAGTTGATGGCCTTCCCGCTGTACCTGACCGTGGTCTGGCTGCTGTGGGTGCTCGGCCGGCAGACCAGCGTGGACGCGGTGGCAATCGTCGCCTCGGGCCTCGTCCTGCTGGCCTTCGCGCTGTGGCTGTGGGGCGCGACGCAGCCCCCCTGGCCGCGCGCCGCGCTGGCGCTGCTGGCGGCGGTCGGCGCGCTCGCGCTGCTGGCGCATCCGGCCATCAGGATTTCCGCAGCCCGGGCGCCGGCGGGGGTCACCGGCACGGCCGGCACCGCCGAGAGCGAGCCGTACTCCGACGCGCGGCTCAAAGAGCTGCGCGCGCAGGGCCGCATGGTGTTCGTGAACTTCACCGCGGACTGGTGCATCACCTGCAAGGTCAACGAGAAGGTGGTGTTCCAGAACGCCGAAGTGCGCCGGGTGCTGGCGGAAAAAAACGTCGCCTGGCTGACCGGCGACTGGACCACTCCGGATCCCGCGATCACGGCGGTGCTGGAGCGCTTCGGGCGCAGCGGCGTGCCCTTGTACCTGCTGTATCCGCCGACCGGCGAGCCGGAGATCCTGCCGCAGGTGCTGACCCCCGGCCTCATGATCGAGGCAGTGGCGTGGGTGTCGAGTCTGGAGCGAAAATAGCCGCCCTGGGATTCGCACTGACGGAGTGGAACATCATGCGCACCAACCTTTCGATCCTCGCCACGCTGCTGCTCGTCACCGGCCTCGCGCAGGCGGCGCCCAGGCTCGGCGAGCCCGCGCCGGCCTTCACGCTGACCGGCGCCGACGGCAAGGCCTATTCACTCGCCGACTACAAGGGCAAGTACGTCGTGCTCGAGTGGACCAACCACGACTGCCCGTTCGTGAAGAAGCACTACAAGAGCGGCAACATGCAGTCGCAGCAGAAGGAGCTGACCGGCAAGGGCGCGGTGTGGCTGTCGGTGATCTCGTCGGCGCCCGGCAAGCAGGGCCACGTGGATGCCGCGGGCGCCAACGCGCTGACGCAGTCGCGCGGCGCCGCGCCGACGGCCGTGCTGCTCGACCCGTCCGGTGACGTCGGCCACCAGTACGAGGCCAAGACCACGCCGCACATGTACGTCGTGGCGCCGGACGGCAAGCTGATCTACATGGGCGGCATCGACAGCGTGCCGAGCAGCGACGCCGACGACATTGCCAAGGCGACGCCGTACGTGAAGGTGGCGCTGGCCGAGGCCATGGGCGGCAAGCCGGTGACCAACGCCTCGACCAAGCCGTACGGCTGCTCGGTCAAATACCAGTAAACAGGACGCCGAAGCGCAGCTCGTTGACCTGCTCGTCCGGATAGTCTGCGCTCAAGAAGTCCTGGCTGCGGGAATCGAACCGCGCGTAGCGCCAGTCGAGCGTCAGGTCGACGCGACCGACGCGCCGCGCGAGGCGGCCGCGTAGTTCTACGAGGTCGTTGGCGCGGTCACCCCTGAGCGGAGCGTAGGCCGCCGCGAGGTCGAGCGTGACCCGCTCGCCAAGCGGCGCGATCCAGGCCGCCTCGAGGAACGGGGCACGCGACGTGTCCCACACGTCGTCGTTGACCTGGACGTAGCCGCCACCGAGGCGAAACCCGCGAGTTCCGCCCGCGGTTTCGTAGAAGGCGCCAAGGCGCAGGTCGCGGTGCTGGACGTCGTCCGTGATGCGCAGCGCACCGCCGATCGCCGTCAGGTCGCCATGGTCGGCGTACGTGTAGCTGCTGCGCAGCAACACCCCGGATCCGAAGCGTACGCCGCCTTCAGTGTGCAGGGCGAGGCCGTCGCCGAGATCCAGGTCGAGCACGGCCAGGGGCGCGTCCTGCTCGATGTGCCGCCACGCCCAGCCGGCGCCACCGCCGGCAAAACCCTCCGCAGCGCAGGCCAGTCCCGGCGCCATCAGCGCCAGCGCAACCCAGATCCTCATCTCAACCCTCCGTGACCGCCTGACGGCGGAATGCTCCAAGTGCGACGTAGGCTAGCAGTGCCGCGCCCAGCGAGGCGATGTACGCCGCGCTGAGGCCGAGCACGTGCTCGCCGTACAGCCAGGTGCCGGTGCCGGCGAGCAGCGCGCCGTAAGCGCTGGCTGGACCGCCGAAGCGCCCGCCCCACAGCGCGAACAGCATCATGACCAGGATGCCGGAGCTGCCGAGCGCCGAGGCCTGCTGCACCAGCTCGTAGACGCTCGTGCTCGACAGGGCGATGACATAGGCCACGATGCCGAAGCCGAGCACGGCGAGCCGGTCCATGCGCAGCTTCTGCGCGTCCGACATGTTGGGCGCCAGCGGCTTGATGATGTTGTGGCCGGCGAGGGCGCCGGCGACCAGCAGCGCGCCGGACAGCGTCGACAGGATCGCCGACACCAGCGCGCCGAGGAACAGGATGTACAGCGGCAGCGGCAGCTGTTGCTGCGCGAATAGCGACAACACCCTCTCGTGGTCCTGGCCGGCGCCGATGTACGCAGCCGCGCCCAGGCCGATCGTCACGGGGATCAGGCCGATGACGAGGTAGAGGACGCCGGCCGCCGCCGTGGCGCCGCTTGCCACCCGCGCGCTGCGCGAGGCCAGCACGCGCGCGGCCAGCTCCTGCGCGGCGATGGTCGAGAAAATCGGCACGGCCAGCGTGTTCAGCGCGTCGGGCCAGCTGCGCTCGTGCAGGAAGTCGAAACGCTCGGGCGGCTGGGTCCCGATCTGGTCGAGGCCGCCGATGGCAATGAAGACAACGCCCAGGAGCACCAGGCCCGCGACGATGATCAGGCCCTGCACCAGGTCGGTGACGGCATTGGCCCACATGCCGCCGACGACGGTGTAGGCGATGACGACGGCTGCGGCGAAGGTGATCGCGACGAACAATCCGATCTCGCTGACCGACGACAACACCTGGCCGAAGGCGCGGATCTGCGCCGCTCCCCACATCACCGTGGCGGGAATCATGATCAGCGCGGTCAGCCGCTCGACCCCGACGCCGTAGCGGTTGCGGAACAGGTCGGCCAGCGTGAGGAGGCCGCGCTTCCACAGCGCGGCGGCGAAGAACAGGCCGGTCAGTACGATGCCGATCGTGTAACCGAACGGATCGGAGATCACGCCTGACAGGCCGTGCTGGTACGCCTCGCCGGCAGCGCCGATGCAGGTCTCCGCGCCGAACCAGGTGGCGAATACCGCGAACATCGTCATCCACGGGCCGAGCGAGCGGCCCGCCAGCAGGAAGTCCTCTTCGGTGCGGTTGCGGCGCGAGAACCAGAAGGCGATCAGCAGCTGCGAGGCGACGTAGGCCAGGATGCAGCCGAGGACGAGGTTCACGGATTGCCGTCATGCCCGCGGAAGCGGGCATCCAGTCTGGATTCCCGCTTTCGCGGGAATGACATCTAACTCTCGAGTTCCTTGAACTTCTGCTTCAGCTCGTAGCTGGCGTCGCCGACCACCGACTCGAGCGCCTTGACCCGCTCCTCCAGCTTGGCCAGGCGCGCGGCCTGGTCGGCGGAGAAACCGCCGCCCTCCGCCGGGCGCGAGCGGATCCAGCTGCGAATCAGGCCGGCCGTCACGCTGATCGCGACCACGAGCACCACCATCTCGAAAACGTCCATGAACCCCCCGGTATGGCCAGAGCCGCTAGTTTACCGATGGCACCGGGCCCACGCGCTCCGCGATGTGGTCGACGGCGGCCGTGACCAGTTCCTGCAGGGCCTTCTCGACCGGCGTGTTCTGGAAGTAGTTCAGCACGCTGGGCAGCTTGACCCGGTGGTGCGGGCCGGCGAGGTGCACGTCGAAGTCCATGCCGAAGCGGCTGTTGCGGCCGTTGACGGCGACCGAGGACAGCACGCGCCCGGTGCGTGCGTCCACCACGCGCAGGTCCATGGCGATGTAGCCGCGCTTGAACGCCAGGCGCATCACGCCGAAGTCGCCGCGGTCGCCGAGGGGGATCGGGATCGGCAACGCGCCGCCGCTGATGCCGGCGTCGAAGGCGGTGATGGCGCCGAACACGATCAGTTCGGCGCCCTCGAGCTGCTTGGGCGGCACGCGCGTGGCCTCGCCGACACGCGCCTCCTCGGAGAACTCCTGCTCGGTGATGACGTCGTTCAGCGCGGCGCGCTCCAGCACGATGAAGCGGTCCTGCACGAACAGGTCGGTGACCAGCATGTCCTGGATGCCGTGCAGGATGGCCTCGCGCGTCAACTGCTCGGGCTCGCCGCGCCCGGCGTTCACGGCGTCGAGCTGGCGCTGCAGCGACTTCTTCTTGGCCGGGTCGGACTTGTCGATGATCGCGCCGACCATGACGCGGTAGCGGCCGCCGAGCGACGGCTCGGACATGGCCGCCTGCAGCGGCGCGCCGCCGCCGCGCGTGACCACGGCGGCCGAGGTGCACGCACCCAGCAGCAATAGGGCGGCGGCCCCCGCGGCCGCGCGCAGCTTCACCGCGGCCTCAGAGCTTCGTGGCGGCGATGTGCTGGACGGCGGCCTCGATGCAGTTGCGGATCGCGGCCTCCATCGGCGTCTTGCTGTAGGTGCCCAGCCCGATCGGCAGCGCGCTGCCGCGCGTCCAGATGATGCCGACGCGGTTCTCCGCCGAGGTGCCTTCGACGGTGGTCGCGTTCAGCACGCGCCCGGTCTTGGCCTCGATGATGCGCAGGTTGATCGCCATGCAGGCCTGGTTGCCCGAAACCAGGATGGCGGAGCCGCCGCGGCACTTGGGTTCGAACTGGATCACGGAGCCGCGAATCAGCAGTTCGGCGCCTTCAAGCTCGCCTTTCGGCGCAGCGGTCTCCTTCTTGAAGCGGCCGCTGTTGGCGCGGTCCTGCTCTTCCATGACCTCGTCGAGGTTCTCGCGCTCGAGCACGATGAACCTGCCGGTGTTGAACAGCGCGTTGGTCAGCATGTCGGACATGCCTTCGCCGATCTCGCGCGAGCCCTGGCCGGCCCGGTATTCGAAGGCCGACACGGCGATGCGCTTCTGCGGGCCGTCGTACGGCGCGGCCTGCGCCTGCTGAACAGTGGGGCTCGGGCCGCTGTCGACGACCGTGGCGGAGGCCCCGAAGCAGCCGGCGAGCGGCAGCGTCAGGGCGAAGAGAGCGTGTTTGAAGCGGGTCATCTGGTTTTCTCCAATGGAGGTGCAAGCCTACCCTGATAAAGTCACAGATGTCCCTGAACCCTGCCTGAATGCCCTTTTCAAGATGATCCGACTCGCATTGCACGGCGGCGCCGGCGACGCCGCCGGGGGCGCCAACCACGCCGAGCATCGGGCCGCCTTGTCGCGCATCGCCAACGAGGGCGTGGCGCTGCTGCGCGCCGGCAAACCGGCGCTGGATGTGGTCGAGCGCGTGGTGGTACTGCTCGAAGAGTGCCCGCTGTTCAACGCCGGCATCGGCGCCGTGCTCAACCGCGATGGCCAGCCCGAACTCGACGCCTCCATCATGGACGGCGCTACGCGCGCCTGCGGCGCGGTGACCTGTGTGTCGCGCGCGAAGAGCCCGGTGCAACTGGCACGCGCGGTCATGGAGAAAAGCCCTCACGTGCTGTTCATGGGCGCCGGCGCCGAGGCGTTCGGCCGCTCGCTGGGACTGCCCGAGGTCACGCCGGATTATTTCGTCACCGAGGAGCGCTTCCGCCAACTCAAGGATGCGCACGCGCGCGGCGTCATCGCGCTGGATCACGACTCGGCCTTCGGCACGGTCGGCGCCGCGGCGCGCGACAGCAAAGGCCACCTGGCGGCCGCGACCTCCACCGGCGGCCTGACCAACAAGCACCCGGGCCGCATCGGCGACACGCCCATTCCCGGCGTCGGCACGTTTGCCGATGACAAGACCGTTGCGCTGTCGTGCACCGGCACGGGCGAGGCGTTCATCCGCGCCGTCTTCGGCCACCACGTCCACGCGCGCATCGCGTTCTCGGGCTGGGACCTGCAGCAGGCCTGCGCCGAGGCGCTCGACCAGGTGCGCGGCTACAACGGCCGCGGCGGCTGCGTCGCCATCGACCACCAGGGCAACATCGCGCTGCCGTACAACTCGAAAGTCATGTTCCGCGCCTGGGCGGGTGGGGACGGCCGCGTCAACGTCGCCGTCGGCGCCACGTGAGGCGGGTCGCGCTCGCGCTGCTGTTGACGGCGCCGGTGGCCGCACAGGCGATCGAATTCCGGCCGCGCCTCGAGGCCGAAGGCCGCTGGTTCTACCAGGCCGAAGACGCAAACGGCGACGCGCCGCTGCTGGGCTCGGTCGCCGGCACGCTCGAGACGTTCGTCAGCTGGGGCGACACCCGGCGCCTGGTCGGCGAGTTTTTCGCGCGCTGGGATGAGAACGACAGCGAGCGCACGCACGGCGACGTGCGCGAGCTGTATTACCAGCAGACCGGCGACGACTTCGAGTTCCGCATCGGCTTGCGCCGCGTGTTCTGGGGCGTGACCGAGTCGCGCCACCTGGTGGACATCGTCAACCAGTCGGACTTCGTCGAGAACATCAGCAACGAACTCAAGCTCGGCCAGCCGATGGTCAGCTTCGCCGCGGTGCGCGACGCCGGCACGGTCGAACTGTTCCTGATGCCGTACCACCGCCAGCGCACGTTCCCCGGCGACGAGGGGTGGCCGCGCCTGCCGCTGCCGGTGTACGAGCAGGAAGCGGTGTACACCTCGGACCAGGGCCAGAACCGCCTCGATTACGCGCTGCGTTACACGGGCAGCTTCGGCCCGGTGGACGTCGGCATGGCCTGGTTCGACGGCACCGGCCGCGAGCCGCGCCTGGTGCCGGCGCTCACACCGTCGGGCCTCGTGCTGGTGCCGTTCTACGACTCGTGGCGTCAGGCCTCGGTCGACGCCCAGTACGTCGCGGGTTCGATGGCGTGGAAAGTGGAGGCGGTGCGGCGCAAGACCCTTGGCGAGCTGACCTGGGGCACCGTGGCCGGCTTCGAGTACACCTTCGGCGACGTGAGCGGCAGCGGCATCGACATCGGCGTGCTCGGCGAGTACCTCAGCGACGAGAAGGACGAGGCGCTCAACGCGCTGGTGGACGACGAGGTGTTCGCCGGCGTGCGCCTCGCGCTCAACGACGTCGCCGGCACGACGCTGTTGGCCGGCGCGCTGGCCAGCCGCGACGATGGCAAGAGCCGGCGCTACGGCATCGAGGCCAGCGGCCGGCTCAACGACGACTGGAAGCTCTCGGCCGAGGCGCGGATCTTCTCGAAGTGGCCGAAAGCGGACCTGGCCACGGGATTCCTGGCCGAGCAGGACTTCGTCACCGTAACGCTGGAGCGGTTCTTCTAATAAAGGGGACGCACACCTTTTTTAATTGCGTGCGTCCCCTTTTTCTAGGCGGCGGACGCGCCGTCCTGCAGGTTGAACAGCGCCACCGGTTCGGCGTAGCCCTTCACCGGCACGGCGGCACGCGGCTCCAGCGCCGCGCCCGGCTCGCACTGCTCGCGCGTCGAAGCCACCACCAGCACTTCGCCGTCCCTGGCGAGCTCGCACAGCCGCGAGGCCAGGTTCACGGCCGGGCCGACCGCGGTGTACTCGAAGCGCCCCGATGAGCCGATCACGCCGACCGTCACCGGTCCGCTGGCGACCCCGACGCCGATGCCGAGGCGATGCTGCTCCGAGCTGGCGCGGCGCACTACCTCGCGCACCGCCACGCGAATCTTGCGCGCCACCTCGACGCCGACCCGCGCGTGGTCCTGCTGCGCCAGCGGCGCGCCGACCAGCACCAGCACGCCGTCACCGGCAAAATCCTTGATGGTGGCGCCGTGTTCGGCGACCACCGCGCCGACGGCGTCGTAGTACTCGCGCAGCACGCTCAACACGTGCGACGAGGAGTGCGCCTGGGCGTAGGCGGTGAAGCCGCGCAGGTCGCAGCACACCACGGTCAGTTGCCGCAGGCTTTCCTGCATGGCGTGCGCGAGGCCGCGCTTGCTGACCAGCTCGGCCACCTGCGGCGACAGGAAGCGCGACATGAACTGCCCGCGCTGGCCTTGCAGCACGTGGTATTCGACGGCGCCGACCAGGAAACAGATCAGGCCGATGGTCATCACCAGCGCCGCGTAATCGAGCCCGACGATCATGCTGCCGGCCATGAACGGGATCGCCGCGATCATGGCGAGCACGCGCACGCGCTCGGGCCGGTCCGGCCGCCGGTTCAGCAGCAGCAGCATGCCGCCCAGCGCGCACAGGCAGCTGAAGGCGATCGGCGCCACGAACAGCCAGAAGCCCGGCTTGGACAGCGGCTCGCCTGCCGCCAGTGCTCCCAGGAACTGCTGTGCCCGCAGCTGCGGCAGCGCGACCGACAGCACGGCGTAGAGCACGGCGCTGGCCTGGCCCGCGCGCAGCACAAGATCGCCGGTGCGCGTGTTCAGCGCGCCGGCCGGGACGGTGCGGCGCACGCGCAGGACCCACTCCAGCAACGCGATGGTGGCGATGGCCTCGGTGATGCCAAACCAGCCGAGCAGCCACACCGGCACGGCGTACTGCACGCCGACCACGATGCCGAGATCGATCGAGATGCCGATGAAGGCGAACGCGACCGCCAGCGCGCGGCTGGTGCCCGACTGGCGGTCCGCGACGATGAAGGCGAGCGCCATGCCAAGCGACACCAGCGCGACCAGCGCGTACTGGGTCAGGTCCATCCCCAGGTATTCCGGGAACAGCGGGTTGTTGCCGGTCACGGCGACTTGCGGTCGGTCTCGAACAGCTGCTCGAGCTCGCGCGCGGCGTCCTTGGCGGACTGGATCAGCTGCTTCTCGTCGCGGAACACGGCCTGCTGCTTGAGCAGGTTGCCCTCGTCGTGCGCCCGGAAGGTGTCGATGGCGCGCCGCGCGCCGTCCTCCGGCTCGCCCAGCGCCACCAGCAGCTGCCGGCTCATTTCGAGGCTGGAGAAGTAGGCCCGCCGGATCACGTCGGTGACGCCGAGGTCCATCAGGCGCAGCGCGTGGTTGCGGTCGTTGGCCACGGCGAAGATGCGCAGCCTCGGGAAGTTCTTGCGCACCGACTCGGCGATGGCCAGCGAGGTCTCCACGCGCGAGATCGAGATCACCAGCAGCTTGGCTTGCGCTGCGTGCGCGGCGCGCAGCAGTTCGAGCCGGGCCGCGTCGCCGTAGTAGATGGTGCTGCCGAAGCGGCGCACGAAGTCCACCTGCTCGACACTTTTCTCGAGCACCGTGAACGGGATTTTCTTCACGCGCAGCAGGCGGCCGACGATCTGCCCGAACGGACCGAAACCGGCGATGATCACCGGCGCCGCCGGGCCGTCGATGGCATCGAACGGCGGGCCGGCCGGCGCCACGCGGTAGCGCGCCTGCAGGGTGTACAGCAGCGGCGACAGCGCCATCGACAGCGTCACCACCACCAGCAGCCGGTCGTGCAGCGGCGCGTCGATCAGGCCGGCGGCCGCGGCCAGCCCGAACAGCACGAAGGCGAACTCGCCGCCCTGGCACACGGCGGCGGCCAGCGCGCGGGAGGCATCGGGCCGCAGGTCGGCGCGCCGGCCGATGCCGTACAGGATCGCGCCCTTGACCAGCGCCAGGCCGGCCACCAGCCCGAGCACGGTCAGCGGCTCCTTCAGCAGCAGGCCGAGGTTCACCGACATGCCGACGGCGATGAAGAACAGTCCCAGCAGCAGGCCCTTGAACGGCTCGATGGCGGCCTGCATTTCGTGCCGGAATTCGGACTCGGCCAGCATCACGCCGGCGAGGAAGGCGCCGAGCGAGGCCGACAGCCCGGCCGTCTCCATCAGCAAGGCGGTGCCGACGACCACCAGCAGTGCCGCGGCCGTGAAGATCTCCGGAGTGTCGGCGCGTGCGATGCGGCGCAGGGCGGGGCGCAGCGCGTAGCGCCCGGCGACCACCACGACGACGATGACGCCGAGCGCGCGCAGCACCGGTCCGGCCTCGAGCTGCGCGGCGCCGCCGCCAGCCATCAGCGGCAGCAGTGCGAGGAAGGGCACGATGGCGAGGTCCTGGAACAGCAGGATGGCGAAGGCCAGCAGGCCTTCGCGCGTGGCCAGTTCGTCGCGCTCGCCCAGCAGCTGCAGCACGAAGGCGGTCGAGGACATGGCCAGGCCGAAACCGGCGATCAGCGCCGCTGCCGGCGGCACGCCGAGACCGAAGGCGATGCCGCCGAGCACCAGGCTCGACAGCAGCACCTGCGCGCCCCCGGAACCGAACACGGCGCCGCGCAGGCGCCAGAAGCGCTCGGGCTGCAGCTCGAGCCCGATCAGGAACAGCAGCAGCACGACGCCGAACTCGGAGAAGGCGAGGATGCTCTCGACGTCGGTCATCAGGCGCAGGCCCCACGGGCCGATGACCAGGCCGGCGGCGAGGTAGCCGATCACCGAGCCCAAGCCGAGCCAGCGCGCCAGCGGCACCGCGATGACCGCGGCGGCCAGGAAAATGGCGACGTCATGCAGCATGCGGCATCATCCCCGCGTGAGATCCCTTGCGGCCAGTGTGCTGTTTTTTCTCGCCAGCGCAACCGCCCCGGCGCAAGCGCCGGGGCCCGACGCCGCGACGCCGCCGGCCGCGCAGGGCGACGCCGGCCGGATCGGCGACAAGGTCGACCCCGACGCCTATTCGATTCTCAGCGAGGCGCGCGGCCTGAACACGCACCGCCCGATGTATGTGTACGCGATTACGTACAGCGACAACTTCCACGGCAACAAGACCGAGCTGGTGGGCCAGCTCAGCGGCAAATGGCGCGTGTTCGGCAGCAACTTCTACCTGGCCTACACCCAGAAGTCGTTCTGGCAATTCCTCAACAATGAAGAGTCGTCGCCGTTTCGCGAGACCGACTACGACCCGGAAGTGTTCTTCCGCTGGGAGCTGGACAAGAAGCGCTTCAACCACTGGGGCCTCGACATCGGTACTGAGCACGAGTCCAACGGCCGGGAGTTTCCCCTGTCGCGCAGCTGGAACCGGGTCTACGTGGCACCGTTCCAGGCCAAGGGCCATCACCTGGTGTACCTGAAGTTCTGGTACCGCCTGCCGGAGGGCAGTGCGAGCAGCGCGACCAACCAGGATGGCGACGACAATCCCGACATCACCGACTACCTCGGCTACGGGGAGCTGAGCTTCTCGCGGCAGATCGGCAGCGATCAGCTGATCAGCGGCATGGTCCGCGGCAATCCGGCTACCGGCCATGGCGCCGTGCAGCTCACCTGGAGCATTCCGTCGGAAGGCGGCTGGGTGTTCTGGGGCGCCAGCGTGTTCCACGGCTACGGCGAGAGCCTGGTGTTCTACGACCAGGAAATCACGCGCGTGATGGTGGGCGTGCTGCTGGCGCGCTAGCGCAGAGTCTGGGAGTGGTGCCGGTTGAGGGAATCGAACCCCCGACCCACGGTTTACAAAACCGTTGCTCTACCGACTGAGCTAAACCGGCGTCCGGTGTGCATTATCGCGGCCATGGGCCGCTCCCACAAAGCAGGGGTTCAGGGGATCACGGTCAGGAACAGGAACGCCGCGAACAGCACCAGGTGCACCGCGCCCTGCATGACGGTGGCGCGGCCGCGCGCCAGGGTCATGGTCGAGATCAGCAGGGTCAGCGCGAGCAGGGCGATTTCCTTGACGCCCAGGCCCAGCACCAGCGGCATGTCGAGGGCCAGCGCGGTCGCCACCACGGCCGGGATCGACAGGCCGATGGTGGCCAGCGCCGAGCCGAGCGCGAGGTTGAAGCTGGTCTGCATGCGGTTGCGCCGCGCGGCGCGCACCGCGGCCCAGGTCTCCGGCAGCAGCACCATCAGCGCGACGGCGATGCCGACGGTCGCGTGCGGCACGCCGGTGCGCTGCACCGCGGCCTCGATGTCCGGCGCGATGGACTTCGCCAGGCCCACGACCGCAACCAGAGCGACCAGCAGCAGGCCGAGGCTGGCCAGCGCGGCGGCATTCGAGGGCGCCGGGGCGTCGTCGTCCGCGCCCGCCTCCAGGGGCAGGAAGTACTCGCGGTGCCGCACGGTCTGCACGAAGATGAAGACGAGATACAGCGTCAACGACGCCACGGCCGCGAACACCAGCTGCGACGTCGTCAGGGTGGGCCCGGGCGTGGACGAGGTGAACGAGGGCAGCACCAGGATGAGCGTGGCGAGGGTCGCCAGCACCGACAGCGCCGGCGAGGTGCCTTCGACGCGAAACGCCAGCACGCGGTGGCGCGCCGCGCCGAGCAGCAGGCACAGGCCGATCACTCCGTTACAGATGATCATGACGGTCGCGAACACCGTGTCGCGCGCCAGCGCCGAGGTCGCCGCGGGGTCGGACAGCATGAGCGCGACGATCAGCGCCACTTCGATCACGGTCACGGCGAGCGCCAGCACCAGCGTGCCGAACGGCTCGCCGACCCGCAGCGCGATGACCTCGGCGTGATGCACGGCGACGACGACTGCCGCGATCAGCGCCACCGCGGCGAGCGTCAGCAGGCCCCAGCTCAGGTCCACGCCCCAGGCGAAGAACAGCACAACACACGCCACCACCGGGACGGCGGCGTGCCAGACAACCTCGGGCGTGATCCGGAGTTTCATCTCCGGAATCTTACAGGTCGAACTTCACTCCCTGCGCCAGCGGCAGCTCGCTGCCGTGGTTGATGGTGCAGGTCTGGCGGCGCATGTAGGCCTTCCACGCATCCGAGCCGGACTCGCGCCCACCGCCGGTTTCCTTCTCGCCGCCGAACGCGCCGCCGATCTCGGCGCCGCTGGTGCCGATGTTGACGTTGGCGATGCCGCAGTCCGAGCCCGCCGCCGACAGGAAGGCCTCGGCGCTGCGGATGCTCTCGGTGAAGATCGCCGACGACAGGCCCTGCGGCACGGAGTTATGCAGCGCGATCGCGTCGTCAAGCGTGTCGAACTCGACGATGTACAGGATCGGCGCGAAGGTCTCGTCGCGCGACACGGGCAGCGGCGTGCTCGACCGGATCAGCGTCGGCTCGACGAAGTACCCCGCGCGGGCCATGCGCTTGCCGCCGCACACCACCGCGCCGCCTTGCGCGACCGCCTCGGCCACCGCGCGCTCGAAAGCGCCCACGGCGCTGGCGTCGATCAGCGGGCCCATCAGCGTGCCGTCCTCGAGCGGATCGCCGACGCGGATCGAGCGGTAGGCCTGGGTCAGGCGCTCGATCAGCACCGGCGCGATGCCTTTCTGCACGAACAGCCGGCGTGTCGTCGTGCAGCGCTGGCCGGCGGTGCCGGCAGCGCCGAAGGCGATCGCGCGCATGGCGAGGTCGGGGTTGGCGTCGTTCATGACGATGATGCCGTTGTTGCCGCCGAGTTCGAGCAGCGCCCGCGCCAGCCGGCGCGCGCAGGCCTGCGCGACCAGCCGGCCGACGGCGACCGAGCCGGTGAACGACACCAGCGGGAAGCGCGCGTCGTTGGCCATGGCGACGCCGATGTCGGTTGCGCCGGCCACCAGCTTGAACACGTCGGGATGGCCATGGCGCTGCAGCACGGCGTCGGCGATCTGCTGCGCCGCGAGCGCGCTCAGCGGCGCCTTCGGCGAGGGCTTCCACACCACGGTGTCGCCGCAGACGGCGGCGATCATCGCGTTCCAGGCCCACACCGCGACCGGGAAATTGAACGCCGTGATCACGGCGACCGGGCCGAGCGGGTGCCACTGCTCGTACATGCGGTGCGCGGGCCGCTCCGAGTGCATGGACAGGCCGTAGAGCTGGCGCGACAGGCCGACGGCGAAGTCGCAGATGTCGATGACTTCCTGCACCTCGCCGAGGCCCTCGGACAGGATCTTGCCGGTCTCCTGCGACACCAGCCGCCCGAGCGTTGCCTTCTCGCGGCGGAAGGCCTCGCCGATCTGGCGCACGATCTCGCCGCGCCTGGGCGCCGGCACGTCGCGCCAGCGCAGGAAGGCGGCGCCGGCCGCGCGCGCCGCCGCGTCGTAGTCCGCCATCGTCGCTCGCGGCAGCGAGCCGAGCGGCGCGCCGGTGGCGGGATTTTCCGAAACGAGTTTCGTCATCCGGCCGATTATACGGGCCGCACCTTGCCAGGCCCGCACCGGGTAAACTGCGAGCCTTCACGCAAGGGGTTTCACCATGTCGCGCAAAATCCTGGCCGCCGCATTCTGCGCGCTTGCCGCAATTACCGCGGCCGTAGCCGGGGAAGCACCGGCTACCCCCCAGGCCGCGCCGCCCGCCGCCGAGTCGCCGCCGCCGGCCAAGGAGCCGCCGATCAAGCTCGAGTGCAAGGAAGACGTGGTCACGGGTAGCCGCATCCCCCGTCGCGTCTGCGCGACGAACAAGCGCGACGAAAGCGTGGAGACCCGCAAGCCCGACGAGCCGCAGCCCGAGGCGGGCGGCAACCAGTACAACCTGGGCGGCCGCTGATTCGCTAGCGCGACGCCTCGACCCACAGCGCCGCCAGCATCTCGAGCCCGGCGCCGTCGGCGGCGTCGAAGCGCCCGATGCGCGGGCTGTCGAGGTCGAGCACGCCGAGCAGCCGGCTGCCGTGCAGCAGCGGCACGACGATCTCGGAGTTCGACGCCGAGTCGCAGAAGATGTGCCCGCCGAACTCGTGCACGTTCGGCACGATGACCGTCGTGCGACTCGCCGCAGCCGTGCCGCACACGCCCTTGCCGACCGCGATGCGCACGCAGGCCGGCTTGCCCTGGAACGGCCCGACCACGAGTTCGCGGCCCTTCAAAAAATAGAACCCGGCCCAGTTGAGGTCCGGCAGGATGTGCCAGATCAGGGAAGCCATATTGGCGGCATTCGCCACCGGATCCTTCTCGCCCTCGAGCATCGCGCTGGCCTGCACCGCGAGCTCCTCGTAGAGCCTCGGTTTGCTGGTCGCCCTTGGCGGTTTCATCGTGAACGTCATGCCCCCTCCCCAACATGTTCCCGCGCGTAGGCCAGCAGCCCCTCGAGCACCAGATCCTCCTTGAGAACCCAGCGGCCTTCGAGGTGGCTCCTGAGCGCGCGCGCATCGCCGCCGGCAAGGAAACGCTTGAACGCGCGGCCTGGGCCGCGCGCGGGCGTGCCGCCGGACGCGCGCGCCGCGCGCTCGATCAGGCCCGCGCAGGCGTACAGCGCGCCCTGGCGCACGCAGGCGGCGGTGTCCGTGCCCAGCCCGCGCGTGTAGCGCGAGGGTTTCGACGGCAGCGCGAAGCGGGTCGAGCCGCGCACCGCGTTCCAGGCCGTAGCCAGGCCCGGCGCGATCAGGCCGCCGCGGTGACGGCCGCGCGCGTCCACCGCGTCGAAGGTCAGCGCAGTACCGGCCGTGGCGATGCAGAACGAGCGCTGGCCCGCCGACCACAACGCCAGCATGGCGAGCCAGCGGTCCACTCCCAGGCGCGCGGGGTTGGCGTAGGCCACGCGCAGGCCGGCAAGATTTTTCTGCGTGCGCGCGATGCGCGGCGCTACGCCGAACCGCCGGCGAATCGCCAGGCCGAGCCCATGTTCGTGCGGGCCGACCACGTGCGCCATCCACACCGCGCTGACGCGCGGGGTTATTGTCAGCGCGCGCAGCAGGCGCGCCGGGTGGCCGTGGTGGGGCACCGCGCGCACGCGCGACAGCCGCGCGCCGCGCGCGACGGCCCACTTCAGGCGGCTATTGCCGATGTCGAGCAGCAGGATCATGCCGGCGTCACTCGCAGGCTGACGTCGCCGGACAGTATGCGCCGCCGCGTCTCGCCGGCGTCCACCAGCAGCGCGCCGGCCTCGTCCACGCCGCGCGCGATGCCGGCGAACTCGCCTTCGGGCAGCGCCAGTGTCACGGCGCGGTTGCGCAGCAGGTCGAGCGCGCGCCAGCGTGGCTCGAACGGCGCGAAACCCTCGAGCGCGAAGCGCTCGAGCATGGCCACCCAGTGTCCGAGGATGCGGCCGGCGAGGGCATTGCGCGACGGCGGCCTGCCGAGCTGTTCGGCCAGGGTGGTCCACGGCTGGCCGATGTGCGCGGTGGTCGCGCTGCGCATCGCCACGTTCAGGCCCAGGCCGATGACGACGCGGCAGGCGGCGCCGGACTCGCCGCGCTGCTCGATCAGGATGCCGCCGAGCTTGGCATCGCCGCACCACAGGTCGTTGGGCCACTTCAGCCGCAGGTTCGACAGGTCGAGCTCGACCAGCGCATCGGCGGTGGCGACGCCGGTGGCGAGCGGCATCGCCGTCAGCGCCGCGGGCCAGTGCGCGAAGGTCCACGCCAGCGACAGGTAAAGGTTGGTGCCGAACGGCGAGTGCCACGAGCGACCGTGGCGGCCGCGGCCAGCGCTCTGGTGCTCGGCCAGCAGCACCTGCGGATCGTCGGCGCCGGTGCCGGCGAGCAGTTGCGTGTTGGTCGAGTCGGTGCCGGCCAGCACGCGCACGTGCAGGCGGCCCTGCAGCGCCGGCGGCAGCGCGCCGCGGATCAGGTCGGCGTCGAGCAGCTCGAGCGGATGCACCAGGTGGCAGCCGCGCCCCGGTTGCGTCTCGATCTCGAGGCCCCACTGCATGAGTTTCTGCAGGCGCTTCGACAGTCCCGCGCGCGTGATGCCGGCCTCCTGGGCCAGCGCCTCGCCCGAGTGCCAGCCGCCATCCGCCAGCGTGCGCAGCAGCGGCAGCAGTTGCTCTTCGTTCAGCGAGCGGGCCATCGCCTGAAGATCATCGCTTTTTCGAACCGGGGCTCGCGGCCCTGCCACACGCGCAGCAGGTTTTCGCGGTGCGTGTAAACGACCAGCAGCGCCATGGTCAGGGTGAACAGGCCGGGCGGGCTGAACAGGCCCTGCGCGGAGAAGCAGGTGACGTACAGCAGTGCCGTGACCGCGGCGGTGACCGTGCCGAGGCCGACGAAGCCCGTCAGCACCAGCACCAGCGCGAAGGCCAGCAGCATCCACGGCAGCGCCGCCGTCAGCAGCACGGTGAAGATGCCGGCGAGCGTCGCGGCGCCCTTGCCGCCGCGAAAACCGAACCACACCGGGTAAACGTGGCCGAGCGCCGCGGCGACGCCGCACGCGTAGGGCATGGCGCTGCGGCCCATCGCCAGGGCGTCCGGCAACGGCCACGGCAGCGACGGGATCAGCGTGACCGCGGCGATGCCCTTGCCGACGTCGACCAGCAGCACCAGCAGCGCAAACCGCTTGCCCTGCGTGCGCAGCGCGTTGGTCGCACCGACGTTGCCGCTGCCCTGCGTGCGCAGGTCCACGCCCCCGCGCAGCCGGCCGACGATGAAGCCGCCCATCGCCGTGCCGAACAGGTAGGCGAGCAGGACTTTGGTCAGGAGCTCGGCCATGCGTCAGGCGCCGAGCCAGGCCTTGCGCCGCGCGAGACGCTCGGGCGTGGGCGTGGCGGCGAGCGTCAGCGTCCAGGTGTCGAGCGGCGGCGCTTCCGCGGTGAGTTCGGCGCTGAGCAGCTCGTCGCCGCGGAAATAATGCAGGGTGCAGCGCTGGCCCGCAGCCAGCGCCAGCAGCTTGAGCGGCCACGCGCCCGGCGACAGGCGCAGGCCGTCGAGCGCGACCAGCAGGTCCCCGCCGGAAATGCCGGCGCGCTGCGCCGGACCGCCGGCCACCACGTGCGCGACCGCCAGGTCGGCGCCGCGCAGCTTGAGGCCGAGGCTTGCGCCGCCAGCCTTGGCGGCGACGCGCCCCCCGGTGTCGGCGTCGCCGATCGCCGCGCGCGGCTCGGCGGCGACGCCGAACTCCTCGAGCAGCGCCGCCAGCGGCAGCTCCTCGGTCGAGCGCAGCCAGGCGTCGAGCTCGCGCGACAGGTCGAGGCCGGACAGCTCGGCCGCGACCGTCTCCAGCCCGCGCTCGGGCACCGGCTGGCCGTTGCGGCCGTGGCGCCGCCACAGCTCCTGCATGACTTCATCGAGCGTGATGCTCGAGCGCAGCCGCAGGTGCAGGTCCAGGCACAGCGCCGCCAGCGCGCCCTTGATGTAGTAGCTGACGGTCGCGTTCGGGGTGTTCTCGTCGGGCTGGTAGTACTTGAGCCAGGCCTCGAAGCTGGCGTCGGCCAGCGAGTGCAGCTTGCGCCCCGGCGAGCGCGCCAGGCGCGTGGCGGTCTCGGCCAGCAGGTCGAGGTAGGCCGGCGCGTCGATGACGCCGGCGCGCAGCAGCATGAGGTCGTCGTAGTACGAGGTGACGCCCTCGTAGTGCCACAGGTCGCCGGTGTAGGCCTCGGCGCCGAGGTCCGATCGCGCGAAGGCCGCGGCGGTGATGCGCTTGACGTTCCACAGGTGGAAGTACTCGTGGCTGACCAGCCCGAGGAAGCCGCGGTACTCGCGCGGCATGCCGGTCATGCCGGGCCGCGGCAGGTCGCCGCGCGCGCAGGTCAGCGCGGTGCTGGAACGGTGCTCGAGCCCGCCGTAGCCGGCGCCGACCACGCGCGTCAGGAACAGGTAGCGGTCGAGGCCCGGTTCGTGGCCGAACAACACGCGCTGGGCGGAGCAGATCCTGGCGACATCGGCGGCGAGGCGCGCGCCGTCCACCGTGCAGCGGCCGGCGAGCACGAACTGGTGCGGGATGCCGTCGGCGCTGAAATCCACGGTCTGGAACTCGCCGAGCTCGAAGGGATGGTCGATCGCCTCCTCATAGCCGGCGGCGCGGTAGGTGCCGAAGCCGTCGGCGTCCACCGCGGCCGGTGTCATGGCCGTGGCGACGCGCCAGCGCAGGGCGCCGGGGCGCCGGATCTCGACTTCGACCGCGTCCTTCTCGTGCCCGGCCGGCGCGTAGAACAGCGAACTGCCGTTGAAGAATCCGCGGCGCTCGTCGAGAAACGCCTTGCGCACCGATTCGTCGTAGGCGTAGACGGTGCACTCGAGCGTGAGCGGAGCGGCTGCGGCTGCGCAGCGCAGGCTGCGCTTGTCGAGCCGCTCGATCGCAACCGGCGCGCCACCGGCGCGCGCCGTCACCGTGACGACGTGCTTGGCGAAGTCGCGCACCAGGTAGCTGCCGCGGATCCACGACGGCAGGCGGAACACCTGGCCCTGCGGGTCCGGCCGCTCGACGGTGCAGGCGACGGCGAACAGGTGCGCGCGCGGGTCGGCGGGCGTCACTGTGTAGCGGATCAAGGCGGCCTCTGGGTGCGAAAAGAGGGCGATTATAGGCTGTGGTAACTTTCCCCCCGTGGACAAGACCAGCAATAACCTTGCCGCG
>JANNKD010000275.1:0-2278 GCA_031396115.1 Gammaproteobacteria bacterium
GCCGCAGCCGCTGGTGCCGCTGAAGGACGTGGAGAGCGCGCACTACGTGCGCCTGCGCGTTGCCGACACGCCCGGCGTGCTCAAGGCGATCACCTCGATCCTGGCCGAGCTCGACATCAGCATCGAGGCGATCCTGCAGAAAGAGCCCAAAGGTAAAGAAGACGCGATGGTCGCGATCATCACGTCGGTCGTGGCGGAGCAGCGCTTCGGCGACGCGCTCGCCAAGCTGCTGGCGCTGAAGTTCGTCCGTCCGGGGTCCACGCACCTGCGCGTCGAGCACTTCAATGGCCGCTGATCCCAAAAAGGGGACAGACACCATTTTCCAAGCCGTTGAATTGGCTGGGCGCCACGTGCGGCTGGAGCCGATGAGCCTCGCGCACCTGCCGGCGCTCACTGCCGCCGGCGCGGACCCGGAAATCTGGAAGTGGTACTCGGTCAACGGCGCGACGCCGGAGACCATGCGCGCCTTCGTCGAGGATGCGCTCGACGGCCAGCGCAAGGGCTCGGCCGTGCCGTTCACGGTGTTCGAGCAGGCGGGCGGGACCCTCGTCGGCAGCACGCGGTTCGGCAACATCGCGCCGGCGCACCGCCGCGCCGAGATCGGCTGGACTTTCCTTGCGCCGCGCTGCCAGCGCACCGGCATCAACACCGAGATGAAGTACCTGATGCTGCGTCACGCCTTCGAGATCTGGGGCCTGCAGCGCGTCGAGTTCAAGACCGACTCGTTCAACGACAAGTCGCGCAACGCGCTCAAGCGCATCGGCGCGAGCGAGGAAGGCACGTTGCGCAACCACATGATCACGTTCACCGGCCGCGTGCGGCACTCGGTGTATTACAGCATCACGAGCGAGGACTGGCCGCGCGTGAAGCAGCATCTGGAGCAACTCATGTGTCATCCCGAGCGCAGCGAGGGATCTCGTTCTGGACGCGATCCCTCGTCGCTGCGCTCCTCGGGATGACACCGTGAGCCGCTATAGCGGGTTGATCGAACAGTACCGCGCGCGCCTGCCGCTGCCGGCGAACGCCCGCGCGATCAGCCTGCACGAGGGCCGCACGCCACTGATCCAGCTGCAGAACATCACTGCTGGACTGGGCCGGGAACTGGGCTTCAAGGGCGCGCTGTACGTGAAGTTCGAGGGTCTCAATCCCACCGGCTCGTTCAAGGACCGCGGCATGACGGTCGCCGTGACCGACGCCGTGCATCGCGGCAGCAAGGCGGTCATCTGCGCCTCGACCGGCAACACCTCGGCGTCGGCCGCGGCGTACGCCGCACGCGCCGGCATCACGGCTTTCGTGCTGATCCCCGAGGGCAAGATCGCCGCCGGCAAGCTCGCGCAGGCGGTCATGCACGGCGCCGTGGTGATGCAGATCAAGGGGAACTTCGACGACGGCATGCGACTGGTGAAGGAGGTCGCGCGGGACGTGCCGGTTGCCATCGTCAATTCGATCAACCCGTACCGCCTGCACGGCCAGAAGACCGCGGCCTTCGAGATCGTCGAGGCGCTGGGCCGCGCGCCCGACGTGCACTGCCTGCCGGTCGGCAACGCGGGCAACATCAGCGCTTACTGGCTCGGCTATTCGGAAGCCGCCGGCATGACGACCGCGATTCGCGCCGAGTGCCCGGGCGCGCCCGCGTATGAGACCGCGAAGATCACGAGCGCGCGCCCGCGCATGGCCGGCTACCAGGCCAGCGGCGCGGCGCCGTTCCTGCGCGGCAAGCCGGTGGATCACCCCGAGACCGTGGCGACCGCGATCCGCATCGGCCATCCCCAGAGCTGGGACCTGGCCTGGGCCGCGCAAAAGGAGTCGAACGGCTGGTTCGACGAGTTAACCGACGAAGAAATTCTCGCCGCGCAGAAGCTGCTGGCGACGAAGGAAGGCGTGTTCTGCGAGCCGGCCTCGGCCGCCTCGATCGCGGGCGCGCTGCGCGACATCAAGAGTGGAAAGATTCCCGCGACCAGCACCGTGGTGTGCACCCTGACCGGTCACGGCCTCAAGGATCCCGACATCGCGATGCGGGACGGCCTGCAGGGCATCGTGCAGGTCGCGGCGGAGCGCAAGGCGGTTGAGCGGGCGCTGAAAGAGCGCATGTAACTGCGGCGCAGCATCCCTCAGGATGACAACCCCTACGATTCGCCGCCGTGTCGCCTCCAGCGGCAATCTCCCCGCCACGCTGCATCCCGTCCTGCGCCGTGTGTACGCCCAGCGTGGGATCACTTCCGAAGCCGAGCTGTCGCTGGACCTGAAGATGCTGCTGCCGCCGCAGGGCCTGCTCGGC
>JANNKD010000290.1:0-16194 GCA_031396115.1 Gammaproteobacteria bacterium
GGTGCGGCGTCGTCGATCGGTCCACGCGCATCAACCGGACGCCGGCCTTGCCATATCGGGCGGCTCCGAGTTCGATCACGTCGTCTCCCCGTTCGTGCGGTCCAGGGTCGCGAGACGGTCGGCCACCGCCTAAAAACTCGCCGCCGGCAGTTCCATCTGGGACTTCGCGGAATTGCGCACGACGGCGCACAACGCGTGCACCTGCGGCAGCAGGCGCTGGACGAAGAATTCCGCGGTGACGCGCTTGGCCTGCGCGAAGCTGGCATCCTTGCCGCGCGTCGCCGCGCGCGCCATGCGCAGCCAGTAGTAGCCGAGCAGGGTCAGCGCGAAGGCGCGCAGGAAATCCGCCGCACCGAAGCCCGCATCGTCGGGGCTCGCCTTGTAGGACTGCTGCAGCCACTGCGTTGTTGCCTCGAGCTCGTCCACGGCCCTGGCCAGCGGCCCGGCGATGAAGCCGGTGTCGGCGGAGGCCTGCTTCAGTTCCGCGCGCGCGCGCTCGAAAAAACGCTGCGCCAGGCGGCCGTTGTTCAGCATCAGCTTGCGGCGCACCAGGTCCATGGCCTGGATGCCGTTGGTGCCCTCGTACAGGCACAGGATCTTGGCGTCGCGCATGGCCTGCTCGATGCCGTGTTCCTTGATATAGCCGTGGCCGCCGTAGACCTGGATGGCGATGGAGCCGAGCTCCACCGCCGAATCGGTCAGGTAGGCCTTCGCGATCGGCGTGGTCAGCTCGACCCAGTCCTGGGCCGCCTCGCGCACCGCCGCGTCCGGATGCTTGCGCGCCAGGTCCACGTGCAGCGCGGTGTCGTACGCCAGCGCGCGCCCGCCCTCGGTCACCGCCTTCAGGGTCAGCAGCATGCGCCGGACGTCGGCGTGGTCGATGATGTGCGGGCTGCCGCTGGTGGCCTTGCCCTGCTTGCGGTCCTGCGCGTAGCGGATCGCGTTCTGCGTCACCAACTCGCACAGGCCCAGGCCCTGGAACGCCACCATGATGCGCTCCATGTTCATCATGACGAACATGTTCTGGATGCCCTGGTTCGGCGCGCCGACCAGCCAGCCCCTGGCGCCCTCGAACGACAGCGTGCAGGTGCACGAGCCGTGCAGGCCCATCTTGTGCTCGATCGAAACACACCGAACCTTATTTCGTTCGCCGACCGCGCCACTGGCTTGCGGCAGGAACTTCGGCACCACGAACGTCGACAGGCCCTTCACGCCGGCGGGCGAGTCCGGCATGCGCGCCAGCACGAAGTGGACGATGTTGCCGGCGAGGTCGTGCTCGCCGGACGAGATGAAGATCTTCGAGCCCTCGACGGCGTAGCTGCCGTCGCCCTGCGGCGTGGCGCGGGTCTTGGCCGCGCCGACGTCGGAGCCGGCCTGCGGTTCGGTGATGCACATGGTGCCTGACCACTCGCCGGTGGAGAGCTTCGGCAGGTAGATCGCCTTGATCTCGTCGCTGGCGGCCGCGTGCAGCGCTTCGAAGCAGCCGATGGTCAGGCCCGGATACAGCGCGAAGGCGACGCTGGCCGAGCACTCCAGTTCCTCGACCACCTTGGCCGCCACGTACGGCAGGCCCAGGCCGTTGTACTCGACCGGATTCGACACGCCGATCCAGCCGCCGTCCGAGTAGAGCTTGTAGAACTCCTTGAACCCCGGCGGCGTGGTCACGTCGCCGCCCTGCCAGCGGCAGCCCGCATCGGCACCGGCGTTGAGAGGAGCCAGGCGCTCCTCGACCAGCTTCGCAGCTTCGGCAACCAGGCCGTCGAGCGTGTCGCGCGTCGCGTCGGCATAACCGGGCAACTGCGCCAACTGCCCGGCGTTCAGCACGTCGTGCAGCACGAACTCGATCTCGCGCAGGGGGGCCTTGTAACTCGCCATTACGGCTCCAGATACCCGGAAATAAGGGGCGGCTAGGCTAGCACGGGGAGGGGTCTCCTCTGGCATACTTCCGCGCCAAAAATTATCGACGGAGTTCGTTTCGTGCTCGATTTCCTGATTTCACCGGCGCACGCGCAGGCCGCGTCGCAGGGCGACCCGTTCATGTCGCTGCTGTTCCCGATCGCGCTGCTCGTGCTGTTCTACTTCATGCTGATCCGGCCGCAGATGAAGCGCGCGCGGGAACAGAGGGACATGCTGGGCAAGCTGGCCAAGGGCGACGAAGTCATCACCACCGGCGGCCTGGCCGGCGTGATCCGTGAGATCGGCGAGAACTACCTGACGGTCGAGATCGCCGACACCGTCACGGTGAAACTGCAGAAGTCGGCCGTCGCCAGCGTACTGCCCAAGGGCTCGCTGAAACAGCTGTGAAGCCCTACGCCACCTGGAAGTACGTGTTGCTGATCGCCACCGTCGCAATCGGTGTGCTGTATGCGCTGCCGAACCTGTTCGGCGACGAGCCGGCGGTGCAGATCTCCAGCCAGAGCGGCGACCCGCTGCCGCCGGGGTTTGGCGACGAAGTCGGCAAGGCGCTTGCCGGCGCCTCGATCACGTCCACCGGCTCGGCGGTGGTCGAGCAGCGCCAGGTCGTGCGCTTCGCCGACGAGGTGGCGCAGTTGCGCGCCGCCGAAGTGCTCAAGCGCGAGCTCGGCAACAAATATGTCGTCGCGCTGAACCTCGCGCCGCGCACGCCGGCGTGGCTGCGCGCGGTCGGCGGCCGGCCGATGGCCCTCGGCCTCGACCTGCGCGGCGGCGTGCACTTCCTGATCAACGTCGACATTGACGACGTGCGGCGCAAGGCGGTCGATAACCTGCTGCGGGACCTGCCGTCCGCCCTGCGCAATGCCGACATTTTCTACAAGAGCCGAAAGCGCAACGGCGACGCAGCCGAGATCGAGTTCGAAGACCCGGCGGCGCTCGAAGCCGCTCGCAAGCTGATCGCCAGGGACCACAACGAGCTGGTGCTGGCCGTGCCGCCGGACGCGCCGCTGGTGTTGCAGGCGCGACTTTCCAACCAGGAAACCCAGCGCATCCAGACCTTCGCCGTGCAGCAGAACCTGACCACGCTGCGCAACCGCGTCAACGAGCTCGGCGTGGCCGAGCCGGTGGTGCAGCGCCAGGGCGCCAACCGCATCGTCGTGCAGTTGCCCGGCGTGCAGGATCCGGCCGAGGCCATTGGCTTGCTGAAGGCCACTGCCACGCTTGAATACCGCGCGGTGGTCGAGGGTGGCGGCGAGTTTTTCTACGAGCGCGGAACGCGACGTCCGGTCATGTTGAGCCGCGACACCATTGCGGCCGGCAGTCAGCTGCTTGATGCCGCCCCGACCGTCGACGAGGACGGCAGCCCGGCCGTGTCGGTGACCCTGGACGGTGCAGGCGCGAAAAAAATGCTCGACTTCACGCAGAAGAGCGTCGGCAAGCCGATGGCGGTGCTGTTCCGCGAGACGAAGTACGAGACGACCTACGACGCTGAGGGCAAGCCCGTACGGAAGGTCGTCAACATCGAGGAAATCATCTCGGTGGCGACCATCCGCGGCGTGTTCGGCAAGCGTTTCCAGACCACGGGCCTGACCAGCAAGGAGGCCCACGACCTCGCCATCCTGTTGCGCGCGGGTGCGCTGGCTGCCCCCGTTGAGATCATCGAGCAGCGCACCATCGGCCCTTCGCTCGGCGCCGACAACATCCGCCAGGGCTTCGCCGCGGCGGCGCTCGGCCTGGCGCTGGTGGCGGCGTTCATGGCCTTCTACTACCGCGTGTTCGGCCTGTTCGCGATTGCGGCGCTGCTGATGAACCTGGTCATCGTCGTTGCCGTGCTGTCGCTGATGCAGGCGACGCTGACCATGCCGGGCATCGCGGGCATCGTGCTGCACATGGGCATCGCGGTGGACGCCAACGTGCTGATCTACGAGCGCATCCGCGAGGAATTGCGCAACGGCAACTCGCCGCACACCGCGATCCAGGCGGGCTACGATCGCGCCTTCCTGACCATCGCCGACGCCAACGTCACGGTGCTGATCGGCACGGTGGTGCTGTTCGCGCTCGGCGCCGGCCCGGTCAAGGGCTTCGCCATCACGCTGGCGATCGGCATCATCTCCTCGCAGTTCACCGCGATCGTCGGTTCGCGCGCGCTGGCCCAGCTGGTCTTCGCTCGCCGCAAGATGACCGACGTGCCGGTCTGGTGATGCCATGAAATTCTTCGCCCGCGTCCCCAACATCAATTTCATGGCCCAGCGCAAGACGGGCCTGGTTGTCTCCGCCGTGCTGTCGCTCGCCGCCGTGGTGCTGCTGGCCACCCGCGGATTGAACTTCGGCATCGACTTCACCGGCGGTGTGCTGGTGGAAGTGGCCTACCCGCAGGGCGTCCAGCTCGAGGACGTGCGCCAGCACCTCGCCGATGGCGGCTACCACAACGCGGTGGCGCAGTACTTCGGCGGCACCTCGAACGTGCTGATCCGCCTGCCGCCGGCCGAGAATTCCAGCTCGGCGGAGGTCTCGACGCGCGTGCTCGAGGTGCTGGGCGCCGGCGTCGAGTTGCGCCGCATCGAGTTCGTCGGCCCGCAGGTCGGCGAGGAGCTGAGCGAGCAGGGCAGCCTGGCGCTGCTGATCGCCTTCATCGGCATCTTCATCTACATCTGGTTCCGCTTCGTGTGGAAGTTCTCGATCGGCGCCATCGCCGCGTTGATCCACGACGCGCTGATGGCGCTGGGCTTCCTGTCGCTGGCGTGGATCGAGTTCGACATCACCACGCTGGCGGCGATCCTGGCATTGATCGGCTACTCGAACAACGAGACCGTGGTCATCTTCGACCGCGTGCGCGAGAACATGATCGGCATGCGCCGCGCCGAAGTGCTCGAGGTGGTCAACCTGTCGGTCAACCAGACGCTGCTGCGCTCGATCATCACGCACGTCACCACCCTGCTGGTGTGCACGGCGCTGTTCGTGCTCGGCGGCGCCTCGGTGCACAGCTTCTCGGTCACGCTGATCGTCGGCGTCATCGTCGCGACCTACTCGTCGATCTACATCTCGACCAACCTCGCCGTGGCGATCGGCCTCACGCGCGAAGACCTGCTGCCGCCCAAGCTGGACGAGCACGCGGACAAGATGCCCTGAGGCGGCGATGGGCACCGCGCTGCTATGGCTGCTGGTCGCCCTGCTGGTGCTGGCCGGGCTCGCTGGCGCCGTGCTGCCTGCGCTGCCCGGCGTGCCGCTGGTGCTTGCCGGCCTGTGGCTCGCCGCCTGGATCGACGATTACACGCGGGTCAGCGGCTGGACCCTCGGCGTGCTCGGCGTGCTGACGCTGCTGGCCATGGCGGTGGACCTCGTTGCCACCGCTCTCGGCGCGAAGAAAGTCGGCGCCAGCCGCCAGGCCATCGCCGGCGCGATGATCGGGACGTTCGCCGGCCTGTTCTTCGGCGGGATCTTCGGCCTGCTGCTCGGCCCCTTCGTCGGCGCGGTCGCCGGCGAGATGATCGCGCGCGGCCGGCTGGATCAGGCGATGGACGTCGGCATCGCGACCTGGATGGGCTTGCTGTTCGGCACGCTGGCGAAGCTGGCGCTGTCGCTGGCGATGGTCGGAATCTTCGTCGCGGCCTACTTCATCTGATCGCGCGCAGCAGCGGCGCCAGCTGCTCATGCATCTTGGTGTTGGCCGCCAGCACGTTGCCGGTCTTGAGCGGATCGTCGCCGCCGTAGAGCTCGCTGACCACGCCGCCGGCTTCCTCGACCATCAGCACGCCGGCCGCCATGTCCCAGGCATTCAGGCCCAGCTCCCAGAACGCATCGAGCCGGCCGCAGGCGACGTAGGCCAGGTCGAGCGCGGCCGAGCCGGCGCGCCGCACGCCGGCGGTCTTCTCGACCACCGCGCGCAGCTGCGGCAAGTAGCTGTCGAGGTTGGCGCCCGAGCGGATCGGCACGCCGGTGCCGACCAGACTCTCGTCGAGATTGACGGTCTTGCTGACGCGGATCTTGCGCGAGTTCAGCACCGCGCCGCCGCCGCGCAGCGCCACATAGAGGTCCTGGGTGCACGGCGCGTAGATCACGCCGAGCTGCAACTTGCCCTTGTGCTGGGCGGCGATGGACACGGCGAAATGCGGAAAGCCGTGCAGGAAATTGGTCGTGCCGTCGAGCGGATCGATGATCCACAGCCAGTCGTTCTTGCCGTCGGCGCCGCCTTCCTCGGCCAGGATGGCGTGGTCCGGGTGCGCCTTGCGGATGGTGTGGATGATCTCGGCCTCGGCGCCGCGATCCACCTCGGAGACGAAGTCGTTGCGGCCCTTGCGCGCCACCTTGAGAGTGTCGGCCCGGTCGAGATGCCGCATGATGAAGTTGCCGGCCGCGCGCGCGGCGGTCACCGCGATGTGCTCGAGGGGTTGCATGGGGGCGCAATCATAGCAGCCGCAAATCGGCGAAGATTCCGCGATGAACGATTCACTGCTTTCGCGCGTCCGCATCGTGCTCGTCGAGCCGCAGCACCCGGGAAACATCGGTGCGGCCGCCCGAGCCATGAAGACCATGGGCTTGTCTGATCTGGCCCTGGTGCGTCCGGAAAAGTTTCCCCACAAGGACGCCTCGGACCTGGCGGTCGGCGCGGCCGACGTGCTCGAGCGCGCGCAGGTGTTCGCGAATTTGCAGACCGCGATCGCCGATTGTGCCTACGTGGTCGGCACGTCGGCGCGGCTGCGCTCGCTGCCGCACAACACGACCACGCCGCGCGAGCTGGCGCCGCGCCTGGCGCGCGGCATCGCCGGCCGTATCGCGCTGCTGTTCGGTCCGGAGCGCGTCGGGCTGTCGAACGACGACCTCGAGGCGTGCCACGAGCTGGTCAGCGTGCCGGCCGACCCCGCATTCCGCGTGCTGAACCTCGCTGCCACCGTGCAGATCCTGTGCTACGAGCTGCGACTGGCGGCGGAGCCCGAGTTGCCCGGGGCGCCCGAGCGCGAGCCGGTGGACAACAACGAGATGGAGCTGTTCTTCCAGCACCTCGAGCGCGTGCTGGTCCATATAAGGTTCCTCAACCCGGACCATCCTCGCCAGCTGATGCGCCGGCTCAAGCGTATGTACGCCCGGGCCGCCCCAGACCAGAACGAGATGAACATCCTGCGGGGCATCCTGGCCGCCGTGGAGGGCCGGGCAGGCCCCCATGGGTGACTGTGATGCAAGTCACACAGGGAAGAGGAATTGTTCTAGAATCGCGCCGTTCGCAGGACCGCTTGTCGGGGGATGAGCTTCTGCAATGCCCCTGACAACGGCGTCCTGCAGCCACCTTTTTAGGAGCTGACATGACCCGCATTTTTAGAGCCACAGCATCCATGCTGGGCGTCGCGCTTGTGTGCGCGGCCGCCGGCATTTCCGCCGCCCCGGTCCAGGAAGACGGCGCCAGTGCGCCCAAGCAGCGGGTCAGCCAGAACTATCTGGTTCGCATGAGCGAGTCCCCGGTCGTGGGCTACACCGGCGGCATCGCGGGACTGAAGGCGACCAAGCCCACCCGCGGCAACAAGATCAACCCGAATTCCCCGGAAGTGGTGCGCTATGCCTCTTATCTGGACTCGCGCCATGACCAGATGCTGGCCAAGGTCGGCGGCGGCCAGAAGCTGTATGACTACCGCTATGCGGTGAACGGTTTCGCGGCCCGGCTGACGGCCGACCAGGCTGCACGCCTGGCCAAGGTGCCCGGCGTGGTCTCGGTCGAGCAGGATGTGGCCGAGTTCGTGGATACGCTGTCCACCCCCACCTTCCTCGGCTTGACCGCTGCGGGCGGCCTGTGGGAGCAGCTGGGTGGGCCCGCCAATGCCGGCGAGGACATCATCATCGGCGACCTCGACACGGGCATCTGGCCGGAGCATCCGAGCGTTTCGGACCGCACCGGCACCAACAACAATGGCGTGACCGGAAAGCTCGACTATCACCAGATTCCGGGCTGGCACGGCAAGTGCACGCCGGGCGAAGGCTTCAACGCCTCGATGTGCAGCCAGAAACTGATCGGCTGCCAGTCTTTCATTGACGGCTTCGGCGCCGGCAACGTCGCCGACGACGAGTTCCTGTCGTGCCGCGACTCCGACAGCCACGGCACGCACACCGCGACCACGGCCGCCGGCAACTTCGGCGTGCCGGCGAGCGTCGCCGGCTTCTCGCTGGGCAGCGCCAGCGGCATGGCGCCACGCGCCCGCCTGTCCATCTATAAGGTGTGCTGGCGCGCACCCGGTGCCCTGGCCTCGTGCTTCGGTTCCGACCGCGCAGCCGCGATCGACCAGGCCGTCGCTGACGGCGTGGACGTGCTGAACCACTCCATCGGCGCCACGCGCACCAACTTCCTCGACGTCGTCCAGGTCGCGTTCCTGTTCGCGGCCGACGCCGGCGTGTTCGTCGCCGCTTCGGGCGGCAACGACGGCCCGACCGCGTCGACGGTCGCCTCGCCGGGACCCTGGACCATGACGGTCGCTGCCAGCACGCATGACCGGTTCTTCGCCGGTTCGGGCACGCTCGGCAACGGCTTCACGTTCACCGGCGCCTCGCTGACCGCAGGCATTGGCTCAACGCCGCTGATCTACGCGGGCAACGCCCCGGCGGCGCTCGACCCGACGCCAGCAGATCCGACGCCGTTCATCACGCGCGTGCAACTGTGCTTCATCGGTCACCTCAACCCGGCCGTGGTGGGGGGCAAGATGGTGCTGTGCGACCGCGGCATCAACGCGCGCGTCGACAAGAGCCTCGCGGTGCAACAGGCCGGCGGCCTCGCCATGATCCTGCGCAACCTTACGGCCAACACGCTGAACGGCGATTTCCACTCGGTGCCCAGCATCCACGTCGACCACATCGTGGGCCCGGTGATCAAGGCCTACGTGGATGGCACGCCCGGCGCGACCGCCTCGCTGGCGAATGAAGGCATCGGCACCACGCAGGCGCCGTTCATCGCAGCGTTCTCGTCGCGCGGGCCGATCCAGGCCGCCGGCGGCGACATCCTGAAGCCGGACATCACGGCGCCGGGCGTTGACGTGTTGGCCGGCGTTTCGCCCCCCGCTGAGGGTGGCGAACTGTTCGGCTTCCTGAGCGGCACCTCGATGTCGGCTCCGCACATCGCCGGCCTCGCCGCGCTGATGAAGCAGCGCCATCCCGGCTGGTCGCCGATGATGATCAAGTCCGCGATGATGACGACCGCGACGCCGATCTTCGGTACGGGCACCAGCATCAGCCCGTTCGCGCAGGGTGCCGGCCACGTCAACATCAATGCGGCCGTCGATCCGGGCCTGGTCTACGACCATGGCTTCAACGACTGGCTGAACTTCATCTGCGGCACCGGCCAGCTCACCGGCTGCGCTGCACCGATGGATCCGAGCGACTTGAACCAGGCCTCCATCGCCATCGGCGACATGGCCGGGACGCAGACGGTCAAGCGCACGGTCAAGAACGTCGGCCCGGCCGGCACGTATTCCGTGAGCGTCGTCGCGCCCGCGGGCATCACCGTGTCGGTGGCTCCGGCCACCTTGACGCTTGCCCCCGGGCAGTCGGCGGACTACACGGTGACGTTCACGCGGACCACGGCGACGCTGAACGCCTACACGTTCGGCTCGCTGACCTGGAGCGACGGTGCGGGGCACAACGTCAAGAGCCCGCTCGTCATCCGCCCGGTCGGACTGTCCGCACCCGCCAACCTGAACCTCTCGGGCGCCAGCGGCAGCACGAGCTTCCCGGTGCGGTTTGGCTTCACGGGCCCGTACTCGGTCGACCCGCGCGGCCTGACGCCGGCGCTGACCCAGACCGGCAACGTGGTCGACGATCCGCTCGATACGTTCAATTCGGCGGCGCCGACGGCCGGCCAGGGCTACACCGCGCACACGGTGGCGGTCCCGGCGGGCACGCTGGTGGCGCGCTTCGCGATGTTCGATGAGTTCACCGACGGCAACGACGACATCGACATCTGGGTCGCCAACCCGGCCGGCGTGGTGCAATTCGTCAGCGCCGGCGCGACCTCAGCCGAGGCGGTCACCGTAATCAACCCGGCGGCGGGCAACTGGACGGTGTACGTCCACGGCTTCGCGACCGATGGTCCGGACGCGAACTACACGCTGTTCAACTGGAACGTCAATCCCAGCCTTGGCAACTCCACGGTCAGCTTCGGCAACCCCGCGGTCAGCTTCCCGGTCAGCGCCACGATTGGCGGCACCGGCACGGTGAACTACAGCTGGAGCGGCCTGGCACCCGGGACGAAGTACCTCGGCGCGCTGCGTCACCTGGACGGCGCCGTCGAGCGCGTCCGTACCGTGGTGTTCGTCGAGTCGCCCTAAGCAGTCTTAGCGGGGTTCGGTGGGCCGCGCGTGCAAGCGCGCGGCCCACCAGAACGCCGGGATCGTGAGCACGCCGGGGGTTGCGGCGAGCAGCACCGCCCAGGTCAGCGGCTGCTCCATGCCGCTGGCGGTGAAGCGATCGGCGAGATAGCCGGCCAGTGCCGCGCCGCCGGCGTGGCCGATCAGCGTGTTGAACAGGATCAGCAGCGCAACCGAGGCCCCGCGCAGGTTGACGGGCACGACCTCCTGCACGGTGGAGAACGTCGCGCCGTACGGGAACATGAAGCTGGCTGCGCCGATGAACGCCGCGCCGTAGAACCACACCGTATCGGGCGGGGCGAGGCGGTAGAACACGCCGATGGGCGCGACCAGCAGGTAAGCCACGGCGAGGAACATCAGCCGGCCGCCACGATTGCGCCGGTACGCGGCGTCCGCGCCGGCACCGCCGACGATCGCGCCGAGGAAGCCGCCACTGAGGAACAACACGCCGGTGAGTTGCTGCGCGCGGCTCTCGGTGTAGCCGCGCTCCTGTACCCACCAGACGATGTCCAGCACCGTCGCGCCCTGCACGAAGATCGCCGCGGCTGCGCCGATCAGCGTCAGCACCAGCACCGGCGTCGTGCGCAGCGCGTGCGCCATGCCGATGGCGCTGTCCCGGAAAGAGCCGATGCGTTGCGCTTCGGGGCCCAGCGCCGCGCCGCCGCCGCGCGGTGGATCTCGCACCAGCAGCACCAGCAGCGAGGCGACCAGGCCGACGGCTCCCAGTGTCATGAAGGTGCCGCGCCAGCCGAGAACCGGCCCCATGACGCCGGCAAAGATGAAGCTCGAGCCGATGCCGACCGGGATGCCGAGGTAATACACGCCGGCGGCGAGACCGTGGCGCCGCGGCGGCAGGGTGTCGGACAGCATCGACATGGCCGAGGGCGTCAGCACCGCCTCGCCGATGCCGATAAAAACCCGCGCCGCGGCGACGTGCGCGAAGTTGAGCGCCAGGCCGGTGGCGGCGGTCAGCGCGCTCCAGACGGCGAGGCCGGCGGCGATCAGGCGCGGCCGGTGGTGGCGATCGGCGAGCGAGCCGGCGAGCAACCCGAACAGCACGTAGAACACGCTGAACACCAGGCCGGCCAGCAGCGTGAACTGGAACTTGGTCAGCTCCAGGTCCCTGATGATGGAGGGCGCAAAGCTGACCAGCAGGAAGCGGTCGGCGAAATTCAGCACGTTGAGCAGGGTCAGCCCGGCCAGCAAGACATAGCCCGAGGGCCGAAAACCGGTCGCGCTCATGCTTTCCTCCGTGCTGGTTGCCCCGCAACATAAGGTCTAAACTCATGTTTCGGCAACAGAAAACGGCTTTGGCCGGCATTTCCATGTTCACTCGCATGCGCGAAGACATCCGGGGCGTGTTCGAACGCGACCCCGCCGCCCGCTCGACCTGGGAAGTGCTGACCTGCTATCCGGGGCTGAAGGCCGTGTGGGCGCACCGCCTCAGCCACTGGCTCTGGACGCATGGCCTGAAGTGGCTCGGCCGGCTGGTCTCGCAGGTCGCGCGCTGGTTCACGCTGATCGAAATCCACCCGGGCGCGACGATCGGCCGGCGCCTGTTCATCGATCACGGCGCCGGCGTGGTCATCGGCGAGACCGCCGAGATCGGCGACGACGTCACGCTCTACCAGGGCGTCACGCTGGGCGGCACGTCGTGGTCCAAGGGCAAGCGCCACCCGACGCTCGGCAACGGGGTCGTGGTGGGCGCGGGCGCCAAGATCCTCGGGCCCTTCACGGTCGGCGACAACGCGCGCGTCGGCAGCAATGCCGTAGTGGTGAGGGAAGTCCCGGCCGGCGCGACCATGGTCGGCATCCCGGCGCGCGTCGTGCAGGAAGTGCGCGCGCCGTCGGAAAAAGTCGTCGCCATCGCCAGGAAGATGGGCTTCGACGCGTACGGCCTTTCGCGCGACATGCCCGACCCGGTGGCCAACGCCATCGGCGCGATGCTCGACCACATCCACGAGCTCGACGACCGCGTGATCGAGTTGTGCAAGCTGCTGCACCGGCTCGACGCGCGCATGCCGGAGCTCGAGCTCAAGCACCTCGAGCTGCCGGACTTCTGCGCCGAAGGCAAGGTCACGGAGCGCGGGCTGGAGCCGGATCCGGTCGAGCCGCCTTCGAAAGAGCGCAAGGCGCTGTAGTGATCCGTGTCATTCCGAGCGTAGCGAGGAATCTCGTACGAGATCCTTCGCTTCGCTCAGGATGACATCCCATCATGATCTACCTGGACCACAACGCGACAACGCCGCTCGATGCGCGCGTACTCGAGGTAATGCTGCCGTTCCTGAACGGCCCATACGCCAACCCGTCGAGCCAGCACCGCCCGGGCCGCGCCGCGCGCGACGCGGTCGAGGCTGCGCGCGCGCAGGTGGCGGCGCTGGTCGGGGCCGATCCGGGCGAGGTGACCTTCACCAGCGGCGGCACCGAAGCGAACAACTTCGCCATCAAGGGAATTGCCGCTGCCGCGAAGCGTGGACGGTTGCTATATTCCGGCGTCGAGCACCCGTGCGTGCTCGAGCCGATGCGGGCGCTGGCCGCGCAGGGCTGGAAGGTCGAGACGATCGCGGTGGACGGCGAGGGGCGCGTGGACGCGGCCGCCTACGCGCGCCAGCTCACCGGCGGCGACGTGCGGCTGGTGTCCTGCATGGTCGCCAACAACGAAACCGGCGTCATCCAGGATGTTGCCGCGCTCGCAACCCAGGCGCGAAAGGCCGGAGCACCCGGCACCACCGTGTTTCATGCCGACGCGGTCCAGGCCGCCGGGAAGATTCCGCTCAGCTTTCCGGATTCGGGCGCGCACCTGATGAGCCTGTCGAGTCACAAGATCTACGGCCCCAAGGGCGCTGGTGCGTTGATCGCAGACCGTGGCGTCGCGCTGGAGCCACTGCTGCACGGCGGCGGCCAGGAAAAGAACCTGCGCGGCGGCACCGAGAACGTCGCCGCCATCGTTGGCTTCGGCGTGGCGGCCGAGCTGGCGCTCGCCGAACTCGACCTGCGCCGCGAGCGGGCGCAGCGCCTGCGCGACCGCCTGCAGGCGCGGCTGGCCGGCCTGCCGGGCCTGACCCTGTTCGGCGCGCGCGCGCCGCGCGTGCCCAACACGCTGCAGTTCGCCGTCGCCGGCGTGCACAGCGCAACCCTGCTCGGCCTGCTCGACAAGCAGGGCTTCGCGGTGTCGTCGGGCTCGGCCTGCGCCAGCGGCACCGACGAGCCCAGTCACGTGCTGCTGGCCATGGGCGTGCCCGCGGAACTGGCGCTGTGCGCGATCCGCGTCAGCCTGGGCAAGGACAACACCGAGGATGACGTGGACCGCTTCGCCGCCGCCCTGCGCGAGCTGCTCGCTGGCCTGGGCGCGGCGATGCCGGGCATGATGCGCACCGCCACATGATCTACCTCGACCACGCCGCCACCACGCCGCTCGACCCGGCGGTGTTCGAGGCGATGCTGCCGTTCCTCAAACCGGGCGGCGTGCACGGCAATCCCGCCTCCGACCATCTCGAGGGCAAGCGTGCGCGCGACGCCGTGGAACAGGCGCGAGGGCAGGTTGCCCGGCTCATCGGCGCCGAGCCCGGCGAGATCGTGTGGACCTCCGGCGCGACCGAGTCCGACAACCTCGCCATCAAGGGCGCCTTTGATTTCTACAAGGAACGCGGCCGGCACATCGTGACGTCGATGACCGAGCACAAGGCCGTGCTCGACACCTGCCGCCATCTCGAGACCCAGGGCGCGAAGGTCACCTACCTGAAGCCCGGCACCGACGGCCGCGTGTCGCCCGAGCAGGTGCTCGCGGCGCTGACACCCGAGACCGTGCTGGTCTCGCTGATGTGGGTCAACAACGAGACCGGCGTGATCCAGGACATCGCCGCGCTGGCGCCGGCGCTGCGGGCGAAGTCCGTGCTGTTCCATGTCGACGCGGCGCAGGCCGCCGGCAAGGTCGCGATCGACCTGCGCGCGGTGCCGGTGGACCTGATGTCGCTGTCGGCGCACAAGATCTACGGGCCCAAGGGCATGGGCGCGCTGTTCGTGCGCAAGCGCCCGCGCGCGCGCCTGGCGCCGCAACTGCACGGCGGCGGCCACGAGCAGGGCATGCGCTCGGGCACGCTGCCCACGCACCAGATCGTCGGCATGGGCACCGCGTTCCAGGTTGCCGGCGAACGCCTGGCCGTCGACCACGAGCGGCTCGGCACGCTGCGCGACCGCCTGCTCGAGCGGCTGCGCGCGCTGCCGCAGATCTTCGTCAACGGCGAGGCGGCGCCGCGCGTGGCCGGCGTGTTGAACGTGAGCTTTGCCGGCGTGGAGGGCGAGAGTCTGCGCGCCTCGCTGCCGGAACTTGCCGGCTCGAGCGGCTCGGCCTGCTCGTCGGGCACCGGCGAGTCGTCCTACGTGCTGCGCGCTCTGGGCCGCGACGATGACCTCGCCAATGCCAGCCTGCGCTTCTCGCTCGGCCGGACCACTGCCGCGGAGGAAATCGACACCGCCGCCGCGCAGGTCGTGAACCAGGTGCGCCGGCTGCGCGCGCTGTCGCCGCTCTGGCGCGAGACGGCATGAATCCGTTCGGCTATTCGGAACCGGTCTGGCGGCTGTTCACCGAACCGCCACGAGCCGGTGCGCTGGAGGGCGCCCGCGTCCTCAAGGGCGTGGCATCGACCCCCGCCAATCGCAACCGCCTCGAGTTGTGGGTCCGCCTGAACGGCGAGGTGATCGAGGACGCGCGCTTCCAGGCCTTCGGCTGCCCGGCCACCATCGCTGTCGGCGGCTGGCTGTGCGAGCGCGCGATCGGCAGCACGCTGGCGGACCTGGCCACGATCCGTGGCCGGGAAATCCGGCAAGCCCTTGAAATTCCGGAGGATCGCCTCCATTGTGCTCTCCTGGGGGAGGACGCCATAAAGTCCCTCGCACCGACATGATCCGATTGACCGAAAGCGCCGCCCGGCGCGTACAGCAGCAGATCGAGGCCCGCGGCCGCGGGCTCGGCCTGCGCGTGGGCGTGAAGGCCTCCGGCTGCTCCGGCTACGCCTACCTGCTCGACTATGCCGACCAGCCCGAGGCGGACGAAGCCGTGTTCGAGTCGCACGGCGCCAAGGTGTTCGTGGCACGCGACACGCTGCCGATGCTCGACGGCCTGGTCGTGGACTTCCGCAAGGAAGGCCTCAACGAAGTGTTCAGGTTCGAGAACCCCAACGCCGAGGCCCTGTGCGGCTGCGGCGAGAGCTTTTCGGTCCAAAAAACCGCCGCCTGAGCTCCCGCGGGAGCGGCGACTCCTGCTACAATTTCCTGATTTTTCAGGTGCCTACAAAGGCGCCAGATTGCTGTTTTCCCTAACTTTTCTAGGAGCTTTGCACGTGGCGGTTGAACGCACCCTGTCCATCATCAAGCCTGACGCGGTCGGCAAGAATCACATCGGCGATATCTACAACCGCTTCGAAGCCGCCGGCCTGAAGATCATCGCCGCGCGCATGAAACACATGACGCCCGGCGAGGCGGAAGGTTTCTACGCCGTCCACAGGGAACGGCCATTCTTCAAGGACCTGGTGAAATTCATGACCACCGGCCCGGTGATGGTGTCGGTGCTCGAAGGCGACAACGCCGTGATGAAGCATCGCGACATCATGGGCGCCACCGATCCGAAGAAGGCCGCCAAGGGCACGATCCGCGCCGATTTCGCCAGGAGCATCGACGAGAACGCCGTGCACGGCTCGGATTCGCTCGACAACGCCCGGACCGAGATCGCCTATTTCTTCCGCGCCACGGAGCTGTGCCCCCGCACGCGCTGAACCGATGACCTCACCGACCACCACCGACAACACCTCTCCCCGCTTGCGGGGAGAGGTCGGCGCGCCGCGTGGCGCGCCGGGGGTGGGGCGGGTGTACCGATTAGGGTTGGACCGGACGGCGGTGCGCGCGCGGTTCGCGGAGTTGGGCGAGGCGCCGTACCGCGCCGCCC
>JANNKD010000314.1:0-4088 GCA_031396115.1 Gammaproteobacteria bacterium
GCCGAGGTTGATGCCGGCGTAGAAGATCGAGAAGCCGGCGTCGCGCTTGGCGCCCGGCAGGTCCTTGTACAGCTCGCCGACGATGGCCGAGATGTTCGGCTTGAGCAGGCCGACGCCGACCACGATCACGCACAGGCCGACGTAGAACAGCGAGGGTGCGCCGGGGATCGACAGGATGAAGTTGCCGATCATGATGATGACGCCGCCCCAGAACACGGCGTTGCGCTGGCCGATCAGGCGGTCGGCGACCCAGCCGCCGGGCAGGGAGAACAGGTAGACCGCGCCGGTGTAGAGGCCGCAGATCGAGCCGGAGTCCTGCCGGCTCATGCCGAAGCCGGGGTTGGCGCCGTCCGCCGCAGCGACGATGAACAGCACGAGCAGCGCGCGCATCCCGTAATAGGTGAAGCGCTCGAAGAACTCGGTCATGAACAACGTCACGAGGCCACGCGGGTGGCCGAGCCAGGTTGGCTGGTTCATTTGAATGGTTCCGTTTTGACGGCGGCGCCGCTCGGCGCGAAGGGCGGTTGATACCCCATCAGCTTGGGGCGGGTCAATTGTGCGATGCAGCGAACGGGGGAATGGTCGCAGCCATCCGCTAAACTCCCGCCCTTACAAGGCAAGACTGGGGAGCGGGATGCTGAACGAGCTGCTGTTCACGCTCGCCTGGTGGCTGCGCAAGCCGATGCTCTGGCTGGTGCGGTACCGCGTGGCGCCGGACCCGGTCGCCGCGCGCCTCAACCTCGATCCCAGCCGCCCGGTCTGCTTCGTGCTGCCGGAGCGCTCCTGGTCGGACCTGTTCGTCCTCGACCGCGTGTGCCGCGACCAGGGCCTGCCGCGGCCGCACCGCACCGGCAACGACCTGCCGACCCTGTTGCGCCCGGGTTTCCTGTACCTGTCGGTGCTGCTGGAGAGCCGGCTCGAGAGCCAGCGCGGCGGCGAGATCAGCGACATCGACCGCCTGCTGCAGCGGGCCGTGTCCAACCCGGTGTTCGACGTGCAACTGGTGCCGGTGTCGATCTTCTGGGGCCGCGAGCCGGACAAGGAAACCTCGCTGTTCAAGCTGCTGTTCTCCGACGCGCCGGGCGCCGGCGTCATGCGCAAGTTCTTCACCATCCTGTTCAACGGCTTCAACGTGCTGGTCGCCTTCGGCCTGCCGCTGGCGTTCCGCGCCTACATGGACGCTGGGCCAGGCTCAGCCGCCGCTGGCGCCGCCGCCGACCCGCAGCGCGCGGTGCGCAAGCTCACCCGCGCGCTGCACTTCCATTTCCTGCGCAACCGCACGGCCACGCTCGGCCCGAACCTGCTGCGCCGCGCCGTGGTGGTGCGCGAGCTGCTGGCCACCGCGCCGGTGCGCGAGGCCATCGAGCGCGAGGCCAAGCTCAGGGGCCACACCCTCGAGCAGGCGACGCGACGCGCGCGCAAGGTCGCCGACGAGATCGCGGCCGACTACTCCAACGCCTCGATCAACTTCCTGCGCCTGATCCTCGGCGGCGTCTGGAACAAGATCTTCAAGGGCATCGAGACGCGCGGCCTCGAGCGCGTGCGCGAGCTGGCGCAGTCGAACGTGCTGGTCTACCTGCCGGCGCACCGCAGCCACGCCGACTACCTGCTGGTGTCGTACGTGCTGTACCTCGGCGGGCTGGTGGCGCCGCACATCGCTGCCGGCGAGAACCTGAACCTGCCGGTCATCGGGCCGCTGCTGCGCCGCTGCGGCGCGTTCTTCATGCGGCGCAAGTTCGGCGGCGATGCGCTGTACACCGCCGTGTTCCGCGCCTACGTCGACTCGCTGATCCAGCGCGGCTACCCGATCGAGTTCTTCCCCGAGGGCGGGCGCTCGCGCACCGGCCGCCTGCTCGCACCGAAGACCGGCCTGATGGCCATGGTCGTGGAGTCGGCGCTGCGCCAGCGCGCGCGCAAGGTGCTGTTCCTGCCGGTGCACATCGGCTACGACCGCGTGTGGGAGATCAACACTTACCTGAAGGAACTCAAGGGCGCGCAGAAGGAGAAGGAGTCGGTGCAGGGCCTGCTCAAGGCCACGCGCATGCTGACCAAGTCCTACGGCCGGGTCTACCTGAACTTCGGCGAGCCGATCCGGCTCGACGAGTTTGCCGATGCGCACTTGCCGGGCTGGCGCGAGGCGCTGGTGCCGGCCAACGAAGAGCGCCCGACGGGCTTTCCGAACCTGATCGCCGAGCTGGCGCAGGAGACCATGCGGCGCGTGAACAGCGCCGCGGTCGCCACGCCGACCGGGCTGCTGGGCCTGGCGCTGCTGGCCTCGCCGCAGAAGGCGGCGGCCGAGGCCGACCTGCGCGAGCAGGTCGAGCTGCTGGTGCAGCTGCTGCAGGGCCGGCCGTACGGGCCCGATCAGCACGTGCCGATGACCGACGCGCAGGCCATCGTCGACTGGGCGGCGCCGATCTCGCGGGTGTCGCGCGTCGAGCACGCCTGGGGCGACCTGATCGTGGCGCAGTCGCGCGAAGCCGCGCTGATGACCTACGCGCGCAACAACATCCACCACCTGTTCGCGCTGCCCTCGCTGATCGCCAACTTCTTCCGCAGCCGCTACGGTGTGTCCGAGTCGGCCATCGTCAGCGGCTGCAACGTGCTGTACCCGTTCCTCTACTCGCAGTTCTTCCTGCGCTGGGACGCGGTCCAGCTCGAGCCGGTGGTGCGCGAGACCATCGAAGTGATGGTGAACCTCGGGCTGCTGACGCGCGCCGGCGAGGGCATGCTGCGGCGGCCGGAGTTCAACTCGCCGGCCTTCGCCCGGCTGGTCACGCTCGGGCGCGTCATGGGCGAGACCTTCGAGCGCTACTGCCTGTCGGCCCTGCTGCTGTCCGAGGAACGCAAGCTCGGCCGCATCGAGCGCGCGCGCTTCGAGGCCGACTGCCGCCTGTTCGCCGAGCGCATGGCGGTGCTGACCGGCCGCAACGCGCCGGAGTTCTTCGACTCCTCCCTGTTCCGCGCCTACGTCAGTACCCTGATCGAGCAGGGCCTGGTGGTCGAGCGCGAGGACCGGACCCTGGAAGTGGACGAGCGCATCGACCGCATCGCCGACCGCTCCATGGAGCTGCTCGGCGGCGAGGCGCAGCAGACCGTCCTGCAGATCCTCGCGCGCCGGCCGGGGGTCAACGCGCCCTGAGCGCAGCCGCGATACACTCTGCGCCCCGCGGGGCCCGAGCCCCGCGTTTTCACATCCCAAACCGAGTCATTAAATGAACCTGACCCAGAAACTCATCGCCGTGGCGCTGACGGCCGCCCTGGCCTCCGCCTGCGCCCAGAAAGACGGCGAACACGCCAAGTCCGAGCTGACCACGGACGCGCAGAAGTTCGGCTACGCCATCGGCGTGGACATCGGCAAGTCCCTCGCGCCCGTCAAGGGCGAGGTGGACATCGACGCATTGATCAACGGCATGCAAGAGGCCCTGGCCGGCAAGGAGCCGCGCCTGGACGACGCAGCGCGCGAGAAGGTCAAGACCGAAGTGTCGCGCCGCCTGCAGGAGAAACAGATGGAAGAACGTACCGCCAAGGCGGCTGCCGCCAAGGAAACCGGCGAGAAATTCCTGGCCGAGAACGGCAAGCGCTCGGGCGTGAAGACCACGGCCAGCGGCCTGCAGTACGAGATCCTCGCCGAGGGCAGCGGCGCCATGCCGAAGGCCAGCGACAAGGTCACCGTGCACTACAAGGGCACGCTGATCGACGGCACCGAGTTCGACAGCTCCTACTCACGCGGCCAGCCGGTCACATTCCCGCTCGGCAACGTCATTCCGGGCTGGACCGAGGGCCTGCAGCTGGTCAAGACCGGCGGCAAGGCCAAGCTGTACATCCCGTCGGCCCTGGCCTACGGCGAGCGCGGCGCCGGCGCCAAGATCGGCCCGAACGAAGCGCTGGTCTTCGAGGTCGAGCTGGTCTCGATCGAGAAGGGCGACGCCAAGAAGTAAGCGGAACGCGGTAAGAAAAGGCCGGCTCTGCCGGCCTTTTTTTTTGTTTCCCAGCCCTAAGCGGCGGCTTGCTGCGCCGGCGCCGGCAGCTGGATGGTGAAGCGCGTGCCGCGGCCGGGGTCGGGGGAAACCTGGTTGGAGCCGGCG
>JANNKD010000317.1:0-5733 GCA_031396115.1 Gammaproteobacteria bacterium
CTCGACCAGGCGCTTGACCGCGCCGGACCGGGCGTCGATCGCGAACAGCGGGGTCTGGCCGAGCTCGTCGGCGATGGCATAGAGCGTGCGGCCGTCGGCCGACCAGCCCAGCGCGCCGGGCGAGCGGTCCCAGTCCGGCGCCAGCTCGCGCACCGCGCCGCCGGCAAGGTCGCGCAGCAGGATGCGGTTGCGGTCAGCCTCGAAGCCGCCGCGCTTCATCGAGCGCCAGGCCAGGGTCTTGCCGTCGGGCGAAACGATCGGGCCGACGTCGTAACCGGGATTCGGCGCGCTGAGGTTCTCGGGCTTGGCCGAGCCGGTCACCGCCACGCGCCAGATGTCGGTATTGGTGGACCAGGCCTCGGTCTTGCCGGCGATGCGCGCGGTGAAGAACAGCGTGCGGCCGTCGGGCGAGAACACAAATTCTTCGTCGCCGCCGAACGGCTTGGTCGGCACGTCGCCGTCGATGCCCGTCGTCAGCAGCTTCGGCTCGGCGGCCGGCGCTGCCAGGTTCGCGAGGAACAGCTGCGAACGCGTGCCGTTCTTCCAGGTGTCCCAATGGCGCACGAACAGCTGGTCGTAGAGCAGGCCCCTGGCCTTGGACCTGGACTGTTCCTCGATCCGCCTGGCGGTGCAGGCCAGCGTGACGCAGTCCGCGAACACCTCGAGCGCCACCGCGGCCGTGCGGCCGTCGGGCGCGAGGCGGAACGCGCCGACGTCGAGCGGCAGCCGGGTCACCTGTTCGGCTTCACCGCCGCGCAGGTCCAGCCGCCACAGTTGCTGGCTGCCGGAGCGCGCGGACAGGAAGTACAGCCGCCCATCCACCGACCAGCGAGGGGTGTTGGATTCGCTGCCCGCGGAGGTGGCGCGGCGCGGTGCGGCATTCTTCTGCGACAGGTCCACCAGCCAGATGCCGTTGATGCCCTTGTTCGCCTCGAGGTCGGTCTGCCGCAGCTGGTAGGCGACCGTGTGGCCATCGGGTGACAGATGCGGGTCACTGACGCGCTCGAGCGCGACCAGGTCGCGCGCCGTGAACGGCTGGGGCGCCGCCACGACGGCGCCGGCGAACAGCAGCAGCGGCAGGGCCGCAAAGAGCCGGGTCATTTGCGGCTAGCGTAGGGGAGCGCGCGCGCGGAAGCTATACTCGCGCGGTTCTATTTCGGGGGAAACATGAACACACCAGCGCCTGTCCGGCAGTTGACGTTCCGCGCGGTCCTGCTGTCCATCATCCTCGCGATGATCCTGGCGGCGGCCAATACCTACCTCGGCCTGTTTGCCGGCCTGACCATCGCCACGGCGATCCCGGCCGCGGTCGTGTCGATGGCCGTGCTGCGCGCGCTCGGCGGCGGCACGATCCTGGAGAACAACATCGTGCAGACCGGCGCGTCGGCGGCGGCTTCGATCGCGGCGGGGGTCATCTTCACGATTCCCGCGCTGGTGATCCTGGGCTACTGGGAGGACTTCAAGTATTGGTGGGTGTTCGCGATCGCGGGCCTCGGCGGCATCCTCGGCGTGCTGTTCTCGGTGCCGCTGCGCCGCACGATGATCGTCGAGGAGCCGCTGCCGTTCCCCGAGGGCAAGGCGGCCGCGGAAGTGCTGAAGGCGGGCGCGAACCCGGGACCCGGCGTGAGGATCCTGGCGCTGGCCGCAACGGTCGGTGCCGTGCTGAAGCTGGCCGCCGAGAGCGGGTTCCGCGTGATCGCGGACAACGCCTCGGGCGCCACGTTCCTCGGCAAATACCTCGGCTACATGGGCATGAACCTGTCGCCGGCGCTGCTCGGCGTCGGTTACATCGTTGGCCTGAACATCGGCATCGTCGTTCTTTCCGGCAGCGTGCTGTCCTACAACATCGCCATCCCGATCTACCACGCGTTCTTCCTGGACCACGACCCGGCGCTGGCCGCGGCCATCGCCACGCAGTGCGGTGATGCGGCCGCCTGCATCGCGGGCAACATCCGCGGCGCGCAGATCCGTTATCTGGGCGTCGGCGCCATGCTCATCGGCGGCATCTGGACGCTGTTCTCGATGCGCAAGTCGCTGCTGTCCGGCATCAAGAGCGGCATCGCCGCCACCCGCAAGGGCAGCGGCACAGTGGTCGCCGAAACCGACAAGGACATCCCGATGAAGTGGATGCTGGCCGGTGTCGTCGTGTTCGTGCTGCCGCTGCTCGCGCTGTACCAGGCGATCGTGCACGACTGGACCGTCAGCGTGCCGATGGCGATCGTCATGATCATCGCCGGCTTCGTGTTCGTATCGGTCGCGGCCTACCTGGCCGGCCTGGTGGGTTCGTCGAACAACCCGGTGTCCGGCATGACCATTTCCACCATCCTGTTCGCCTCGCTCGTGCTGATGGTGCTGATGGGACCGACCGCGCCGCTGGGTCCGGTCGCGGCGATCATGATCGGCGCGGTGGTGTGCTGCGCGGCCGCGGTTGGCGGCGACAACCTGCAGGACCTCAAGGCCGGCTACCTGGTGGGCGCGACGCCGTGGAAACAGCAGGTCATGCTCGCCATCGGCGCCGTCTCGTGCGCATTGGTCATGGCGCCGGTGCTGAACTTGCTGGCCAAGGCCTACGGCATCGGCATCGTCGACGCCGCGCATCCGAACGCGCTGGCGGCGCCGCAGGCCAACCTGATGGCCTCCGTCGCCAAGGGCATGTTCGGCGGCAAACTGCCGTGGGACATGATCTTCGTCGGCATGGGCATCGGCGCGGCGATCATCGCGCTCGACGAAACGCTGAAGGCGCGCAAGGCCAGGTTCCGCGTGCCGGTGCTGGCCGCGGCGATCGGCATCTACCTGCCGCTCGAGCTGATGGTGCCGATTTTCCTCGGCGGCCTGCTCGCGTACCTCGTCGAGCGCCGCCATGGCGTGGTCGGCGCCGCTCACGACACGCTGGACCGCGTGCATCAACCGGGCGTGCTGTTCTCGGCGGGCCTCATCACCGGCGAGGCGCTGATGGGCATCCTCATCGCGGTCCCGATCGTGATGTCCGGCAAGGCCGACGTGCTGGCGCTGCCGGCGAACCTGCACTTCGGGGCGGGGCTGGGCCTGGTCCTGGTCGCCGGCGTCGCGTGGCTGCTGTATCGCACGGCGACGAAACCGTCCGCTTGAGCCAGCCCGCACCGCAGGAGCTGTTCGGCCACCCCAAGGGCCTGTACGTCTGCTTCCTCACCGAGATGTGGGAGCGCTTCTCCTTCTACGGCATGAAGGCGCTGCTGTTCCTGTACATCACCAAGTACCACCTGTTCGCCGACGCTCCGAGCTACGAGCTGCTCGGCGCCTACGGCGGCCTGGTGTACGCGGTCCCGGTGATCGGGGGCCTGATCGCCGATCGCTGGCTCGGCATGCGCAAGGCCGTGGTGTTCGGCGGCATCCTGCTGTGCCTCGGCCATTTCGGCATGGCGTTCGAGGGCAAGGCGGCGCGTAGGGTCGACGGCGTGGTCGTGCAGGACGCGCGGGCGCTGCAGGTGTTCTACCTGTCGCTGGCGCTGATCGTCACCGGCGTCGGCTTCCTCAAGCCCAACATCTCGACCATCGTCGGCAAGCTTTATGCGGAGAACGACCCGCGCCGCGACTCGGGGTTCACGCTGTTCGTGGCCGGCATCAACATCGGCGCGCTGTTCGCCAGCCTCGTGTGTGGCTACGTCGGGGAGACCTGGGGCTGGAAGTACGGCTTCGGCCTGGCCGGCGTCGGCATGCTCGCGGGCCTGGGCGTGTTCCTCGGGGGCCAGCGGCACCTGCACGGGCACGCCGAGCCGCGCGACCCGGCGCGCCTGCGCGAGAAGCTCGGCCCGCTGAGCCGCGAGCACCTGATTTATCTGGCCGCGCTCGGTGGCGTGCTGGTGATCTGGCAGTTGATCCAGCACACGTGGACGGTGCAGGGCGCGATGCACCTGGTCAGCGCCGTCATCGCGTCGTACCTCGCCTGGTTCCTGGCCACGCAGTGCACGCGCGAAGAGCGTGGCCGCATGCTGAGCCTGGGCGGGTTGGTCCTGTTCGGCCTGGTGTTCTACACGCTGTACGAGCAGACCTACGGCTCGTGGGTCGCCTTCAGCGACCGCCTGATGGACAAGAACCTGCTCGGTTTCGAGATGACCGCCGGTGCGCTGACCTTCCTCGGCAGTTTCTTCATCGTCGCCTTGTCGCCGCTGTTCGCCTGGCTGTGGCCCTGGCTGGAGCGGCGCGGCCGCAACCCGAGCACGGCGATGAAGACCGCGCTCGGCGTGCTGTTCGGCGGCCTGGCGTACCTGCCGCTGATGGCGGCGGCGCAGGGCGCGGGGAGCGGCGTGCACGCCAGCATCTGGTGGCTGGTGCTGGCGTACTTCATCCTCGAGATCGGCGAGGTGTGCCTGTATCCGATCGGCATCTCGGCCGTGACACGCCTGTCGGTGGCGCGCGTGGTCAGCCTGATGATGGGCGTGTGGTTCCTCGGCACGGCCTATTCGGAGATCCTCGCGCACAGCGTGCTCGGCAAGCTGTCGGCGCTGGAGCCGGGGGAAACGGCGAGCGTCGCCGAAAGCGCCGCCAAGTACGGCGACCTGTTCACGCTCTCGCTCTGGATCGGCCTGGGATTCGCGGTGGCCGCGCTGGCCTGCGCGCCGCTGATCCGCCGCGGCATGCACGGGATCAAATGAGAAAGCGGCGGCCATGCCGCCCCCCGACGCCTCCTTTGTACGCCTCCGCGCCGACCTTTGTCTAATCAACGGGGGGCGCGGCGCGCGTCCGGTTTGGCTATTATTTGGCGATGAGCGAGCTTGAGCGTCAGGGTGCCCTGGATGTCGTCGTTGACGAGGCCAAGCCCCGCGTCAAGCAGCCGCCGCTGTTCAAGGTCGTGATGATCAACGACGACTTCACGCCGATGGAGTTCGTCGTGCTGGTGCTGCAGTCGTTCTTCTACCACCCGCGCGAAAAAGCCGTGCAGATCATGCTGCAGGTGCACACGCAGGGCCGCGGCGTCGCCGGCCTGTATCCGGCCGAAATCGCCGAGACCAAGGTGGCGCAGGTCAACGCCTACGCCCGCCGCAACCAGCACCCACTGCTCACCGTCATGGAAAAGGCGTGATTCCGGCCGGAGTTGTTTAAATGGGTGTCGGAACGCGCTACTCTGGCAGCACGGCATGAGCATCCTTTCGGAAGAACTGCAGAAATCGCTGGATGCCGCTTTTGTGGCGGCGAGGACCGACGGTCACGATCTGCTGACGGTCGAGCATCTGCTTCTCGCCCTGCTGTCGGACACCAACGTCGCCGAAGTCCTCAACGCCACCGGCGCCGACCTCGAGTCGCTCGAGCAGGGCCTGCGCGACTACATCGCCAAGAACGTGCAGTCGCTGAAGGATACAGACTGCCGTACTTTCGAACAAACGCAGGGTGATTGATGTACCCCGTGAAATGGGCGGCCCTGACGGAATGACCATCGACCGTGACGGAATGCTATGGATTGCCCATTGGGGCGGCTCATGTGTGGCCAGATGGAATCCGAACATTGGAGAGATTCTTGAAATAGTGGAAATACCAGCTCCTAATGTCTCCTGCTGTTCTTTCGGCGGAGACGACCTACAAACACTCTATATTACCACTGCCAGAGAGGGCGCGAAGAAGCCCGTACTCATTCTCCGAGCGAACGGCTTGGCCGTGCGAGCGGGGTCGGGTCGGGTCCGCCGCCTCCCGTTCGGTACGACGTCCGCGCAGGTCACGGTAGCGGTCAAGGCCATCTTGGGCGCCGGGAAGACTTCACTG
>JANNKD010000312.1:0-3289 GCA_031396115.1 Gammaproteobacteria bacterium
CTGCTGCTTGTGCCGGTCCGGGTTGTCCGGGTCGGACTTGCCCATCAGGATGAAAATCTTGCAGCGCGGATCGTTGGCGCCGCTCGACCACCATTTGCGCCCGTTGATGACGTACTCATCGCCGTCGCGCTCGATGCGGCAGGCGATGTTGGTCGCATCGCTCGACGCCACCGCCGGCTCGGTCATCGCGAAGCAGGAGCGGATCTTCCCTTCCAGCAGCGGCTCGAGCCACTGCTTCTTCTGCGCGTCGGTGCCGTAGCGCTCGAACACTTCCATGTTGCCGGTGTCCGGCGCCGAGCAGTTGAACACCTCGGACGACCAGAGCACGCGGCCCATGACCTCGCACAGCGGCGCGTACTCGAGGTTGGTCAGCCCGGCGCCGCGCTTGGATTCCGGCAGGAACAGGTTCCACAGGCCGGCGGCCTTGGCCTTGACCTTGAGCTCCTCGATGACCTCGGTCGGCTGCCAGCGGTCGCCCTCGGCAACCTCCTTGAGGAAGCGCTCTTCGTTCGGGTAGATGTGCTCGTCGAAGAAGGCTTCAAGCCGCTTCAGGAGGTCTTTGGTTTTTTGCGAGTATTCGAAGTCCATTTGCATCTCCTTGATTACGTCATTCCCGCGTAAGCGGGAATCCACGTCATCCCCGCGAAAGCGGGGACTGGATGCCCGCTTCCGCGGGCATGACGGGGTATAGGTTCATTTACGCGCCAGAATCTTTTCCACCTGCTGCCAGGCCAGCTCCGCCATCGGTTTCGCCGCGCGGCCCGCGTCGAGCGCCTGCTTGCTGGTCGCGGTGCCGTCCTTCACGCGTCCCATGATTCCCTGCAGGATCGCGGCGCCGCGGAACAGGTTGTAGGCCACGTAGAAACCCCAATGGTCCGGGTCGATGGCCTTGCGCCCGGTGTTCCTGCAGTACAGCGCGACGTACTCGTCCTGCGACGGGATGCCGAGCCGGGCCAGGTCGAGCCCGCCGAGGCCACGGAACATGCCGGCCGGGATCTGCCAGGTCATGCAGTGGTAAGCAATGTCGGCGAGCGGATGGCCGAGCGTGGACAACTCCCAGTCGAGCACTGCGACGATGCGCGGCTCGGTCGGGTGGAACATCAGGTTGTCGAGCCTGAAGTCGCCGTGGACGATGGCAGTTTCATTGCTGATGGGGCCCGGCGGGATGTTGGCCGGCAGCCAGGTGATCAGCCGGTCCATTGCGTCGAGGGTCTCGGTCTCGGACGCGCGGTACTGCTTGGTCCAGCGCGCCACCTGCCGCTCGATGTAGCTGCCGGTCTTGCCGAAGTCGCCGAGGCCGGCTTTCACGTAATCCACCTGGTGCAGCGCCGCGATCACGCGGTTCATCTCGCGGAAAATTGCGCCGCGCTGCTCGGCCGTGAAGCCCGGCAGCGCCGGGTCCCACAGCACGCGGCCGTCCACGCAGTCCATCACGTAGAACGCCGTGCCGATGACCGATTCGTCCTCGCACAGGCCGTATGTACGCGCCACCGGGATGCCGGCGCCCGCGAGCGCCGTGATCACGCGGTACTCGCGGTCCACCGCGTGCGCCGAGGGCAGCAGCTTGCCCAGCGGCTTGCGGCGCAGCACGTATTTCTTCTCGCCGGCGCCCGTTTCAGCAGTGATACGGAAGGTCGGGTTCGACTGCCCGCCCTTGAACTGCTCGATCACAATCGGCTTGCCGCCGTCATCGAAATCCTCGACGTGCGCGCGCAGCCAGGCCTGCAGGCGCGCGGCGTCGAAGCGCTGGCGCTCCGCCACCGGCATGGTGCCGGAGAAGGTCTCGTTGACGCCCGCCGCAGCCTGGCTCACGGCGACGGCATCATGTTGGTCGGCACGCGATCCTGCAGGATGTCCTGCAGGCGCATCTCGATCGAGCCCTTGATCTTGGGGTGCGTGAGGATGTAGAAGCGCCCGGCCTTGACGCCCTCGAGCGTGATGCGTGCGACGTCGGCGGCGGAGATGCGCCCCGACTCGACCACCTTGCGCATCTGCTTCTCGAACGGCTTGGACAGCGGGTTGGTGCCGGCCAGCGCGGCCGGCCGGTTGCGTTCCGAATCCTTGATGCCGGTGTTGACGAAGGCCGGGCACAGCACCGACACGCCGACGCTGGCTTTGTACAGCTGCAGGTCGTAATGCAGGCACTCGGACAGCGTCACCACGCTGTGCTTGGTCACGCAGTACACGCTGGAGGCCGGCACCGAGATCAGGCCCGCCACCGACGCCGTGTTGACCACGTGGCATTCGTCCTTCTGCTCGAGCATGCGCGGCACGAAGCTGCGGATGCCGTGCACCACGCCCATCAGGTTTACGCCGAGCGTCCACTCCCAGTCCGCCAGCGTCGCGCTCCAGGCCGGCCCGATCGGCGAGACGCCGGCATTGTTGAACAGCAGGTGCGCGGCGCCGAACTTCGCGTAGGTTTCCTTCGCCAGGGCGTCGACCGAGTCGGCCTTCGACACGTCGCACTTGACGCTGATCGACTGCGCGCCCGGCGGCAGCAGCGCCACGGTGCCCGGCAGGTTCTTGTCGTCGATGTCGGCCAGCACCAGTTTCATGCCCTCGGCCGCGCACAGGACGGCGAGCTCCCGGCCGAAGCCGCTGGACGCGCCGGTGATGACTGCGACTTTTCCCTTAAGGTCTTTCATTCAGATCTCCAAAAAGGGGACGCACACATTTATTAAAATGCGTGCGTCCCCTTTATCTAGCCGATCAACATGCCGCCGTCGACGATCATCGCCGTGCCGGTGGTGTAGCTCGCTGCCGGCGACACCAGGTACAGCACCGCGCCGGCCATTTCGTCGGGCTGCGCCACTCGGTGCAGCGCGATGCGTTTCTCGGCCTCGCCGCGGATCTGGTCGTTCTTGACCAGCGCGCCGGCGAAGCGGGTCGCGGTCAGGCCCGGGCACAGCGCATTGACGCGGATGTTCTTGGCGCCGAGCTCCTGCGCGAAGGCCTTGGTCATCGAGATGACCGCGGCCTTGGTGACCGAGTAGATCCCCATGTACTGCCCCGGCACGATGCCGCCGACCGAGGCGACGTTGACGATGGCGCCGCCGCCCTGCTTCGCCATCAGCTTCGCCCCCGCGATCGACATGAAGAAGTAGCCGCGGATGTTGACGTCCACGGTCTTGTTGAAGGCGGCCAGGTCGGTATCGAGAATCGGCCCGAAATACGGGTTGGCCGCGGCGTTGTTGACCAGGATGTCGAGCCGGCCGTGGGCCTGCTCGATGTCGCGCACCAGGCCGTGGATCTGGTCCATGTCGCCGATGTGGCAGGCGCGCACTTCGGC
>JANNKD010000021.1:0-6271 GCA_031396115.1 Gammaproteobacteria bacterium
CGCGCTGTCGTACCGGCGCAGGATTTCCCCCGCGAGCGCAATGTACGCGCGCGCGCCGGGGCAGTCGAAGTCGTAGATCATCGCCGGCAGGCCGTGGCTCGGCGCCTCGGCCAGGCGCACGTTGCGCGGCACGATGGTGCGATAGACCTTGTCGCCGAAGTGCTGCACGAGTTGCGCCGAAACCTCGTTGGCCAGGTTGTTGCGCGGGTCGAACATGGTGCGCAGCAGGCCTTCGATCTCGAGCTTCGGGTTGATCAGTTTCTTGATGCGGTTGATGGTGTCCACCAGCGCGGTGAGGCCCTCGAGCGCGTAGTACTCGCACTGCATCGGGACCAGCACGCCGTCGGCCGCGACCAGCGCGTTGACGGTGAGCTTGGACAGCGCCGGCGGGCAGTCGATGATGATGAAGTCGAAGCGGTCGGCGATCTCGGCGAGCACGGATTTGAGCGCGAAGTCACCGACCGGCATCTCGCGCAGGCGCACTTCGGCCTCGGTCATGTCGCCATTGGCCGGGATCAGGTGGAAGCCGAGCTGCGGCAGCTCACGAATCACTTCGTCGGGCCTGGCCTTCTCGAGCAGCAGGTCGCGCGCGGTCTTGGCGATGCTGTTCTTGTCCACGCCGACGCCCATGGTGGCGTTGCCCTGCGGGTCGAGGTCCACCAGCAGCACGCGCCGGCGCGTCGCCGACAGCGACGCGGCGAGGTTGACGGCCGTGGTGGTCTTGCCCACGCCGCCTTTCTGGTTGGCGACCGCGATGATGCGGGTCATGTCCTGGTGGCGATGATGAGGTGACGGTCTTCGTCGAGGCCCGGCACCTTCAGCGCGATCTCCTGCTCGATCCGGAAACCGGGCGGCACGGCGGCCAGCTCCTTGCGGTCCAGCTTACCCTTCATTGCCAGCCAGCGGCCACGGTCCGCGCCCAGCGCGGCGGTCTGCTCGAGGAATTCGCGCAGCGAGCCGAAGGCGCGCGTGATGACGGTGTCGAAGCGCGCCGGCGGCGCGAACGCTTCGGAGCGGGCCTCGACCACCTCAACGTTGGTCAGCGGCAGCGAGCGCTGCACGTGGCGCAGGAAGCGCGCCTTCTTGCCACCGCTGTCGAGCAGCGTCACGTGCAGCGCCGGGTTGGCCAGCGCCAGCGGAATGCCGGGCAGGCCGGCGCCGGAGCCGACGTCCACCGTGCGGCCTTGCACCTGCGGCAGCACCACCAGCGAGTCGAGCAGGTGGCGCGTGACCATCTCGACCGGCTCGCGCACCGACGTCAGGTTGTAGACCTTGTTCCAGATCACCAGCTCGCCGAGGTATTTCAGCAGCGGCGCCGCGAGCGCCGGATCGAGCTTCAAGGCCATGAGTCCGGCCAGTAGCCGGGCTTCGGGGCTGCTCTTAGGATCGCGCATGTTCGTGTCATCCCGAGCGAAGCGAGGGATCTCGTCGTGAACGGCACGAGACATGCTCGCGCCCTCGTCGCTACGCTCCTCGGAATGACACTAGACGACGAACAGCGACACGAAGTCCTGCACCGGCGTCGCCTCGAGGCGGCCCTGGTCGTCGCACAGCTCGAGGATCCTGCTGGCGTTGCGCGGCGCGATCTTCAGCGCGAGGTTGCGCTTGAACTTGTCGACCAGCACCGGGATGCCTTCCTTGCGGCGGCGGCGGTGGCCGATCGGGTATTCGACGACCACTTCCTTCAGCTTGGTGCCGTCCTTGAACTCGACCGTGATGCCGTTGGCGATCGAGCGCTTGTCGGAGTCGAGGTAATCCTTGGTGAACTGCTTGTCTTCCTTGCAGGTCATCTTCTCGCGCAACGCATCGATGCGCGGGTCGGACGCGACGTCGTCCCCGTAGTCCGAGGCGTCGAGGCGGCCGAAGATCAGCGGCACGGCGACCATGTACTGGATGCAGTGGTCGCGGTCGGCGAAGTTCGCGAGCTTGCCCTTCTTGTCGATGATGCGGATCGCCGACTCGTGCGTGCGGATGGTGATCTTCTTGATGTCGTCGAGCCGGTCCATGACCTGCCCGTGCAACTGCATGGCGCACTCGACCGCGGTCTGCGCGTGGAACTCGGCCGGGAAATTGAGCTTGAACAGCACCTGCTCCATCACGTAACCCGACAGCTTGCGCGCCAGCGTGATCTCCTTGCCGCCGAACAGCCGGTCCTGGAAGCCCCACAGCTTGGCGGTCAGCACCGACGGGATGTCCATCTCGCCGCGCAGCGTGCGCAGCGCGAGCAGCACGGCGCGCGAGGTGGCGTCGCCCGCAGCCCAGCTCTTGCGCGAGCCGGCGTTCGGCGCGTGGCGGTAGGTGCGCAGCGCGCCGCCGTCGGCCCAGGCGTGGGTCAGCGCGGTGATGACGTCCTCGCGACTGCCTCCGAGCATGCGCGTGACGACAGCCGTCGAGGCGACACGGACGAGCAGCACGTGGTCGAGGCCGACGCGGTTGAAGGAGTTCTCCAGCGCCAGCACGCCCTGGATCTCGTGCGCCATGATCATGGCGCGCAGCACGTCGCCGACGAACAGCGGCGGCTTGCCCTGCGCCAGGTTGCGGCGCGACAGGTAATCCGCGGTCGCCAGGATGCCGCCGAGGTTGTCGGACGGATGGCCCCACTCCGCCGCCAGCCAGGTGTCGTTGAAGTCGAGCCAGCGGATCATGCAGCCGATGTTGAAGGCCGCCGCGACCGGATCCAGCTCATATGAAGTCCCCGGCACGCGCGCGCCGCCGGCCATGCTCGCGCCCGGCACCACCGGGCCCATCAGCTTGGTGCATGAGGGATAGGTCAGCGCCTGCAAGCCGCAGCCGAGCGTGTCCATCAGGCAGTAGCGGGCGGTGGTCAGCGCTTCGTCCGAGAACTTCCGGGTGTTGCAGACGTAATCGGCAATCTCAACCAGGATCTTGTCGGGCGAAGGACGCGTGGTGTCCTTGAGGTCGTGGGGCGCGCTCATCGCAGGCTCTGGGGCGGGCGGAAAAGGGCGCGTAGTATACCGGCGCATGAAAAAAACCCTGCTCCTCGCCGGCGCGCTCGCGCTGGTCGCTCTTGCCTACCTGCTGGCCTGGCCCACCGGCATGGAACCCGTGGCCTGGACACCGCCCGCGGCGCCGCCGCTGGAGGGGGTCTATGCCTACAACGAGAAGCTGAAAGGCATTCACCGGCTCGCGGAGGGCGTCGGCCGCGGGCCGGAAGCCATCTACGTGGACCAGGAACGCAACCTCTTCGCCGGCTACGCGGACGGGCGCGTGATCGTTTTTTCCCCCACCGGCACGATCGTCTACGCGTTCAACACCGGCGGCCGGCCGCTGGGCCTGACCCTCGCGCACGACGGCGGGCTGGTCATCGCCGACGCGAAGAGGGGCCTGCTGCACCACGACGGCGAACTGACGGAGCTGGCAACCGGCGCCGACGGCGTGCCGTTCGGCTTTACCGACGACGTCGACCGCGCAAGCCTCGGCGGCAAGCTCTACTTCACCGACGCCTCGCACAAGTTCGGCTACGGGCAGCACATGACCGACATCATCGAGCACGGCGCCAACGGCCGGCTGCTCGAATACGACATGGCCAGCAAGCAGACCCTCGTGCTGATGTCCGGGCTGCATTTCGCCAACGGCGTGGCGGTCGGGCCGGACGACGCTTACGTGCTGGTCAACGAGACCGCCGAGTACCGAGTGCTGCGCTACTGGCTCAAGGGCGAGAAGGCCGGCACGCATGAGGTGTTCATCGACAACCTGCCCGGGTTCCCCGACAACATCACCTTCAACGGCAGCGACCGCTTCTGGCTGGCGATCTTCGCGCCGCGCGATGCGCTGCTCGACCGGCTGCTGCCCGGCAACCTTTTCCTGCGCACAGTGATCGCCAAGCTGCCGAAGTTCCTGCAGCCGCGGCCCAAGCGCCATGCGTTTGCGCTCGGCCTGGACCTGCAGGGCAAGGTCGTCGCCAACCTGCAGTACGCCGGCGAGGATGCCTACGCGCCGATCACCAGCGTGCGCGAGGCTTGGGGGGTACTGTATTTCGGCAGCCTGACGTATCCGGCGATCGGGCGACTGCCGTTGGACCAGGCCATCGATACGGTCAGCCGACCTTGACCAGGATCCGCCCGGTCACCGTCCCGGCATAAAGGTCCGCACACGCCGCCGGCAGCTCGTCAAGCGAAACGGTGCGCGTGGCAATGCGCGCCAGGCTGCGCGGCTTCCAGTCGCCGGCCAGCTTCTTCCAGATGTCCTCGCGCCAGGCGCGCGGGCACTCGACCGAATGGATGCCCAGCAGCGACACGCCGCGCAGGATGAACGGCAGGACGGTGGTGGTCAGCTCGTGCGACTGCGCCAGGCCAATGCTGGCGATGTTGCCCCAGGGCTTCACGGTGCGCGTGAGCCAGGTCAGCGTCGCGCCGCCGAGGTTGTCCACGGCGCCGCCCCAGGTCGCCTTCTCCATCGGCTTGCTGCCCAGGTCGAGCGACTGGCGCGAGACGACTTCATCGGCGCCGAGCGCCTTGAGGTAGTCGGCGGAGGTTTCGGCCTTGCCGGTGATGGCGTGCACGGTAAAGCCGGCGCGCTTGAACAGGTCGATGGCGATGCTGCCGACGCCGCCGGTCGGACCGGTGATGGCAATCGGTCCCATCGCCGGGGCTTGATGGTTCTCGAGCATGCGCCTCAGCGCGAACGCCGCGGTGAAGCCGGCCGTGCCGATGGCCATGGCGTCCTTGGCATCGATGCCCTTGGGCAGCGCAATCACCGCCGCGGCGGGCACGCGCGCGAACTGCGCGTAGCCGCCGTCGAGCAGCTCGCCGATGTTGCAGCCGGTGACCAGCACGCCGTCGCCCTTCTGGTATTCCGGCGCCTCGCTCGACTCCACCGTGCCGGCCAGGTCAATGCCGGCCACGCACGGGAACTTGCGCATGATGCGGCCCTTTCCGGTGACCGCGAGCGCGTCCTTGTAGTTGATGCCCGACCACTGCACGCGCACCACCACTTCGCCGGCGCTGAGGTCGGCGAGGTTGATGGACTCGAGCTTGGCGATGGCGGCCTTGCCGTCCTGGTGAACGCGCAAGGCGCGAAACGGAGACATGGCGGGCTTCCGGTAGGATGAACGCGCATTGTATGACCCAGTACACCCGCCAACCGCCGCTGGATGAAGCCGCGCTGGATTTCGATCCGCTGGCGCAGTTGGCGCACTGGCTCAAGGACGCGCAAGGCGCCGGCATGATCGAGCCCACCGCGATGACGCTGGCGACGGCCACGCCGGACGGCCAGCCCTCGGCCCGCATCGTGCTGTACAAGGGCCCGCACGAAGGCGGGCTGACCTTCTACACCAACTACGAGTCGCGCAAGGGCGGCGAGCTGGCCGCCAACGCCCGCGCCGCGCTGGTGTTCTGGTGGGACAAGCTCGAGCGCTCGGTGCGCATCGAGGGGCGTGTTTCGAGGCTGCCGCGCGCCATGGCCGAGGCCTACGCGCGCTCGCGGCCGCGCGGCTCGCAGCTCAGCGCCTTCACCTCACGCCAGTCACGCACCGTGGCCAGCCGCAAGGAACTGGAAAAGCGCCTGGCCGATAACGACAGGAAATTCGGCACCATGGAATTGCCCGTGCCGGAGAACTGGGGCGGCTACGTGCTGCGGCCGGAGAGCTTCGAATTCTGGCAAGGCCGGCCCGACCGGCTGCATGACCGGCTGGTCTACCGCGCCAGCGGCGACGGCTGGCGTGTGGAGCGGCTGGAGCCTTAAACTCCACCGCAGAATAAAGAGGCTTGCCGCCGGTCACCCACCAAGATGACGCGGCAAGCCAAGGCGATCGCAGCCTGGGAGCGGCCGGGCATGCGAGCGATCGAGGCACGGGTGACCCATTTGTTCTTCTTCTTGTCGTTCTTCTTCTGCTTCTGGGGCTCGAGCTTCAGATGCGGTGTGCCTTGTTGCATGCCGCATCGTGCGCAAACCGCACTTCTAAGTCCTGATGAACTCCAGAGGAATTTATGAGGAATCCCAGCGAGATTGAGTCCCCGGCCGACCTGACCGGCCGCAGGTGGACTTTTGGCCCGGCAGTACTGGATGAGCGCTCGCTCGAGCTGGAGGTCGGCGGACAGCAGGTCAAGCTTGAGCGCAAGCCCCTCGAGGTGCTGCTTTACCTGCTGCACCACGCCGGCGAAGTGGTGACCAAAGACGACCTGGCTGAAAACCTATGGCCCGGCCGCATCCTCACCGAATCGGTGCTCACCCGCTGCATCAGCATGCTGCGGCAAGCGCTGCAGGACGACGCCCGGACCCTGATCCGGACCGTGCACGGCTTCGGCTATCG
>JANNKD010000041.1:0-1704 GCA_031396115.1 Gammaproteobacteria bacterium
GCCCGTCTCCTCGCAAACTCGCAACGACCTGGCCGCCCATCGGCCCGGTGCATTGGTGTAGCTCTGCAGGCCCTGCGCCCGCAACCTACGGCATCGCGGGCGACGGGCCGCCAGAGTTCACGAAGCCATCTTGTCTAGGCCGACGCAAGAACCACCTATGCGACTCGACGGTACCCTCAAATCCTGGAACGACGACCGCGGCTTCGGATTTATCGAGCCAGCACAGGGCGGCCAAGAGATCTTCGTACACATCAAGGCGTTTCCAGGCGGTTCAGGTCGCCCTCAGCTCGGCCAGGCGCTCACATTCGAAGTCGAACTCGGCCCCAACGGCAAGAAGCGCGCGCATTCGGTTCAGTACCCTGTACGGGGAAGAGCTCCACGTCAGCAGCGAGCCGAGTCGCCGGCGCCGTGGACGGCACCTCGGGTCCTGGCAATCCCGGCATTCATCGGCGTTTGCTACTACGTGTCGCAGACCTGGGGCGTCAAGCCGGTCATCTTGCTTGTCTACGTCGTCGCAAGTGTCGTTGCCTTTTTCGCATACGCCTTCGACAAGGCCGCCTCAGTACGCGGCCGCTGGAGAACTCAGGAGAACACTCTGCATCTTCTCGGTCTCGCCGGTGGCTGGCCTGGCGCTCTTCTCGCGCAGCAGTTGCTACGCCACAAGTCATCAAAGCCAAGCTTTGTCGCCGCCTTCTGGTGCACGGTGGCACTCAACGTCGGCGCGTTCGTCGCATGGCATGCAGGCCTGTTGCCTCGAGGGTAAGCGCGCGCGGCCTTGTATCTTCCAACCGACCGTTCTGAGAAGTAGTCTGGAAGTCAAGGTCGTCGTCGAAGGCGGTGGGCAAGTGGGCAGAGGCCCGCTGCGCGGGCCGGTTCGAGCGCCAGCTCGAACTGTCCACTTGTCCACCGCCTCGTGCGGCACCTGAGGTTCGCGGTCGGTGCGCCAAACCCGATAGGCCTATGAGCATGCAGCTCGCGGGTTAGCTCCAGGTCAACGCACCGGCTCGATTCATCCAACCGTGTAGCCCGAACAGTTGTCGATCATGAACATGCATCTGCAAGGTGGGGTAGCGAGTAGCGCGGCAAGGCCCAATGCCGGCGTGGACGTGAGCAAGGCGCACCTGGACGTGTGCTTGCAAACAACCGCACGACGTGTGAGCAACGACGCGCAGGGGTGGAGCGAGCTGATCGCGATGCTCGGGGCCGCCGGCGTCGATCTGGTGGTGCTCGAAGCCACCGGCGGCTACGAGCGAGGCGCGGTGTGCGCGCTGCAGAGCGCGGGCATCGATGTGGCGCGCGTCAACCCGCGCCAGGCGCGCGACTTCGCCAAGTCGATGGGCGTGCTGGCCAAGACCGACCAGGTCGACGCGCGCACGCTGCGTGACTTTGCCGACGTGCTGGCGCGGCACGACAAGCGGGCGCAGTACATCACGCCGATGCTCGAGCCCGCGCGACAGGCGTTGGCCGAGTTGATGGACCGCCGCCGCCAGTTGGTCGACATGCGCGTGGCCGAGCACAACCGGCTCGAACACGCCGGGCCGCGTGCGACGCGCTCGATCGCCAGCGTGATCAAGCTGCTGGACAAGCAGCTGGCGGCCATCGACGCGCACATCGACGACCACATGGATCGGCACTTCAAGGCGCAGCGCGAGTTGCTCGACAGCGTCAAGGGCGTGGGGCCGGTGACGATCCTGACGCTGACCG
>JANNKD010000092.1:0-16381 GCA_031396115.1 Gammaproteobacteria bacterium
CCGCCGCCGTAGATGCGCATCGGCTTGCCGGGCGGCTGGATCAGGCCGAACTCGACCGTGAACCAGTACATGCGCGCCAGGAACACGCGGTCTTCCTTGGACGCCGCCAGCCCGAGCTTGCCGTAGGTGTAGGTGAAGTCGGCGAAGTACTTGTTGGTCAGCAGCGGGGTGTGGCCGAAGATCTCGTGGAAGATGTCCGGCTCCTGCAGGTAATCGAGCTCATCGCGCGTGCGGATGAAGGTCGCGGCGGGGAACTGGCGGTTGGCGAGCAGCTTGAAGAATTCCGAGAACGGGATCAGCGCCGGCACGAAGGCCACTTCCCAGCCGGTCTCGCGCTTCAGCACGGCCGAGATTTCCTTCAGCTGCGGCACGCGGTCCTTCGGCATCCGGAGCAGGTCGATGCCCTCGAAGTACTCGTCGCAGGCCTTGCCGCGGATGGCCTGGATCTGGCGCTCGTACAGCGTCGCCCAGATGCGGTGTTCCTCGTCCGTGTACTGGACCAGGCCGCTGGAATCGGGCTGCCGAGCGACGTATTTCGTGCTCTTGCCCATGGTGCACCTCGAACTTGGTGGGTGCCGGCTCGAGCCGCGAGGCATCGCGGATTCAGCGTCGCCGGAGGCGTACGCTGGAATCCGCGGAGGTGCGCGACCCGAGAGCTGGCTCTCGATCCCTTAATTCTATACGTCGGCGAAGCGATCGGTCGCTTCCACCAGGCGCCGCAGGGTGCCCGGCTCGCTGGCGGCGTGGCCGGCGTCCGCAACGATCTGCAGGTCGGACTCCGGCCAGGCGCGGTGCAGGTCCCAGGCCGAGCGGATCGGGCAGACCACGTCGTAGCGGCCCTGGATGATGACGCCCGGAATGTTGCGGATCTTGCCCACGTTCTCGAGCAGCCAGTTCGGCGAATCGAAGAAGCCGCCGTTGACGAAGTAATGGCACTCGATGCGCGCGAAGGCCTCGGCGAACTTGTCCTCGCCGAAGCGCTTGACCAGGTCCTCGTTCGGCGTCAGCTTGCTGGTGGCACCCTCCCAGATGCTCCAGGCCCGGGCCGCGGCGGTGCGCACGCGCGCGTCGCCGTGCGTCAGGCGCTGGTAATACGCGGTGACCAGGTCGTCGCGCTCGGTTGCGGGAATCTGCTCAACGTAGCGCTCCCAGGCGTCCGGATAGATCCAGGAACAGCCCTCCTGGTAGAACCAGCGGATCTCTTCGGGCCGCAGCAGGAAGATTCCCCGCAGGATCAAGCCCTTCACGCGCCACGGGTGGGTCATGGCGTAGGCCAGCGCCAGGGTCGAGCCCCACGAGCCGCCGAACACGACCCAGTCGTGGATGCCGAGCATCTCGCGGATCTTCTCCATGTCGTCGATCAGGTTCCACGTCGTGTTCTCGCGCAGTTCGGCGTGCGGCGTGGACTTGCCGCAGCCGCGCTGGTCGAACAGCACGATGCGGTACTTCTTCGGGTTGAAGAACTGGCGGTGCCAGGGCTCAACGCCGCCGCCGGGACCGCCGTGCACGAACACCACCGGCCGCCCCTGCGGGTTGCCACACTCCTCGACGTGCACTTCGTGCAGCTTTGATGCCTGCAGGCGGTGTGTGCGGTAGGGCTCGATCGGCGGATAGGGTTCGCTCATGGGGCGGAATGGTGCGGGATGCCGGCGTCAGGCCGCAACACGCCGTGTCGGCGGTCACCGACAGAACGAAGGTCGCATTGCTGGGGTGGGGTCGCTCCGGTAGCATCCCAGCTCAGGTCGAGGGAAGGTCAACATGCGTCGCGCAGCACACGTGGGTGTCGTCCTTTTCTGCATCGCCGGCACCGCCCAGGCCACGGTCGAGCCCCCCGCCGTCGGGTTGTCGCCGGTGGCCGTCGAGGGTCCCGCGACCGACACCACGCCCGACACAACACCCGACACAACAGTATTCCCGCGTCCGGCGATGCTCGCGCCGAACGTCGCCTTCTGGACCGAGGCGTTCAGCCACTACTCCGAGTACCAGAGCGTCATCCACTCGGAAGATCGGCCCGAGAAGATTTACGCGGTGCTGGATTTCCGTAACGATGTGCTGCGCGCCGGCCCGGGCGAGGCCCGCCGCCTGCAGCAGCGGGCCGAGAAGGCCATCAAGCGCGAAATCGACCAGCACCTGCGCCGCATCCACGCGCTGCGCGAAAAGCCGGACGAGTTGACGCCGGCCGAGCGCAAGCTCCATGACCTGTTCGCCGACAGCACCGACCCGGACCGCTTCCGCAGCGCGATCGGCACGTTCCGCTCCCAGCGCGGTTTGAAGGAGAAGACCGAGCGCGCGCTGCGCGTCTCCGGCCAGTACCTGCCGAAGATGGAGGCCATCTTCGCCGCCGAGGGCCTGCCGTCGGCGCTGACGCGCCTGCCGCTGGTCGAATCCTCGTTCAACGTCGAGGCGTACTCGAAAGTCGGGGCCGCCGGCCTGTGGCAGTTCATGCCCTCCTCGGCGCGCATGTACATGCGGCTCGACGAGGCCGTCGACGACCGCCGCGACCCCTGGACCTCGACCGGGGCCGCGGCCCGACACCTGAAGGAAGACTACGAGCTGCTCGGCAGCTGGCCGCTCGCGATCACCGCCTACAACCACGGCCGTGGCGGCCTGGCGCGCGGCCTGCGCGAGGTGAAGGGCGACAACCTCGAAGACCTGCTCGAGCGCTGGGACGGCCACCGCTTCGGCTTCGCCTCACGCAACTTCTACGCCGAGTTCCTCGCCGCGGTGGACGTCGAGCGCGACTACCGCCGCCACTTCGGCGAAATCGAGCGCCACGCGCCGCTCGAGTTCGAAGTGGTGCAGATCCAGCACTACGTGGCGTACGAGGCGCTGCGCCGCTGCGCGGGCCTGACCGAGCAGGAGTTCCGCACGCTGAACCCGGGCTTCCGGCCCGAGGTGCTGGACGGCCGCCTGCACGTGCCGCCGAACACGTCGATCCGGGTGCCGGTCGGCATGGGCCAGGGGTTCATGGCGGCCTATCTCGCGCTCGGCGAGGACCAGCGCGCCAGCCAGCAGCGTTTCTACTACGTGCGCTATCGCGTGCAGCGCGGCGACAACCTCGGCCTGATCGCGCGCCGCTACGGCGTCAGCGTCAGCACGCTGAAGCAGGCCAACGGCATCGGCACGCGCAGCCTGATTCGCGCCGGCCAGGTGCTGCGCATCCCGCCGCGCGGAGGGAGCAAGGCCCATCCGGTGAAGGTGGCGTCGCAGTCCGTGCCCTACGCGCTGCATCACGTGCGCCCGGGCCAGACGCTGACCGCCATCGCGAACCAGTACCGCACAACCATCACCACGCTGCGCAAGCTGAACCAGCTCGATCCCGCCAACCCGCTGCGGGCCGGCGCGATCATCAAGGTCCCGTCGCACTGACGAGTGACTCGGCCGGTGACATACTGGCCGCACTGGTTTTCCGCCGCCCGCCTCAGGCGTCATCTCCGATGGCCACCGCCCTGCCCCCGCTGCCCAAGCCCGTCACTGCCCGCGGCGAGGCCACCCGCCGCCGGCTGCTGAACGCGGCCGAAGGCGAGTTCGGCACGCGCGGATACCACGGCGCTTCGGTCAGCTCCATCACGCAGCGCGCCGAGATCGCGCAGGGCACGTTCTACCTGTATTTCCGCAGCAAGGAAGAAATGTTCCTGACGTTGGTGCGCGACATCGGCCACCAGCTGCGCGCTCATTCGGCGCAGGCCATCGCCAAGGCCACCAACCGCCTGGAAGCCGAGCGCCTCGGCCTCGACGCCTTCCTGCAGTTCACCACCCGGCATCGCGGCCTCTACCGCATCGTGCAGGAGTCGCAGTTCGTCGACCCGCAGGTGTTCCGCGAGTACTACGAGAAGCTGGCCGAGGGCTACGCCGCCGCGCTGGACAAGGCGGCGCGCAACGGCGAGTTGACCAAGGGTGATGCCGCGACGCGCGCCTGGTCGATCATGGGCGTCGGCCACTTCCTCGGCCTGCGCTGGTGCCTGTGGCAGAAGCAGGTCCCGCCGACGGAAGTGCTCGACGAGGTGATGGACTTCATCGCCAAGGGCATGGGTCCGAGATAAGGCGGCGCCCAAGCCCGGCGCCGGTAGGAGCGCCTCTCAGGCGCGACCGGCTTTCAGCAAATCCCGGATCTCCGCCAGCAGCACCTCTTCCGGGCTCGGCGTCGGCGGCGCCGAGGGCGCTTCGGCTTCCTTGCGCTTCAACACATTGATGCCCTTGACCAGCAGGAACACCGCCAGCGCGACGAGGGTGAAGTCAAACGCGGCCTGGATGAACCTGCCGTAGCCGAGCACCACCGCGGGCGCCGCCCCCGTCGCATCCTTCAGGACGATGGCCAGGTCGGAGAAATCCATGCCGCCGAGGACGACGCCCAATGGCGGCATGACGATGTCGGCGACCGCCGACGACACGATCTTGCCGAACGCCGCGCCGATGATGATGCCGACCGCCATGTCCACCACGTTGCCGCGCACTGCGAACGCCTTGAATTCCTGGATCATGCCCATGAGCGTGCCCCCTTGCGGTTGAAGATGGGCCGATTCTAACGAACACTTCCGCCATGGCCTTCCACGTGCACCTTGCGCGCTCGCGCCTGCGCTTCGACGTCGAGCCCGGCGAGACCGTGCTCGCCGCCGGCCAGCGCCAGGGCCTGGCGCTGCCGTTCGGCTGCCAGAGCGGCACCTGCGCCTCGTGCCGGGTGCGCCTGCTGGAGGGACGGGTGACCTACGCGGCCGAGCCGCGCGCGCTGTCGGCCGGCGAGCGCGACGCCGGCTACATCCTGATGTGCCAGGCGCAGCCGCAGAGCGACCTCGAGTTGCAGCTGTACCAGCCCGAGCGCCTCGAGCAGCTGCGCCCGCGCCAGCTGCCGGTGCGCCTGCTCGAGCGGTGGATGCTGTCGCACGACGTGGTCGGCCTGTCCGTGCAGCTGCCGCACGGCGAGCCGTTCCGCTACCTGCCGGGGCAGTACGTGGATTTCCTGCTGGAGGACGGCCGGCGCCGCAGCTTCTCGATCGCCAACGCCGCCTCGCCCGCCGAGACGCTGGAGTTCCATTTGCGCGTCGCGCCGAACGGCTGGTTCGCGCATTACGCCCAGGACACGATGGCGGCGCGCGCCATCCTGCGCATCGAGGGCCCGCTCGGCGCCTTCTACCTGCGCGAGGACTCCGCCCGGCCGGTCGTGATGATGGCCGGCGGCACCGGCTTCGCTCCGCTCAAGGCGATGCTCGAGCAGCAGTTCCGCGCCGAGCTGCGGCGGCCGTTCCACCTGTTCTGGGGCGCGCGCTCGCGTCGCGACCTGTACCTGCATGCGCTGGTCGAGGACTGGGCGCGCCAGCATCCGCGGCTGCGCTACACGCCGGTGCTCTCCGAGCCGGATGCCGACTGGGACGGCGAGCGCGGCTTCGTGCATGAGGCGGTGCTGCGCGCGCATCCGGACCTCACCGGCCATGAGATCTACATGGCCGGGCCGCCGGCCATGGTGCACGCGGGGAAACTGGGGTTCGTGCAGGCCGGCCTCGACGCCGACCACCTGTACTACGACTCGTTCGACTACGCCTTCGAGACCTGGCCCAAGCTCGGCTGATCGGCGGTGGCCAGTTCCAGGCCGCGGCGGTGGAACAGCGCCGCATCGTCCGGCTGCCGCGTCTTCTCGCACAGTCGCGCGAGCGCGAGAAAGCCGGCCGGCGTCGGCTGCATCTTCAGCGCGCCATCGAGGTAGCTGCGCGCCTTGCCCCACAGCTGGTTACGCGTGCAGACCTGCCCCGCCGCCAGCAGCAGCTCGGCCGACTCGCCCTGCTGGTTCAGCCAGCCCTCGACCGCGGCCAGCTGTGTCATCGGGTCGAGGCCTTCGAGCTCGCCGTACACGGCGACCAGGGCGCCGTCCCACTCGGCGGCGAGCATCTGCGTGACCTGTGCCGCGGCTTCCGTGTCGGCGCCCAGGCGCGCCAGCCCGCGCACGTACGCGCGCCGCACGCCGGCGTCGGCGCGCACCGCCGGCGGCGCCGTCTCCCATAGCGCCTTGAGCGCATCCAGCCGCGCGCTGGTCGCGGCCTGCACCAGGCCCTCGCGCAGCGCGCGCGCGTAGAGCGCCTGGTAGCGCGCCGGCGGCAGCGCACGCGGCGCTTCGACGCTGGCCAGCAACTGGCGCAGTGCATCCCACGAACCGGCGCGCGCCAGCGCCCGCGCCAGCAGCTCGATCACGTACGGATGGCCGGGGTCGCGCTGGCGCAGCTCCTGCAGCCCCGGCACGGCCGCGGCGGCGTCCTGCTCGAGCTGCAGCTCGGCGCGCAGCAGCTGCGCGGCGAACACCGGGCCCTCGCCGGAACGCCCGGCCAGTTCGAGGTACTGGTCGCGGCGTGCCGCGATGCCCGCGCGCTGGGCGGCGCGTGCCGCGAGCAGGTAATTCAGCGCCGGCGTCGGGTGGTCGGCGGCGCGCCGCACCAGCTCGATCTCGGCCGACGCCCACTGACCCTCGAGCAGCTTCATCAGCCCCGACTCGAACGATGCCTGCGCGCGCTGCTGCCGCCGCGCGGCCAGCGTCCCCTGGATGGTCGCCGGCAGGCGCAGCAGCGCAACGAAGCCGCGCGCGGCGCCCCACAGCAGCAACAGCGCCGCCGCCACACTGAACAGGAAGCCGAGCAGCGAGGCCTCCAGGATCCAGCCGCGCCAGGCCACCAGCACGTAGCCGGTTTCGGCGCGCAGGTAGTACGACGCCGCGGCGCCGATCGCCACCAGCAGCAGCAGCAGGGCGAAGAGCCGCGTCACCGCGTGATCGCACCCAGTTGCGCCCGCAGCAGCGTCAGGCTGCGGCTGATGTCGGGCGGCGCCGGCGCCAGCGCCTGGCCGTGCAGCTCGGCGAGCTTGTTCAGCGCCAGCTGCACGTCGGTGTCGGTCCCGTCGTAGTGCCGCGCGAGCCATTCACGCGCGGCGCCGGTCAGTTCGCGGAAGGCCAGCCCGTCGCGCGCCAGCAGCGCGAGGCGCGCGCCCTCGAGCTTGAGCTCGAGGATCTGCCCGACCCGTGCCGCTTCGTCCGGGTCCAGCAACCTGGGGGAGCCGCGCTCGTCGCGGCGCAGCGAGAAGATCTCGGACAGCGCGGCCTGCACGCCCGCCGCGACGCGCCCGAGCCACGACGCCTCCGCCGCCGCAACCGGCGCCGTGGCGGCGTCGAACTGCGCGGGGACGTGCACGCGCAACGGCAGGGTTGCGGCGCGCTTCTGGATGTCGCTGAGCGCGAGCGCAAAGCCGGTGGTGTCGGGCAGCACCAGCGCGGTCAGCGCCGCGCGCTCCTGCGCCAGCGCTTGGCGGATCGGGAACAGCCGCGGATCGGACAGGCGCGCGAGGCGCTGGTCGGCGAGGTCGAGCGCGCGCAGCGCGGAGCTGGCGTCGTGCGCCAGCTGCAGGCGGTCGTTCGCCATCAGCATCAGCTGCTCGACCGCGGCCAGCTGCACGCGCGTGCGGCCGCCTTCGACGGTCTCGTTGAGGCGCGCCAGCGCCTCGTCGCTGTCCTCGAGCCGGCCGCCGAGCGTCGCCAGGTCCACGCCATTGCGCTGCACGGCCTGCGACAGGTCGGTCTGGCGGCTGGCGAGTTCGTCGGCCTGCGCGCGCAGGTTTTGCACTTCGCGCCCGAGCCGGGTGATCAACTCCTGCTGGCCCGACATCGCTTCGAGCGTGCCGGTGCTCCAATGCCAGCCACGCCACACGCCGTAGCCGGCCGCCGCGAGCAGCACGATGAGCAGCAGCCACGCCAGCGGATTGGCGCCGCGGGCCGCGGCGCGCGGCGCCTGGCCCCGAGCGCCGCTGTCGGGGGGCACCTGGACGATGGGGTCGCCGCTCGGCTTGTCGGGCTCGCTCATGGGTTCGGTCGCAGGTGGTTCAGGTCGGCGCGCAGGCGGCACACAGCGCGGCATCGGACAGCGGTTCCGCGAGGCGAGGCGGCTGGAGGAAACCCAGCTCGCGGGCTGTTTCTACCACACGGGCGGCGGGGACAACCAGCGTTTTCTTCAGCAGCGTGGCGCGCGTGCCCTCGGGCGTCAGCCGCACCAGGTGCTGCAGCGCCTCGCCGCTGGTGATGACGATGACATCGCTGCGGCGCAAGGCCGCGGCGACGGCGTCCGGCGGATACGGCAACGGCACGCGCCGGTAGACCTCGGCGCGCTCGACGGCGGCGCCGCGCCCGGCGAGCCCACGCTCGAGCACCTCGCGTCCGCCCTCGCCGGTCACCAGCAGGACGCGCTGGCCGCGCACCTCCTGCAGCTCCGGCAGCGCCAGCAGCGCCTCGCTCGAGGCGCTCTCGAGCGGCGTCGCTGCCGCGGCGTGGCCCGCGAGCGCAATCGCCGCCGCGGTGGCCTGGCCGACCGCCACCAGGCGCGCCGGCCAGGCGCCCGTGGCCAGCGGCTGGGTGAGCCGCACCGCGTTGGCGCTGGTGAAGATCCACAGGTCGTGGCCGCCGGCCAGCCGCTTGCGCGCCTCGGCGAGCTGCGCGGCGGGCTCGATGGCCAGCAGCGGCAGGCGCACGACGAAGCCGCCCTCGGCCTCGATCAGCCGGCACAGGTTCTCGGCCTGGTGCGCGGGACGCGTCACCAGCACGCGCACGCCGGCGAGGCGCTGGCTCATGGGAGGGCGCCCAGCGCGCGCAGGATCGGCGCGCCGCCCGCCGCCAGCAGGCGCTCGGCCAGCGTGGCGCCGAGCTCGGCGGCGCGCGCCGCAGCGCCCTCGACCGCATCGCGCACCACGTGCGCGCCATCAGGCGCGGCGATCAGGCCGGTCAGGCGCACGCTGCCGCCGGATACCACGGCGTGCCCGGCGACCGGCACGGTGCAGGAGCCGCCGAGCCGCGCGTTCATGGCGCGCTCGGCCGCCAGGCGCGTGGCGCTGGCCGGATCATTCAGCGCGCCGACCCGCTCGCGCGCGCGCGCGTCGTCGGCGCGGCACTCGATGCCGACGATGCCCTGGCCGATGGCGGGCACGAAGCGCTCGACCGCCAGCGCCTCGGTGATGCGGGCGGCGAGGCCCAGGCGCGTGAGCCCGGCGCAGGCCAGCAGCACCGCATCGAAGCGGTTCTCGTCGAGGCGCGCCAGGCGCGTGCCGACGTTGCCGCGCAGGTCGCTTACGGCGAGATCCGGGCGGGCCGCGCGCAGCTGCGACTGCCGCCGCAGGCTCGAGGTGCCGACGCGCGCGCCGCGCGGCAGCGCCGCCAGGGTGGCGTGCGTGTTCGACACGAAGGCATCGCGCGGATCTTCGCCGGCGAGGAACGCCGCGAGCAGGAGACCCGGCGGCTGCGCCGCCGGCACGTCCTTCATCGAATGCACGGCGAGATCGGCGCGGCCCTCGAGCATCGCTTCCTCGAGTTCCTTGACGAACCAGCCCTTGCCGCCGAGCAGCGCGCCCTCGACCTGGCGGTCCCCGCTGGTGGTCAGCGGCAGCAGCTCGACGGTCAGGTCGGGATGGCGCTCGAGCAGCCGCGCGCGGACGTGCTCGGCTTGCCAGAGAGCCAGCGGCGACCGGCGGGTGGCGATGCGGAGGTTCATCGAGGCTGCGGGACGCTAGTCCTCGTCGTCCTCGCCGGGAGCGCCGCCGGCACCGGCCGGCAGGTCGTCGGCCGCGTCGGCGTGGCCGGTCAGGTGGCGGCGCACCTCGGCCAGGCGCCGGCGGCTCACCGGCAGCGGCTCGGTGGCGTGGCGCAGCCTGACGAGATGGTGCTCGTCACCCTCGCCCTTGCCGCGCTCGAGCGACAGGATGAAGCGCGTGGCAACCAGCGCCTTGCGGTGGATGCGCAGGAACCACGGCGTGAAATCGTCCTCGAGCGTCTTCAGCGACTCCTCGATCAGCACCTCGCCGTGCAGGTGGTGGACGGTCGTGTACTTCTGGTCGGCGAGGAAATAGACGATGTCCTCGGCCGGCACGCGCACCAGGCCCTCGCGCGTCGTCGCCAGCACGAACTCGCGCTTGGGCCGCGCCTGGTCGGCGCGGTCGATCTTGAGCAGCGTCGCGCGGCTCGGCTTGCGCGCGCGCTGCAGCGCCTCGCGCAGCTTCTCGCGGCGGATCGGTTTCAGCAGGTAGGCGGTGGCGCTGGCGTCGAAGGCCGACAGCGCGTGCTCGGAGAAGGCCGTGGTGAAGATCACGGCGGGCGGCGTCTCGTCCTCGGCCAGCTCGCGAGCGACCTGCAGGCCATCCTTGCCGGGCATGCGGATGTCGAGCAGCACGAGGTCCGGCTGCTGGTTGCGGACCAGCGTGAGGGCCTGCTCGCCATCGCCGGCTTCGCCGACCACCTCGTAGCCCGGGAACTCGGCGATCAGCCGGCGCAGGCGCTCGCGCGCCAGCGGCTCGTCGTCGACGATCACGACTTTCATGCGTTGCGGACGATGGGCAGGGTGAGCCGCGACACGAACCGGTCTCCGTCGGCGCCCAGCTCGAGCCGGGCCTGACCCTCACCGTAAATGAGGGCGAGGCGCTGGGCAATGTTGTCCACCGCGATGCGCTGCCCCTCGTGCGGCGGCGCGGCGGCGTCCGGCCGCGGGTTGGACACTTCGATGCGCAAGGTCGTGCCGTCGCGGCGCGCGCGGATGCCGATCGTGCCGGGCGCCGCGAGCCGCTCGATGCCGTGGTAGACGGCGTTCTCGATCAGCGGCTGCACTGACAGCAACGGCACGTCGAGCGCCTCGGCCTCCGGTTCCACCTCCCAGTTCACCGTCAGGCGCTCGCCGAGCCGGGCCTGCTCGATGCGCAGGTAGGCGCGCGCCAGGGTCAGCTCCTCGGCCAGCGGCACCAGGCGCGCGCGCGCCTCGAGCCCCGAGCGCATCAGCTCCGCCATGTCCTCGATCAGCGTCTCGGCCTCGGCCGGGCGGCTGCCGACCAGCGCGGCGATGCTGTTGAGGCTGTTGAACAGGAAGTGCGGCCGCATGCGCGCCTGCAGCGCCTCGTAGCGCGAGCGCCCCTCGCTCAGCACCTGCTGGCGCCACTGGTGCTGCAGCCAGAACAGGCGCAGCACCAGCAGCGAGACGATCGCGCCGATGCACAGGTGGCGGAACAGGAAGCCTTCGCGCGGCTCGGGCCGCAGCGCGAAGCTGGCGTCGACGCGCAGCAGCAGCTCGTAGCCGGCGGCGCTGATCACGCCGTTGACCGCCACCAGCAGGATCCACGCGACCAGGAACATGACCTCGACCGGCGCGTGGCGCAGCCAGCGGCGGGCGCCGCACAGCACCGCGCCGCTGCACAGGCCGGTCCACTGCAGGTACAGCGACACCAGGAAGAAGCGGTCCCAGACGTTGGCGCCGATGCCGGCGGACAGCGTCAGCACGATGGCGACCAGCTCGAGGATGAAGGCCAGCAGCAAGAGCGGCCGCCACCGGCAGAAATCCGGGATGAGGTCGGAGGCGACGTCCGCGGTCGGCGCGTTCACGGCGCTAACAGTACTCCAAGGCACCCCTGATATGCTCCCGCGCCTATGAAATCGCGGACACAGAAAAAACTCTGGGGAGGGCGTTTCGACGAGCTGACGGACTTGCTGGTGGAGACGTTCACCGAGTCGGTCAGCTTCGACTGGCGCCTGTATCCGCACGATATCGAGGGCTCCATCGCGCACGCGCGCATGCTGGCCAAGGTGGGCGTGCTGACCCGCGCCGAGGCGACGAAAATCGCCGCCGGCCTCACCCGCATCCGCCGCGAGATCGAGCAGGGCGACTTCCGCTGGGATCCCGCGCTCGAAGACGTGCACATGAACATCGAGCATCGGCTGACCGAGCGCATCGGCGAGCTCGGCAAGAAGCTGCACACCGGGCGCTCGCGCAACGACCAGGTCGCCACCGACCTGCGCCTGTACCTGCGCCACTGGATCGACAAGATTTCCGGCCTGTTGGCGCTGTGCAGCGGCCGCCTGCTGGACCTGGCCGAGCGCGAGGCCGACACCATCCTGCCGGGCTTCACCCACCTGCAGATCGCCCAGCCGGTGACCTTCGGCCACCACATGCTGGCGTGGCGCGAAATGCTCGAGCGCGACCGCGCGCGCCTGGCCGACTGCCGCAGGCGCGTCAACGTGCTGCCGCTGGGCGCCGCGGCGCTGGCCGGCACGGTCTACCCGATCGACCGCGCTTACACCGCCAAGCTGCTCGGTTTCGAGGCGGTGGCGGAGAACTCGCTCGACGCCGTGTCGGATCGCGACTTCGCCATCGAGTTCGCCGCGGCCGTGGCGCTGACCATGGTGCACCTGTCGCGCATGTGCGAAGAGCTGATCCTGTGGGCCAATCCGCTGTTCGGCTTCGTCACGCTGCCGGACCGTTTCTGCACCGGCAGCTCGATCATGCCGCAGAAGAAGAACCCGGACGTGCCGGAGCTGATCCGGGGTCACACCGGCCGCGCGGTCGGCGGGCTGATGGCCCTGCTGACCCTGATGAAGGGCCAGCCGCTGGCCTACAACCGCGACAACCAGGAAGACAAGCCGGCCGTGTTCGACCTGGTCGACACGGTGACCGAGTGCCTGCAGGTGTTCGCCGCCCTGGTCCCGGTGATCAAGGTCGAGCGCAAGACCTGCCGCGACGCCGCGCTGCGCGGCTATTCCACGGCCACCGATCTGGCCGACTACCTGGTGCGCAAAGGCATGCCGTTCCGCGACGCGCACCACGCCGTGGGCGCCACGGTGGCCTACGCCATCGAAAAAGGCGTGGACCTGGCCGGGCTCAAGCTCGACGAGCTCAAGCGCTTCTCGCCCAGGATTGGCGCCGACGTCTACAAGTGCCTGACGCTGGAAGGCTCGGTCAGCGCGCGCAACCACATCGGCGGCACCGCGCCGGCGCAGGTGCGAGCGGCCATCAAGCGCGCCCGCAAGAACTCCCGCTCCCGCATGAAATAGGGACGCACACAATTTTTAAAATGTGTGCGTCCCCTTTTAGAAAAGGTGTGCGTCCCCTTTTTTTGCTTTTGTAGGCAATGGGTTGGCGGGCTGGTATGATGAGTTGACCAGCATGTTTACCACCGTCCGCAAGCTATCGCTGTCCGAGTCGGTCTACCGCCAGCTCGAGGACCGCATCCTGCGCCAGGAGCTCAAGCCAGGCGCCGAGTTGCCGGCCGAGCGCGCGCTGTCCGGGCAGCTCGGCGTCAATCGCGGCGCCGTGCGCGAAGCGATCAAGCGCCTGCAGCAGGCCGGACTGGTGGCGGTGCGTCATGGCGGCAACAGCGTGGTGCAGGACTACCTCGACAAGGGTGGACTGGAATTGCTGCCCACGCTGCTACTGAACGAAAAGGGCCGCCTCAACGGCATCGTGGTGCGCTCGGTCATGGCGATGCGCTCGTCGCTGGCCCCCGACATCGCCGCCGGTGCGGCGCGCAAGCCCAACCCGGCCCTGGCCGGCGAGCTCGACGCCATCGTCGAGCGCATGCGCGTGCAGAAGGGCGACCTCAAGGCGCTGCAGAATCACGCGCTGGACTTCTGGCGCAAGCTGGTCGAGCACGGCAATAACATCGCCTTCCGTCTGGCTTTCAATTCCATGGCCAAGACCTACACGCAGATCTGGACCGTGCTCACCGGCGTGCTGGCCGCGGAGTTCCGCGACATCGACAACCTCGCCGGCATCGCCGCTGCGGTGCGCGCGGGCAATGCCGAGGCGGCGCGTAACGCCGGACGCGCCCACGTCGAGATCGGGCGCAGGGCGGTCGAGAAAGCACTCGATGCGGTCGGCGTGCGCGAGGACTGAGCGGGTGCCGCCTTAGGGAGCGTTCGGCCCGCGCTGTTTCAGGATCTCGTCGACCTGGTGCTGCCAGCGCTCGAGCATCTCGTCGTAGACGTCGAACACGCAGCGCGCGCAGCCGCCGCCGCAGCAGTCGCCCGGCTCCGGCGGCACCGGCTTGGGCGGCAGCCCGGACTCAGCCGGACCGGCGGGGGAAGAGCCCACGGTTGGCCCGGTACAGCGTCGAGATGTCTTCCTCGCCGTACCCTGCCTGCTTGAGGTGTTCGTACTGCGGGATGGTCCCCTCGGCCACCGGCAGCTTGCCGCCGAGCGCGCGCGCCATCTCGCGGCAGATGTAGAGGTCCTTCAGGTGCAGCGCCAGCTTGAAACCGAGCGGGTACTGGTTGGCCATGAAGTTCTTGCCGCGATTCGTCATGAACCACGAGCCCGCCGCGCCGGAGCCGACCACTTCGAGCGCCTTGTCGAGCGGCAGGCCGAGCGCCTCGGCGAAGGCCACGCCCTCGGTGACTGCCTGCGCGATGCCGGCGCACACCACCTGGTTCACCGCCTTGGTGGCCTGTCCCGAGCCGACCAGGCCCATGTGCACGTGGCGCGAGCCCATCGCGCCGAAAAAAGGCGCGGCGTGCTTCACGTCCGACTCGTGACCGCCGACCATGAACGTGAGCGTGCCGTTCTTCGCTCCCTCGGTGCCGCCAGTGATCGGCGCATCGACGAAGCGCCCGCCGACGCCGGCCAGCTCGCGCGCCGCGGCAATCGCCGTCTCGCGCGCCACCGTCGAGGTATCGATCACCAGCTTGCCGCGCGCCTCCGGCACCGCCAGGTGGTCGACCACGTCCAGCACCTGCTGGTCGGCCGACACGCAAAGAATGACGACGTCGCAGGTCTTCCACAGGTCGGTCGGCGTGTGCACCGCGCGGACGCTGTGGTCGCGCGCGAACTGCTCGGCCTTCGCCGTGGTGCGGTTCCAGACGCCGCCCAGCATCTCCCTGCGCGCGAGGTGGGTGGCCATGTGCCAGCCCATCGCGCCCAGCCCAATGAATCCCGCCTTCATCGTCTTCGCCCCACTCCGGTCCAGGGTGCCATTATCGCCCCATGACGCGGATCTGCGGCCAGCTCAAAAAAAAGCGGGCCACACCGTGGCCCGCCCGGTTCAGCGACGGCGATCAGCGGGCGCTGGCGCTGCTCGCTCCCGTGACACGATTCCACGCCGCGCGGGTGGCGTCTTTCGCCTTGTCCCAGCCCAGTCGCGACTTACCGCGCTGCTTGCTGTAGTCCGCCTTCAGGTCGTCCTCGGCTTCGTCGAAGCTCTGGCCGGGATGGTTCGGCTGGCTCGTATAGCCCAGGCGATACGCCGGAGCGTAGTCGTCGTAGTTATTGTCGCGGTTGAAGTAAGGCTCGTTGCGATGAGCCCCGCGCCAATAAGCATCTTCCACCGTCGGGTCGATCTTCTCGGCGACAGCTTTGCCTGCCAGACCGCCGACGACCGCGCCGACCACCAGGCCAGCCGCTGCGCCGACCGGTCCACCGACCATGGTTCCGGTCGCCGCGCCGACCGCCGCCGCGCCAGCGGCGCCACCGGCAGCGGCGCCTACGCCGGTGCCGATCGGGTGCGCTCCAGGCGCCTTGGTGATGGGATCCAGGTTGGCGCTCTTGCCGCGTTCGCGGTTTGCTTCGGGAATGTTTTCAACGGTCGTCATGTTGGTACTCCTGTGGGGGCCGCCTGTTAGGGCGGCGAACCCGACCACCATGACCGCAAACCGTTTTTTCGTCGGTTCGGTGCCCCATGCACCCGCACTGCGTCCGGCGCCGGACGCTCAGTGGGGCGTGCGCGGCAGTTCGTGATAACCGCCCGAGCGCTGCTTGCGGACCAGCAGGTTGCGGATTTCCCACTCCGACTTCGACTCGACCGCCTGCAGCAAGCGGATGTCGTCACCGGCCTGCACCGCGACCGGCACGCCGTTGCGATAGAGCACGCGGTTGCCGGACAAGGCCGCCACTTTCTCGCCCGACGTGATGATGCCAGCCAGGTTCAGCGGATCGGCGGCCGAGATCGACACCAGCTCTTCGTCCGCGCCGATCGCCTTGCGCAACGCGCCCGCGGCCTCCGGCAGCGCGAACTGTTCGCCCGAGAAGCCGCTGACGAAGCGCCCGCCGCGGATTTCGCCGCGCGCCTCCATGCGCCGGTAGACGTAGAACAACTCGCGCCACGGCGGCAGGTGGTCCTCGCGCGCCAGCAGCGCGCGGAACACGACGCCATAGCGGCGCAGCAACACGCGGGCGACGTGCTCGACCGCCGGATCGGCGAGAGCGCCGGCAGCCTCGCGGGTGCGCGCCGGGCGCGGCAGGCTCCAGCGTCCGGCGGCATCCACCTCGTGGCTGATGGCGCGACCCCCTCCAAAACCATGTCTCCGGCGCAGTTTCTCGCGCCGCTCGGCCGGCACGATCAGCGCGCGCAGGCCCGCGAAGGAATCCGACGTGACCAGCCCCTGCCCCACCAGCTCGCCCAGCGCCTGTTCCACCTCGGTACGCAGCATGCCGGTGTCGTGCACCAGGTCGCCGAAGAACGAGGCGCCATGGGTGCGCAGGCATTCGTGCACCTTTTGCGCGCGAGGACCCAGGGACTCCGTAGGAGCGGCCTTGGCCGCGACTGTCGCGCCCAAGGGCGCTCCTACATTCCAATATCCAAGGGCATCCCTGTCGCACAGCACGATCGGCGTCGTGCG
>JANNKD010000111.1:0-10211 GCA_031396115.1 Gammaproteobacteria bacterium
AGGTGCACATGCTGAATGTGTCGTTCCTGGTGACGGAGATGCGCAAGGAGTACGGCGGCTGCTCCGGCAACATCGCCTACAACAAAAAGCTGCTCGGCGGCGCGCCGCTGCCGATGGGCACGGCCGGCAACGACTTCGGCCCGTACGCCAAGCGCTTCGACGAGATGAGCATCCCGCGCACCTACATCAAGGAGCTCACGGACACCTACACCGCGCAGGCCTACATCGTCACCGACATGGACGACAACCAGATCACCGCGTTCCATCCGGGCGCGATGAGCCAGGCGCACACGCAGGACGTGCCGAAGAAGGGCATCAAGCTCGGTGCGGTCTCGCCGGACGGCAAGGAGGGCATGCTGCTGCACGCGCGCCAGTTCGCCGACGCCGACATCCACTTCCTGTTCGACCCGGGCCAGGGCCTGCCGATGTTCAGCGGCGAGGAGCTCAAGCTGTTCGTCACCCAGGCCAGCTACGTAGCGGTCAATGACTACGAAGCCGAGCTGCTGATGAAGCGCACCGGCTGGACGCTGAAGCAGGTCGCCGAGCGCGTGGACGCGCTGATCGTGACGCGCGGCGCCAAGGGCTCGCACATCTACGCCAAGAAGAAGGCGCACGAGATTCCGTGCGCGCGCGCCGAGTCGCTGGCCGACCCGACCGGCTGCGGCGACGCCTACCGCGGCGGCCTGCTGTGGGGCATCGTCAACGGCCTCGACTGGGAGACCACCGGCCGCGTCGCCTCGCTGATGGGCGCGGTCAAGATCGAGCGCCCCGGCACTCAGAACCACGCCATCACGCCGGAAGCGTTCCGGGCGCGGTTCAAGAAGGAGTTTCGGTACGAGCTGAAGTGATGTTGTAGGAGCGCCACCTTGGCGCGACAGGGTTGCGCCAAGCCGGTCGCGCCTGGGAGGCGCTCCTACAGGCGCTCCAAGGCGGCTTGACCGCGGTAGCCGCCCACGATCTGCGCAACCCGGCGATGGGCGGTTAGCGCCTCCATACTCCCTAGTAGAGCTTCAATGTGCCCCACTCAGGGCCGACCAGAGGTCCTTCGTCCCAGCGAACGAATTCGAGCTCAAACAGGCGTCCATTCTCATCGGCGTGCAGCAACACAGAGAGTTCCGCGCCGTCCTTGTCGAGCATCGTACCCTCGACGCCGTATGGATACTGACCTTTGTAGTTCGGCCGTTCGTAGCCACGAATCTCAAATAGGAGGCGGGAACTATCAGCCGCCCCAGAGATTGCGGTTACTTCATTCAGGTCGGCCAATAGTTGTGCTCCCAACCTGCCACCCAGTTTATCGCCGATGCGGGCGATTAATTCCTTCTCTTCATTCGTAAGAGCGCGCTTCACGGACCAGGACCCACCGGGAAAATTGTGCCAACGCTTACCGATCCGTTCGGGAGTACCTGCACTCTATATTCCACGAGCACGTTATCTACTTGCATACGACCGGTGACATATGAGCCCGACATCATGTTACCTCGCATCGCCGCCACCTCCTTGGCAACCAGAGCCTCAGCACGCGCAACACTTACTCCTGCGGCCTCCAATCGGGAAGCATAATGCCCCGTCTTGAATACCGTTTTCCCTGAAGTGGCGGTCCATCCGGCGAAACGAGTAAGTAGCGCACGAAGTCCAAGGGCGCTGGCTAGCCCCTTGAGGCCACTGGCAAGGGCGCCCCCCATGGGCAGCGTCTCCATTCCCAAGTTGTCTAGCGGTTCTTCTTCAGTGTCGGAGTCCGTAAGGCCGCCCACCGCCGCCGGCGAATCGGGGTTCATCGTACCGATTAGAACACCGTGCCCCCCCAACGTCGCATAGCCAGCATCACGGCCGTCAGGGGTGAAGCAGTTTGGGTTCCCATTACTGCACGGTCTAGTGCTGCCGAACCCGATGTCGGTCGAGAATGAAAACGCCAGCGACAGTACTGACAATGAACCGCCACACCCAGCCGTCTCACACTCGTTCCTCACATATATAGGGTCGCTATCGTCAAACCCGCTCGGATCGATAAACCGCAGCGGATTGTTCTTGACGTAGCTGTAGCGGTTGTAGCCCTGTGTGCTGTCCCAGCCGTCGATGAACGGATCGGCCTGGATGAAGCGGCCCAGGGCCGGGTCGTACACGCGGCCGTTCATGTGGATGAGGTTCAGGTTGTCGAGGTGCTCGTGGTCGGTGAAGCCGTGCCGGTCGATGGCCGCGATCTGGGTCAGGTCGCCTGCTGACGGGGTCCCGGTCCAGTTCGAGCCGCGGCGCTCGCCGAAGGCGCTGAAGCTTTCGTTGACCAGCAGGGTGCCGGTAGCATCGGTCACGGCCGAGGCGCTGCCGAGGTGGTCGCGCGTGACGTGGTAGGTGCTGTTCGTTCCGTCGCTGCGCCGGGTATAGATCGCCGTGTGCACGCCCGCGAGGATCGCGTGGCGGTACTCGGTGACTCCGCTGCGGGTCATCTTCTCCAGCAGACCGCCGACGTAGAGCGTCGTTTCCGTCGTGCCGGAGTAGCTGGCCACCTGCTTGTAGCGCGCGCCGTCCGGCGCATAGAAGAACTGGCTGCTGCTCGAGCCGCTGGTGATGGAGTTGGGTAGGTTGAAGGAGTACCAGGTGAGCGTGCCGCCGCTGCGGCTGGTCATGTTGCCGTTGGCGTCGTAGCCGTAGCTGCCGCCGCCGGAGGTGCTGATCACTGCGTGCTTGCGGGTTGCGTGGTAGGTGTAGGTCCCTTGGCCGGTCTTGGAGGTGATGTTGCCCAGGGCGTCGTAGCCGACCGCCAGGTTTGCGCTACCGTTGCGCGTCGAGGACGTGAGCCGGTGCAGGCTGTCGTAGGTGAACGCCTCGGTGATGCTCTGGGTGTCGTCGCGCCGCTCCTTGACGTTGCCCACCCCGTCCCAGACATAGCCGAGGTTCTGCACAGTGGGATTGCCGCCGGGGCCGGTCTGGATGTAGTCGGGCAGGCCGGTGACCTGGTCAAATCCCTGGATGCGCTGCAGCGCGCTGCCTAGGTTTTCGTCCGTGTACAGCCCGCGTGCGTCGGTGGCGTTGGCTTGCCAGTACACGGTGGTCGGGGCATTGAAGTCCTTCACCCGCAGCGAATGGCCGTACTGGTACTCGTGCTGAACCTTGAGGCGATAGCCGGAGGTGCTCACGGGATAGGTCAGCGTGTCGAGCGCGCCGATGGTGTTGTAGGCGTAGTCGAACTGGTAAGTCGCGTCATTGGTAATCGACTTCGTCTCTGGCCGGCCGACGGCGTCGTAGGTGTAGCTCTCGGAATACCCCGGCCCCGACAGCGATGCCAGCCCGCCAATGTTGTGGGCTGCGGCCGATGTACCCCAGGTCCACGTTGAGGTGGTCCCTTCTGGCACGTCCTGACGGCTGATCAAGCGGCCCAGCGCGTCGTAGTCCATCACGGTTGTCCAGGCTGGCGCCGTCGTCTTGGCGTCACGCACCTTGCGCAGCTCGCCGAGCGCATTGGGCTCGAATGTCCACGCGCCACGATCCATGTCGGTCTGCGCGGTCAGCATGCCCCGGATGTTGTAGGTGTTCTCCTGCAGCGTGTTGCCCGCGCTGTCGGTCACACGCTTCAATTCCCCAAACGAGGTGTAGTCGAAGGACTTGTAGTGGTTATCGTGGTCGCGCGTGCGCGCCATCTCGCCCAGCGCGTTGGCGATGTGCGCGCTTTGCTTGCCCAGCGCGTCGACGGCGCGCGTGGTGAGCCCTTCGTAGTAGAAGTTCGTGTACTGCACGGTTGGGTTGAAATCGGACAGCGGGCGCGAGACTTGGCTGACGCGATCAAGCAAGTCATAGGCATAGGTGGTCCAGAAGACTGCGCATGACGTCCACCAGCATGGGGCGTTATCCCGAAGGACGCGCCCGAGCGCGTCGTATTGGCGCTCCACCCGGCTGTAGGCTCCTGACAGGGTCTGTGATCGCCTGACGATCAGCCGATCGAAGCGGTCCAGGTAGCGAGAAGCGTCACGCACCGTAGCGCCACCGGCGGCCTTTGTGGTCTCGACGATAACCATCTTGTTCAGGGCGCCAACGCAGTTCGGAGAGCAGTCGTTGTACGCCCATTCCGTCGTTGTCCCGTCGGGGCGTACTTCGAGCGTGCGCCGCCCGAAACCGTCGGGTTGCCAGGAAGTGACGATCCCGTTGGGGTCGGTTTGGCTCGACAGGAAACCTCTGGAGTAGTCCCAGCCCATCTGCGTCGTCTGCGACAAGACATTGGTGACCGACACGGGGAACTGCCCGGTCGTGCCCCAATCGATGCTCGCGGTGCGCGCCGTCATGCCGCTGCCGGTCACCGTCTTGCTGCTGACGTTGCCAAAGCTGTCGTAGCCCAAGGCGGTCGTGACCTCCCACTGCGCATCCCCGGGCTGCTCGACGACCTGCGTTGGCCGGCATTTATAACCATCGAGGTCCCACGTCGTGTTCTCTTGGTGCGTGAGCGAGGAGCCGCCGTACTGGTTGTGGCTGTTGATGAATTGGGTCGTCTGCGGCCGGCCGATACACCAGTTGGTGGGGTCATTGAAGAGCGGCGTCACATGCACGGTGCGCGACGTATAGGTGGCGCCGGGTTGGACGCCGTTGGCCCCCGCGGGCTCGGTCACCGTCGTGGTCGTGTCCACGACTGTGCCAGTGCTGGAGTCCACCGTATTCACTTCGCTGACGGTTCTGTTCAGGACGCTGTTGTAAGTGCCGCCGACCTCGTACGTCGAGGAGGTGGACTGGTTTGCGTACGGAAGCGTGCGCGCCTCGAAGCCGACGCCGTAGGTGTGAGCGGCCCAAGTCACTTGTTCGCGGGCGATCAGCGTCGAGTTGTTGGGCTGGAGCAAGTCGTTCTGGAACACGAGTCCGGTATAAGGGAACGTGCGCTTGAAGTAACTCCGCGCATAGAGACTGTTGCGACTGTCCTGACTGCGGACCGAGTCGAATCCCTCGAAGCCGCGGCCTTCAAGGTGCAGGCGCGCGCCGTAATACCAGAACGACTTGGCGTACGTGCCTCCGATGCCGTCGCTGGCGGTCTGGGCGCTGACGACGAGCCTGGGTCCGGCGTAGTCCTGTTCCGGGAACGTCGCGTCCGCGTGCTTGGTGTAGTTGCCGTGCGCGATGGATTCGTACTGCCACCCGGCTGTGTTGCCATAGCTGTCGGTAACTTGAGAAAGCAAGTCCGGGTAGTCGCCCGCGCGGGGCCGGAAGTACACGGCGCTGCCGTTCGCCCACAGCAGGTCCGGAAGGCCATTGCCGTCGATGTCGCCGGTGCGCGGATTGAGCGCGGAAGCCGCCGACTGGTTCGTGTCGATCATTGCGAAGGCCAAGCCGGTGCCAGTGCCCCGAAGGACGTGCCAGCGATTTACCGCTGTGTTTCGCACGACCATGTCGGAAACGCCATCCCCGTCATAGTCGGTGATCGCGGAAATCGTTGGCGCAAGCCCGGTAGTTGCCGCCCCGCCTACTTCGCTCGTGAGGTAGACGCCCCGGCTGAACTTGACGGCGTAGTGGGAGCCATACGCGTAGATGATGTCGGTGAGTCCGTCGTTGTTGGCGTCAAACGGCAGGGGCTCCAGTTGATAACCCGTGATCCACGGCGCTCCGATCTCGCTCAGGGGAGACACCGACGCGGTGCCAGGAGTGCTTGAGGAGTTGAAGGCTGTCCAGGAGTAGTACGGCTTGTAAAACTGCTTGGGGTCCTCGTGGACCAGGGCCAGCGCGAAGTCTTCCCGCCCATCGCCATCGTGGTCCCAGCGCTTGCGGTGCGTGCGCATGCGCCAGTTCGGGTCGGGGAAGGCCTGAAACGTCACGTAGCCGTAGCCGGAGTCGGCGTTGCCCTGGTAGGCCAGCGTCTCGGCGGCGAATCCGGACCCCGAACGCAGGCGCGCATAGATGTACAACGTGCCCGCGCTGCTCGTCGCACGAACCATGTCGTGGCGACCATCGCCCGTGATATCGAACATGCGATAGGCCAGCGAGCTCGAGATGCCGGTGTTGATCGGCGTGTCGAAGCCGGAGCCGTTGGAACGCAGCACTCGCCACGTTCCGCTTTGGCTGATCAGCACGTCATCGCGACCGTCGCCTTCCCACTCGAAGATCTCCTGGACGGTTTGGCCCGTCGTGGACTGGCCGGTGTTGACCTCCGCGTTAAACCCGCCAGACGTGTTCCCTAGCCGATACCGCCACTTGCTGGCCGCGATGTAGACCAGATCGGCGCGGCCGTCGCCGTTGAGGTCCATCACCAACGGATTGCTGATGCTGGCAAGCGTGGATTCGGCCCCATAGCCCGCGGTGCCCGGCTGCCAGCTGTACGAGGTTGCCGGCAGGCAGTCGGCGCCCGCGCACTCCACGATCGAGGCGATGCGGCTGCGATTGTCCGCGCCGCCCGCCAGGTCCCAGGTCACGTCATACGAGCGCACGACGGTGGTGTCGTGCAGCACTTCGACCTTGTCCACCCGCTTCAAGGTGTTGACTTCACCCGTCCCCGGACCCGCGGGGAAGTAGCCGTACAGCGGATCGGGGCGTGGCGCCGACTCGTAGGTGAAGTGCACGGCGTATGCGGGCGAGAGGACTTCGCTTTCGTTGCCGGTGTACCTGACTTCACTGGGCCGGTAGGAGCCGTTCGTGGAGTCCTCGTCGTAGGTGAAATCGACGTAGTTGCCGGCCCGGTCCTCGATCCGGTTGAGCGCCCACACGCGCACGGTCGTGCTGTTCGCGATCTCGATGCGGGAATCGTCTGTGTTGCCGTACGTGTAGATCAGGCCGTCCTTGCGCTCGCAGATGAAGTGCGTAGGGCGGCCGCTGGCAAGGGCGCCGATCTTGACGCGCGAAAATGTCTCGATTTCGGTGCGGTACTCGGCGCTGAGCTGACCGTGCGCCCCCACGTCGAGCCGCAGGCGCTGGCCGTCCAGGCAGTATCGGGCCTCCGTGTTGAAAGCCTCGGCACCCGCCGCGCCATCTTGCGCGATAGTCCGCTTGCAGGACTCGATCCTGGACAGGCCCGAGATATGAAAGCCGATTCCGAGCAGTCCATCACCAACGGCAGAGTTGTAGGAGAGCGCCAGCCTTGGCTGCATGCCCGCGGTGCCGGGCGGGACCCAGATTGGGATCGAATGCCGGGACTCTCCGGTCGGGGATACGTCGAAGGTGTGGGCCGTGCGTCCCGTGGCACCCGTTGCGGGGCCCGCGACCAGCATGCCCAGTGCGACGCAAGCCGCGTAGCGGCCAATCCCTGATGAGCAAGGTGCGGTCTGCATTGCTTCCCCCAATGCGTCCTAATGGACGCCCCGAGAAACCTGCGATGGCTTCAGCGGTTCAAGGTACCAACCCGTTGCTCGGCTCTACAACTGTCATTTCTGACAGGCTGCCTAAGTGAGGGGCGCGACGGTCGCGCCTGAGAGGCGCTCCTACTTGCTCATCGTCGCGACGAACCGCTCCGCCAGCGGCGGCCGCGCCCCGAGCGACTCGAATTGCGTGCCGAGGGCCTTGTCGAGCTGCGCCAGGCGGTCGGCGGGTTTCGGGTGGGTCTTGAACAGCAGCGCGAACTGCGTCGAGTTCGGCGCCACGGCGTCCAGCGTCTGCAGCACCTGCGCCAGTCCGTATGGGTCGTAGCCCGCGCGCGCCGCGAGGACGGCGCCGACCCGGTCGGCCTCGAATTCGTCGGCCTTGTCGAGGCCGCGCGCGTACAGGCCCTTGGTCACGGAGCCGACCTGGTTCAGCCGCTCCATCTCCTCGGCGTCGGTGCGCTTCTTCATCACCTGCGTGGCGCCCTTGCCAAGCAGCTTGAGGCGCGCATCCTTCTTGATGGCCTTGAGGTGATGCATCCGCTCGACGTGGGCGATCTCGTGCGCCAGCGCGCCGGCCAGCTCGGCTTCGCTGTTCAGGCTCTCGAGCAGGCCGCGCGTGATGAACACGTAGCCGCCGGGCGTGGCGAAGGCGTTGACGTTGGGGTTGTCGATCACGGCGAAGCGCCAAGGCAGGTTCGGCCGGGCGCTTTGCAGCGCGACCCATAGGCCGACGCGGTTCACGTACTTCTGGATGCCCGGGTTGGCCAGCGTCGGGCTCGCGCCGAGCAGCGTCGCGGCGACGTCGGCGCCGAGTTGGCGTTCCTCCTCTTCTTCGGGCGTGCCGAAGGCGGCCTTCACGTCCTTGGCGGTCTCGGCGATCTTGCCGAGGTCCTTCAGCTTGCCCCAATCGACGGCGGCGGCCGGCAGCGCGGCGACCGCCGCGGCGACGGCGAGGCCAAGCGCAAGGCGCGCGGTCCTCATGGCGCTGCCTTCACGTTCGGGTCGGCCTTCAGGTCGCCCTTCCTGGCGAACTTCTGCGCGTCTTCGGGCGTCACCGCAAACTGCTCGAGCGCCTTGACCGCCGCCGGGTTCGGCTTGGCGTTCTGCAGTTCCTCCTCGGACAGGCCGCGCACGCCGGTCGTGGCCGTGGTGTAGGTCGAGCTGCCGCGGCCGCTCTGCAACACCGCGACATTCTGCTTGGCGGCATCCTTGCCGGTGACTTGCGTCGAGAAGCGCAGCAGCCACATGCGCACCCAGCCTTCCGTGCCGGTGGCCTTGACCTGGTACCAGCCGCCGACGCGCTTGATGACCTCGACACTCGTGCCCTTGGGCAGCGTCTTGAGCGTCTTGCCGTCGGCGAACGGAGTCGAGCGCAGCTCGGCGGGGCCGGTCAGCGTGCCGACCTGGGTGGCCGCGTTGGCGGCCAAGGCACCGAGCAGGGCGAGCAGGGCCAGCGCCCTACGCACGGGCGATCTCGCTGGGCTCGAACAGGAGCACCTCGGTGGTCTTGCCCTTGGCCTTGAAGTTGCCGCGATCCGCGAACATGAATTCCTCGCCACAGGCCGTGCGCGTCGCCTCGGAAACCAGGACGCGGGCCACCCCTTTGGTGGCGCCCTCGATGCGGCTGGCCAAGTTTACGCTGTCACCGATGGCGGTGTAGTCGAGCTTGTTCTCCGAGCCGATGAAGCCGACCACGGCCGTCCCGGTGTGCACGCCGATGCCGATGTCGAACTCCTTGCCGAGCTCGCCGCCGAGTTCCAGGCGGAACTGGTCCACCGCGCGGCCCATCTCGAGCGCCGCCTTGACCGCGTTCTGCGCGTGGCGCGGGTCGTCCACCGGCGCGCCCCAGAACGCCATGATGGCGTCGCCGATGAACTTGTCGACGGTGCCGCCGTTGCGGAAGATCACCTCGACCTGGCGCGAGAAGTAGCGGTTCAGGATCTCGACCACTTCCTCGGGCTTGCGCGACTCCGACAGCGTGGTGAAGCCGCGGATGTCCGAGAACAGCAGCGTGATGACGCGGCTCTGGCCCTTGATGAGGCGCGGATCGCCGACCTGTCCCACCAGCGTCTTTACTACGCGCGGATCCACGAAGCGGCCGAAGGCCTGCACCGCGCGGGCCTTCTCGGCGCGCTGGCGCAGGTATTCGCGCACGGTGCGGGCGAGGTAGGTCAGCCAGGCGAAGGCCAGCGGCGTGACCGCGGGGGCGATCCAGCCGCGGCTCAGCACCGCGTAGTCGGCCGCGACCGTCAGCGGCGTCACCGCCAGCAACACGGCCGCCACGCGGACCGGACTAGCCCCCCGCAGGAACAGGGCCATCACCAGCGCGATGCCGGCGAGCGCGAGCACGGCATTGAGCCAGCGCGGCGTGCGGTGCAGGGCATCGCCGTTCTTGAGCGTCTCGATGGCGGCCGCAAGGATGTCCACGCCCGGGTGCACGCCATCAATCGGCGTCGGCCGCAGGTCGCCCAGGCCGGACGCCAGCGCGCCGATGACGACGATGCGGTCCTTGACCTGCGCCGGGTACTGCTCCGGCGTTTCGCGACTGAAGTCCGCCACCAGGTCCGAGTAGGAGATGCGCGTGCGGTCCCGCGGGGTGCCGCGCCAGTGGATCTCGATCGCGTCCCCGTCCGGCAGCGCGAAGCCGAGCGCCGTGGCCACGCGCGCCGGCATTGAAGGGATGCGCCAGCCCTGCGCGCTGAGCCACAGGTGATATCGCCGCCCGATGCCGTCGCTGTCGCTCAGGAAGTTGATCGCGCCGATGCGGCCGGTCTCGGCGATCTGCCGCAGCGGCAGCAGCAGCGCGGCGCGCGCGCCGGGTTGCGCGTCCGGGCCGCGCGTGAAGCCGAGCTGCTCGCCGGATTCGTCGAGCGCCAGGCCCTGGCTGTCGTCGGCGCCTTCGAGCCGCACCATCGGGAAGAACGCTGTCGGCGTCGCCACGGCGGTCTCGAT
>JANNKD010000126.1:0-5323 GCA_031396115.1 Gammaproteobacteria bacterium
CCGCTGATCTCGATCTCGACGATTTCGTACCAGCCTGACGTTTGTTCGCAGCCTCCTCCCAGCCCAAAGGCGTCGATGCCGGGTTTGTACGGACTCGGAAAGCGATTCGCGCCGCTGTACATCCCCGCCTGCCAGGGCGACCCCACAGGCCGGGAGAAGATCATCGTCCAACCACCCGAGCCCGAGCCGTTGACCCTCACCAGCATCTGGCGTTCAGTGACGAAAGGGGGGCCCAGCGCCGTCTCTATCGTGTCGCCGGTCTCGTCGAACTCGTGACGTTGACCCAGGCCGATGGGGTCGCCGGGCTGGCTGTCGAGCAAGATGCGGACGATCGCTCCCTGGGCGTGAGCGGGCGGGGCGCCGATCAGCAGCGAGGCCGCCAGCGCGGCCAGCAGGCCGGTCAGGACACCGGAAAAGGGGCGAATCATGAGGCGGAATCCTACCGGAGCGGAGGCCCGAAGGCCCCTGAAAGGGCGCGGATTCTAGCGAAACGCCGAGCGCAGCTCTTCAGCCTTGAACGCCCCACCGCCACCCTGGTTCGTGGCGAATTGGTACAGCCCCACGGCGAGCACGGCCTTGGCAGCCATGCCGAGCAGGATCACCACGGGAATCCCGATCGCCGCCAGCGGCACCAGGACGAGCGAGGCCTGGGGAACCAGCATGATGCCCCCCACGACGACCGCGACGAGCAGGATCACGAACATCGCGACCACCAGCCCGATGCCGACCTGCGCGCCGGCGTTTTCGCCCCAGCTCTTCTTCATCAGGTCGACCGAGCGCCCGATCGCGGAAGTGGGCGCCTGGTTCTCGAAAATCATGACGGGCACGACGAAGTAGGTGATCACGGCCCACGCCGCGCCGAGGATGCCACGGACGATCTGGCCGAACTTGCCGTTGCTCTCCAGTGCGTTCAGCAGCAGGCCGACGGTCCCGGACAGCAGCGCCCAGCCGGCGATCTTGCCGAGGTGCTGGTTGGCGACGCCGAAGCCATCGCCGAGCGTGGTGTCCTTGCCGGCGAGCGACTGCTGCGCCGCGCCGATCAGCGCGACGTTGAAGTAGACCGCAACGAAGCTCAGCGCGAAGTACCCCGCGAAGGCGTACACGTAGAAGACCGGCGGGACGCCGCTACCGGCCTGCTCGGCCGCACGCGCCTGCGCGGCAAGGTTCTCCGGGCCGATGCCGAACACGAAGGCCGCGACCAGCAACATGCCGCAGATGCCGGACAGGACCGGGAACAGCATCAGCGTCTTGTCGCGGCTGACGACACCGAGACTGGTCGTTCCCAGACGCCAGCCGAATGCGAGCCGATCGAAGAATCCCATGGTCATTCCCCCTGACGTGCGGTGTGGTGCGATTCTATGGCTGAAACGGTGGCGGCCGCATCGTCGCGATGCACGAAAGGTCGAGGTTTGCCGCACTGCCGGCCTCGAAGAAGTCGTTGATGATGCGGTCGTAGCACTCCATGTTGCTCAGGCCGTCGGGGAAGTGGCCGAGATCCGGCACCACCACGACCCGCGCGTGGGGCATCCCTATCGCCACATCCTGCGCCCAGCGCACCGGCGTGACGTGGTCCATGTCGCCGGCCATGAGCAGCACCGGGGCGTCGCTCATCACGAACTGGCCGTCCCGCAGCATCGAGGGCAAACGCCACTCGCGGCACGCAGCGATCTGCTGGCGCGCGCGATAGTCGCCAAATACAGTCCCGCGCAGGGGCGCGAGCTCGGACTCGGTGATGTGCAGCGTGTCTTCCGGGCAACTGACCGACAGCAGCAGGCCGTTGGCGGCGGCGTCGGGCACGGGCTGCATGGCGGCGAGGATGGGCGCGAAGCGGCCCTGCGCGGCCTCGTGCAGCAGCCAGGGCAGCCGGCGCTGCGAGGGGGTCGTCGCGAGCTGCCCGCGCACGCCTTCCCAGAACGGGCCGGACTCCAGCGCCACGGCCTTGCCGTCCGGCAGGGTGGCGCGCACCGGCCCCGCGGCGAACTTCGCCCGCAGGGTTGCGATGTCGCGTGTCGCGTTCGGCGCGGCACGCCGGCAGTCCGCGTCGGCCTCGCACTGCTGCGCAAGGCGCAGCAGCACCGCGTGCGCGTTGGGCGCGAACGACAGCGGCAGTTTTTCCTCAGGCGTCAGCGTGCCCAGCAGCGCCATCGCACGGACGCGGGCGGGGTAGTCGCGCAGGTAGCGCTGCGCGAGGCGCGTGCCGTACGACAGGCCGGTGAGGTCGATGAGCTCGTGGCCGAGCGCCGCGCGCACGGCTTCGAGGTCGGCGACCGCGGCGGCGGTTGTGTACTGCGTCAAAGTGGCCGAAGTGAAGAGCCGGTAGTAGCAGGCTCGCGTGGCGTCAGGCGAGAGCACCGGCTCGAGCGGGTTGGTAAAGGAAACCGCGCAGTGCAGCGCCCCGGACCCGCCGGTGCCGCGCTGGTCCACCAGCACGATGTCGCGGTGCTGGCGATGGATCGTGCCGTCCGTGGCCCAGAAGCTTGCGCTGCCGGTTGCCGGCAGTCCCGGGCCGCCTTCCAGGTGATACAGCGGCGGCAGCGTCTTCTCGCCCGTCGCCGGGACGACGACCACATTGAGCGAAATGGAGCGGGCGTGCGGTTGGGCGCGGTTTTCCGGAACGGCCAACACGCCGCAGAGCATCCGCTCCGGCGTGTCGTGCAGTTGGCACGGGTGCAGATCGAGGCGCTGAGCCGAGTTCGAGAAGGGGATGCCGGAGCAGGCGGCAAGGGCAGCCGCGAGGGTGAGCGCAACGTTTGGGTAGTGCTTCATGTAGGAGCGCCTCATGTAGGAGCGCCTCTTAGGCGCGACTCCTCAATGGCGGAGCTGAAGCTCTTGCCATCCACATCCAGATACAAATGCCGCCCGGTGACGGACAGCGAGATGGTTGCCCGCCGCCCCAGCGCCGCCGACGCTTCATCCATGAACTGCCGCTCGAACGAGTAGACCGGAATCTCCGCCGCGCGATGGATCTTCCGGACCGCCAGTTGCTCGAGCAGCGGGGCAGGGTCGCGGTGGGTGTAGACCGCGCAGCGCGGCGCCTGCTTGCTGCCGCGGTGCAGGCGCTCGGCATCCGGGGCGCCGACCTCGATCCAGGCGGTGAGGCGGCCGGTCAGGTCGCGCACCAGCACGGCCGGCTCGTCCACCGCGGCAATGCCGGCGGTCAGCACGATGCCGTCCTGGTATTCGAGGCAGTACGCCAGCACGCGCGCCAGCATGAACTGCGCCGTCTCGGACGGGTGGCGCGCCACGCGCAGCTCGAGCGACTGGTAGACGTTGCGATCCGCGTCGGACAGCTCGATGGCGAAGGTGTGGATGGTAGACCCGGAGGCCAAGCGTTATCCCTGTGGGAGCGGCCCATGGCCGCGACTTGTAGGAGCGCCTCTCAGGCGCGACTGCTCAAAACCAACTCTTCTTCTTCCCCCACTTCTTCTCTTCTTCCTTGTCCTTCGCTTCCTGCTCCTTCTCGCGCTCGCCGACGCGCTGGAGCGCCGTCTCCGCGCGCTCCTTCGAGTCGTACGGCCCGATGCGCGTAGTGCTGCCGCAGCCGAGATGTTCCTCGACGCACTTGTGATCCAGGCACCACCAGAAGGCCATGTGGGCTCTCAGGCCGCCCGCTTCTTCCTGAACTCCCGCAGCGCCGAGTTCATGATCTGCGCGTATTTTTCGGGCGGAACTTCGTTGGCGAGCCACTGCACCAAGTCGTCATCGATCTTGACGCTCAGCTGGTGCAGCCTTTCGAGTTGATGCTTCACCAGATGCGGCACCTTCGACGCCGCCTTGGCGTCGGCGAAGTCGTAGTTCTTCAGCCGCTTGAAATCAGAGTCTTTCTTGCTCATATCGTTGCCTGGCCGGGCCAGTTGCTTTCCATGCTGAAATGATCCTAATCGCTTCCGGTGCTTCGCGATAGCTGTACACGACGACGAGAATGCGCCCGGCCGCGCTCGTTCCGACGAGCTTGAATCGCTGCTCGCCTTCGGCGTGGCCGTCCTCCGCCACAAGCGCGTAGGGATCGTCCAGGGCCGTCGCGGCGTCCTCGAAGGTAACGCCGTCGTGCTCGGCTGGATTTCGGGCGGCAGCATTTGAGCCAATCAGCAACCCCGGTCGCGCCTAAGAGGCGCTCCTACACGGCTTTCGCGAGCTGCTCCAACGCCTCCCACCGCCGATACGCCTCCCCCAGTTCCCGCTCGATGGCGCTGGCCCGGTCCTGCAGTGCCCGCGCCTTCTCACGTTCACGGGCGTACAGGCCCGGATCGCTGAGCTGGTTGGACACCTTGGCCTGCTCGGATTCCAGCAGTTCGATGCGCTTGGGCAGGTCGGCTAGCTCGCGTTGGTCTTTGTAGCTGAGGCGGTCGCGGTCGCGCCAGAGAGGCGCTCCTACAGGGGGTCGCGCAGGGTCTTCTGTAGGAGCGCCTCTTAGGCGCGACTGGCTCGTCTGCCTCAACCAATCCTTATACCCACCCACGTAATCCCCCACATGCCCGTGCCCCTCGAACACCAGGCAGCGCGTCACCACGTTGTCCAGAAACTCGCGGTCATGGCTCACCAGCAACACCGTGCCGGCGTAATCAATCAGCAGCTCTTCCAGCAGGTCCAATGTCTCGACGTCCAGGTCGTTGGTCGGCTCGTCCAGCACGATGATGTTGGACGGCTCCGAGAACAGCCGCGCCAGCAGCAGGCGCGAGCGCTCGCCGCCGGACAGCGCCCGCACCGGGCTGCGCGCGCGGTCGAGCGTGAACAGGTATTCCTGCAGGTAGCTCATCACGTGCTTGCGCGCGCCGTTGATCTCGACGAACTCGCGGCCGTTGCCGATGGCCTCGAACACCGGCTGGTCGTCGTTGAGCTGGGCGCGCAACTGGTCGAAGTAGGCGATCTCCTGCTTGGTGCCGAGCTTCACGCGGCCGCTGTCGGGCGTGAGCTTGCCGAGCAGCAGTGAGAGCAGCGTGGTCTTGCCGGCGCCGTTGGGGCCGATGATGCCGACTTTGTCACCGCGCAGGATGGTGGTGGTGAGATTGCGGATGATGGGACGAACAGTCGCGCCTAAAGGCGCTCCTACAGGGCGCGCGAACGAGGCGCGCTCCACGTCGGCCACCAGGCGGCCGGAGCGGTCGGCCTCCTGCAGCACGAGCTTCGCTTCGCCCGGCAGGTTGCGGCGCTGCGCGTACTGCTCGCGCATCGCCAGCAGGCGCTGCACGCGGCCCTCATCGCGCGTGCGCCGCGCCTGGATGCCCTTGCGGATCCACACCTCTTCATCGGCCAGGCGCTTGTCGAACAGCGCGTTCTGCTTGCCTTCCGCGTACAGCGCGTCGGCTTTCTGCTTGAGGTACTC
>JANNKD010000142.1:0-2497 GCA_031396115.1 Gammaproteobacteria bacterium
CGCCGCGACCGGCGTGGAGTGGCGCGAATACCACAAGTCTTGGGCACCCCGGTAGGCTGTCATTCCCGCGCAAGCGGGAATCCACTGGATGCCCGCTTCCGCGGGCATGACGGAGTGACATGAAACTCGCGACTCTCAAGGACGGCACCCGCGACGGCCGCCTGCTCGTGGTCTCGCGCGACCTGTCTACCTGCGCGCCCGCGCCGGCCAGTGCCCACACGCTGCAGCAGGCGCTCGACGAGTGGGATGCCGTGCTGCCCAAGCTGCTGGCCCTGTCCGAGGAGCTCAACGCCGGCAAGATCGCCGGCACCATGGAGTTCAACCCGCGCGACTGCGGCTCCCCGTTACCGCGCGCGTACCAGTGGGCCGACGGCTCGGCCTACGTCAACCACGTCGAGCTGGTGCGCAAGGCGCGCGGCGCCGAGATGCCGGCCTCGTTCTGGACCGAGCCGCTGATGTACCAGGGCGGCTCGGACACGTTCCTCGGGCCGTGCGATCCGATCCGCATGGCCGACGAGGCCTGGGGCATCGACCTCGAGGCCGAAGTCGCCGTCGTCACGGCCGACGTGCCGATGGGCGCGCCGGCGGGCCGCGCCGGCGCGGCGATCCGGCTGCTGATGCTGGTCAACGACGTCTCACTGCGCAACCTGGTCCCGAACGAGCTGGCCAAGGGCTTCGGTTTCTTCCAGTCCAAGCCATCCTCGGCGTTCTCGCCGGTGGCGGTGACGCCGGACGAGCTGGGGGAAGCCTGGGACGGCGGCAAGGTTCACCGCCCGCTGCTGTCGCACATCAACGGCAAGAAGCTGGGCGAGCCGAACGTCGGCGTCGACATGACCTTCGATTTCCCGACCCTGATCGCGCACGCGGCGAAGACGCGGCCGCTCGGCGCCGGCACCATCATTGGCAGCGGCACCGTGTCCAACCGCGGCGCCGACGGCAGTCCCGGCAAGCCGGTGGCCGAAGGCGGTGTCGGCTATTCGTGCCTGGCGGAAGTGCGCACGGTCGAGACGCTGCGGGACGGCAAGCCCTCGACGCCATTCCTCAAGTTCGGCGACCGCGTGCGCATCGAGATGCTCGATGCGCAGGGCCGCAGCATCTTCGGCGCCATCGACCAGGCCGTCGAGGCGTACACAGCGTGAAGGACGGGCCGTGAAGCTGTACTCCTTCTGGCGCTCGTCGGCGTCGTACCGCGTGCGCATCGCGCTCAACCTCAAGGGCCTCGCCTTCGAATACCTGCCGGTGAACCTGACGCGCGACGGCGGCGAGCAGAACCTGCCGGCCTACCGCGCGCTGAACCCGCAGGGCCGCGTGCCGCTGCTGGTCGACGGCGAGTTCCGCATCGCGCAGTCGCTGGCGATCCTCGATTACCTCGAATCGGTCAAGCCGCAGCCGGCGTTGATCCCGGCGGACGCGAAGCAGCGCGCGCGCGTGCTGGCCTTCTGCCACGCCATCGCCTCCGACATCCAGCCGCTGCAGAACACCGGGCCGAACCAGTACCTGGGCAAGCAGTTCGGCGCCGATGAGGCCGCCAGGGCCGCGTGGAACCGCCACTGGATCCAGCGCGGGCTCGAAGTGCTCGAGCAGGAGCGCGCGGCCAGCCCCGACACCGCGTGCGCGTTCGGCGAAGCGCCGACCTGGGCCGACTGCGTGCTGGTGCCGCAGGTCTACAACGCCGAGCGCTGGGCCTGCGACACCGGCAAGTTCCCGCGCCTGTACGCGCTGGCGCAGCGCCTGCGCGTGCAGCCGGCGTTCGCGGCGGCGCATCCCGACCGTCAGCCGGACGCGCCGAAGCAGTAATGTCATTCCCGCGAAAGCGGGAATCCAGAAAGACTCTGGATGCCCGCTTCCGCGGGCATGACGGCTACTAAGGCAGCCCCGCGGCCGTGCGCAGCCGCTTGAGGTCCTCGGCGTGGCGCAATCGCAGCTCGCGCCGCAGCTGGGCCTCCTCGTAGCGTTGCTTCTCGTGGCGCGTCTCCGGGATCACCGGCGGCACCGATCGCGGCTTGCCGTGCTCGTCCATGGCGACGAAAGTCAGGTAAGCCGACAGGATGTGGCGGCGGTCGCCGCCGCCGATCTTCTCGGCTTCGACCTTGCAGCCGACTTCCATCGAGCTGGTCCACGCGCGGTTGACCGCGGAGTTGAAGATCAGCACGTCGCCCCCGCGCGCCGGCGCGATGAAGTGCACCGCGTCCACGCCGACCGTCACGCACACGCCGCCGGCGTGGCGGTCGGCCGCGACCGAGGCGTAGCGGTCCATCTGCGCCATGATCAGGCCGCCGAACACGGTGTCGTTGGGGTTGAGGTCGTTGGGGAACACCATGTAGACCTGCTCGCGCACCGCCGAGTAGGTCACAGGCCAGCCCCGCGCCGGCACCTCGTTCACGACGCCACTCCCTGCAGGCCGGTCTCGACGCGGTTGCGCCCGCCGCGCTTGGCGCGGGACAACGCGCGGTCGGCATCGTTGATCAACTGCGGATAGCCGGCGTCCATGCCGTGC
>JANNKD010000197.1:0-9698 GCA_031396115.1 Gammaproteobacteria bacterium
AGGCGCGGCGCCCTGCCGATGCTGGCGCTGGCGGCGGTGTCGCTGGCCTGGTCGCTGTGGAAGTACCCGGAGCTGCGCATCGGTGACACCCAGATCGGGGTGCCGGAACTGCGCTCCGACTCGCGCTACAACCGCGACTCCGTCGCCATCGTCGGCCGCTTCAACATCGGCGTCGACCTGTTCAAGGTCATCGTCGAGACCCGGGAGTACGGCTGCGTGGACGGCGCCGTCATGGAACTGGTCGACCGCTACGCCTGGCACATGCGCAATACCGACGGCGTCGCTTCGGTGGTGTCGCTGCCACAGATCGCGCGGCGCGTGCGCCAGGGCCTCAACGAAGCCAACCCGAAATGGCTGGTGCTGCCGCGCAACGAGGGCGCGCTGGCGCAGATCGTCGCCCAGGTACCGCCCTCCTCCGGCCTGCAGAACCCGGACTGCTCCGCCATGCCGGTGCTGATCTTCACGCTCGACCACAAGGCCGAGACGATCGAACGGATCGTGGACGCGACCAAGGCCTTCAACGAGGCCAACGCCGGCGAAGACGCGCACTTCGTGCTCGCCTCCGGCAACGTCGGGGTCATGGCCGCGACCAACGAGGAGATCAAGGCGCGCGAGCTGGTGGTCATCATCTGGGTGCACCTGACGCTGCTGCTGTTCGTGTGGGTGTCGTTCCAGAGCGTAGCCAGCGTCATCAGCATCATCGTGCCGCTGGTGCTGTGCTCGCTGATGACCTACGGCTTCATGGCGGTGGTCGGCCTCGGCATGAAGGCGGCGACGCTGCCGGTCGCGGCCTTCGGCGTCGGTATCGGCGTGGACGGCGGCATCTACCTGTGGAGCGTGCTGGCGCGCTACCTCGACCAGGGACTGCCGCTGCGCGAAGCGTATTTCCAGGCGCTGCGCCATACCGGCAAGGCCGTGATCTTCACGTCGCTGTCGCTGATCGTCGCGGTCGTCACCTGGATGTTCTCCGGGCTGCAGTACCAGGCCGACATGGGCCTGCTGCTGTCCCTGATGTTCACCGCCAACCTGTTCGGCGCCATCCTGCTGCTGCCGGCGCTGGCGTGGCTGGTGCTGCCGCGCGAGGCGGGTAAACTGGAGTCCTCATGAGCTTGAGACTGATCGCCGCGCTCGGCGTCGCGCTGCTGGGGCCGTCGGCGATGTCGACGGCGGCGCTGGCCAAAGTCGCGCCTGACGAGGCTGCAAAGCTCGGCAACGTGCTGACACCGAACGGCGCAGAGAAGGCCGGCAACGCCGAGGGCACCATCCCCGCCTGGGACGGCGGCATGCCGAAGACCGAGTTGCAGCGCGGCGACGACCCGTTCGCCGGCGACAAGCCCCTGTATACGGTCACCGCCGCCAACGTCGCGCAGTACGACAAGGTGCTCAGCGAGGGCTACAAGGCGCTGTTCAAGACATACCCCGACTACAAGATGACGGTGTACCCGACGCGCCGGACGGCGTCCTACCCCGCGTGGTTCTACGAAGCGACCCAGAAGAACGCGACGAGCGTCGAGCTGACCAACAGCGGCTTCGGCTTCTGCTGCAGCACGCAGGGCTATCCGTTCCCGATCCCGAAGAATGGCACCGAAGTGATGTGGAACCACATCATGCGTTACAACACGGTCGGCTATCGCGGCTACGTCAACCACGCGCAGGTGCAAGCGGACGGCAGCCACGTGGTCGAGCGCGCCTATCTCGAACTGACCTACGTCTACAACAACCCGAAGACCAAGCTCGCCGATCTCGACAACCAGAACCTGTACCTGCTGGTGAAGACCGTGTCGCCGCCGAACAAGGCCGGCGACGCACACCTGCTGCACGTGCCGATCGATCGCGTCAAGGAAACCACCGGCGTGTGGCTGTTCAACCCGAGCCAGGGCCGCGTGCGGCGCATCGGCGAAGTCGGCTACGACAACCCGCTGTTCGACGGCCTGATGACGCACGACCAGGTCGACATGTTCAACGGCCCACTCGACCGCTACAGCATCAAGCTGCTCGGCAAGAAAGAAATGCTGGTGCCGTACAACGGCTACCGCATGTACAGCAACCAGACGAAGTACAAGGACATCATCAAGCCGGGCCACATCAACCAGGACCTGGCGCGCTACGAACTGCACCGCATGTGGGTGATCGAGGCGCAGGTGCGCCAGGGCTTCAACCACCGCTACAAGCGCCGCACGTTCTACGTCGACGAAGACTCCTGGCTGGTGATGCTCCAGGACATCTATGACGAGCGCAACGAGTTCTGGCGCACCGCCGAGGCGCACGCGGTGAACCTCGCCAACGTGCCGGTGGTGGTCGCCGGCGTCCAGGTGCATTACGACCTGCAGTCGCGCCGCTACGTCGTGCTCAACATGCGCAATGAAGAGAAAAATGAGATCGAGTACGACTACCAGCAGCCAGCCTCGTATTTCACGCCGCGGCAGCTGCAGAAGTTCGCCACGTCCCGCAACTGACCGGCCGCCAGGGCCGGTCATCCTGAGCGTAGCGAAGGATCTCCTAACTATATGTATTCATGACAGTTTTCCATTCAGGGTGAATTCAGCTTGAGCGGCCTAATCTGTCGCCACGCCCGCAGTTTCGCGGGCCTGACAGGAGGAAGGCGTATGAACAAGCTGACCAGGGGGACTGCACTCGCGACAGCCGTCTGCGGCCTGTTGATCAGTGCGACTCCGGCGTTTGCGTCCCACGACGACGACCCGGCCTGGGTCTATGCCCGGGTGGTGCGTGCGGAGCCGATCTATCGCGAGATCCGCGTCCGGGAGCCGCGCCAGGTCTGCGAGGACGTGCCGGTGGTTGAGCGCACGACCTATCGTGGCCATTCGAACCCGGGCGCAGTGCTGGTCGGCGCCGTCATCGGCGGCGTGATCGGCCACCAGTTCGGCAGCGGCGGCGGCCGCGACGTCGCCACCGCGGCCGGCGCCTTCATCGGCGCCAACCATGCGGCCGACCGCACCTACAGCGGCCGCCGCGTGGTCGAGCGCGAGGTGATCGAGACGCGCTGCGAGACGGTCCACGCGGCGCGCTACGAGGAGCGCCTCCAGGGCTACGACGTGACCTACCGGTACCACGGGCGCCTGTACCACACGCGCACGGCCGCGCACCCGGGCCGCACGATCAAGGTGCGCGTCAGCGTCACGCCGGCGCAGTGGGATTAAACTAGGCTCATGCGGATAGCGCTCCTTGCTTGCGTACTCGTGTCGGCGGGCCTGCTGGCCGGGCCCGCCGATGCGCGTTCGCGCGACAAGGACAAGGACAAGCAGGCCCAGTCGCAGCAGGAGCGCCAGGACCGCAAGGAGCGCGACCGCAGCGCCGATGCGGCGCGGCGCGCGCAGCAGCGCAACGGCGGCGGCCGCGTGCTGTCGGTCGAGCGCGAGCGCGCCGGGCACCGCGTCAAGGTGCTGAAGGACGGCGAGGTCCGCGTCCTGCACGTCGAGGACGAATAACTCCATGCGCGCCCTCGTCATTGAGGACGATCCCGACCTGCGAGCCCTGGTGGCGCAATACTTCACCGACGAAGGCTTCGTCGTGGACAGCGCCGCCGACGGCGAGCAGGGCCTGTACATGGCCACCGAGTACCCGCTCGACCTGGCCATCGTCGACCTGGGCCTGCCCAAGCTCTCCGGTGTGGACATCGTCAAGCGCGCCCGCAAGAAGGGCTGCAGCTATCCGATCCTGATCCTGACCGCGCGCGACGGTTGGGAAAGCAAGGTCGCCGGCCTGGAGGCCGGCGCCGACGATTACGTGGTGAAACCCTTCCACAAGGAAGAGCTGATGGCGCGCGCCCGCGCGTTGCTGCGCCGCACCGGCGGCTGGGCCAAGTCCACGCTCGAATCCGGCCCGGTGGCGCTCGACACCGCCGCCAAGAGCGTGACCCTCAACGGCTCGGCCGTCGACCTGACCGCCTACGAGTACCGGCTGCTGGAGTACCTGCTGCTGCACGCCGGCCGCGTCGTGTCCAAGTCCACGCTGACCGAGCACCTCTACGCGGAGGACATGGAGCGCGACAGCAACGTGATCGAGGTGTTCGTGCGCCGTCTGCGCACCAAGCTTGATCCTGACGAGTCACTGCACCCGATCGAGACGCTGCGCGGCCAGGGCTACCGCTGGACGCTGCCGCGCACCCCGCCCGCATAATAATGGGGTCAGATCCATTTATTTCCGAGGGTCGAGCTGCGTCGTGTTACCGGATAAATGGATCTGACCCCATTATTACCCCGCCATGATGTCGCTGCAGACCCGCCTGCTGCTGGCCGCCTCCCTCGTGCTGCTGGTGTTCATCGGCCTGTGCGGCGCCGGCCTCGAGACGGCCTTCCGCAAGGCCGCGCTCGACGCGCAGGAGAACCGCCTGCGCGGCATGGTTTACGCGCTGCTCGGCGCCGCCGAGCCGGACGAGCAAGGCCAGCTCGAGCTCAACGACGGCGACCTGCCCGAGCCGCGCCTGATGCGCCACGACTCCGGGCTCGAGGCCGCGATCCATGACGAGGCCGGCACCGTGCTGTGGCGCTCGCCGAGCCAGGCCGGCTCGCTGCCGCTGGTGATCGGACCGGAAGTCGGCAAGTGGAAGCTCGAGCGCATCGGCGATGGCGGGCGCTTCGCGCTGGCCTTCGGCCTGCGCTGGCGCGTCGCCGACGACAACCGGCCGCGGCGCTACACCATGCTCGTGCTCGAGGATGCCGGCGCCTACGAGGAGCAACTGCTCGTGTTCCGCCGCACGCTGTGGTCGTGGCTCGCGGCGGCCGCGGCCGCGCTGCTGGCGGCGCTGGTGCTGGTGCTGCGCTGGGGCCTGCTGCCGATGCGCCGGCTGGTCGGCGAGCTGCGCAGCGTCGAGGCCGGCACGCAGGGCCAGATCGACGCCCCCTACCCCCAGGAGCTGACGCCGCTGACCGGCGCGCTCAACGCCATGATCCGCCACGAGCGCAGCCAGCTGCACCGCTACCGCAATGCGCTCGGCGACCTCGCCCACAGCCTGAAGACGCCGCTGGCGGTGCTGCGCGGGCTCGCCGGCGATGCACGACTGTCGGGCGACACGCAGCGCCAGCTCGACGAGCAGGTCGGCCGCATGCAGCAGATCGCCGACCACCAGCTGTCGCGCGCCGCCACGGCCGGCCGGCGCGCGCTGGCCCAGCCGGTCGCGGTGCAGCCGATCGCCGCGCGCCTGGCCGCCGCGCTGCACAAGGTCTATGCCGACAAGCCGCTGACCTTCGACGTCGATGCCTCGCCGCGACTGGTGGCGCGCGTGGACGCCGGCGACCTGCACGAGATTCTCGGCAACACGCTCGACAACGCCGCCAAGTGGGCGCGAACGCGCGTGCGCCTGCACGCCGCGCGCGCCGCCTCGACCCTGGAGCTGACCATCGAGGACGACGGCCCGGGCTTCCCGCCGGAGCCGGAACGGCTGCTCGAGCGCGGCGTGCGCGCCGACAGCCGCGTGCCGGGGCAGGGCCTGGGCCTGGCGGCGGTGGTGGAAATCCTGCGCGCCTACGAGGGCGAGATCGAGCTGGAGCGCTCGGCCGATCTCGGCGGCGCGCGCGTGCTGCTCAGGATCCCGGGAGCCTGAGGAACGTGCGCCGGTAGTACTTCAGCTCCGCGATGGAATCGCGGATGTCGGACAGCGCCAGGTGAGTGGACTCCTTGGTGAAGCCCCTGGCCACGTCGGGCGCCCACCGCAGGCACAATTCCTTGACCGTGCTGACGTCCAGGTTGCGGTAGTGGAAGTGCTTCTCCAGCGCCGGCATCCAGCGCGCGAGGAAGCGCCGGTCCTGGCAGATCGAGTTGCCGCACATCGGCGACTTGTTGGCCGGCACCCACTGGCTGAGGAACGCGACCGTCTGCTTCTCGGCCTCGGCTTCGGACACGCGGCTGTCGCGCACGCGTTGGGTCAGGCCCGATTGGCCGTGCTGGCGGGTGTTCCACTCGTCCATCGCGGCGAGGTCCGCGTTTGACTGGTGCACGGCGAGCACCGGGCCTTGGGCCAGCACTTCGAGGTTCGCGTCGGTGACGAGGGTGGCGATCTCGATGATGCGGTTGTGCTCCGGGACCAGCCCGGTCATCTCGAGGTCGATCCAGATCAGGTTGGCGGCGCTCGGCGTCATGGCCGTGATGATATCCTCGCCCGGCCAAAAAAAGCGGAGCCGTAGGCGTGAGCGCCCTCCCCTCCATCCTGGACAACATCGGCAACACGCCGCTGGTCGAACTCAAGCGCCTGGAGACGGGCCGCTGCCGGCTGTTCGTGAAGCTCGAGAACCAGAACCCCACCGGCTCCATCAAGGACCGCATCGGCCTGTCCATGATCGCGGCCGCCGAGCGCGACGGCCGCATCAAGCCCGGCGGCACGCTGATCGAAGCCACGGCCGGCAACACGGGCCTGGGCCTGGCCTTGGTGGCCGCGCAGAAAGGCTACAAGCTGATCCTGGTGCTGCCCGACAAGATGGCGCAGGAAAAAATCCTGCACTTGCGCGCGCTCGGCGCCGAGACCGTCATCACGCGCTCCGACGTGGGCAAGGGTCACCCGGAGTACTACCAGGACATCGCCGAGCGCATGGAGCGCGAGATTCCCGGCTCGTTCTATGTCAACCAGTTCGCCAACCCGGCGAACCCCGAGGCGCACGAAGCCACCACCGGCCCGGAGATCTGGGCGCAGATGGACCAGCAGCTCGACGCGGTCGTGGTCGGCGTCGGCTCCGGCGGCACGCTGACCGGGCTGTCGCGCTACTTCGCCCGCGTGGCGCCGCACGTCGAGATGGTGCTGGCCGACCCGAAGGGCTCGGTGCTGGTGGACGTGGTCAGGACCGGCAAGATCCAGAAGGAAGCCGGCAGCTGGCTGGTGGAGGGCATCGGCGAGGACTTCGTGCCGGCGGTCTGCGACCTGGCGCGCGTCAAGAACGCCTACGAGATCTCCGATGCCGAGAGCTTCCATACCGCGCGCGAGGTATTGAGCAAGGAAGGCATCCTCGGCGGCTCGTCGACCGGCACGCTGGTGGCGGCGGCGCTCAAGTACTGCCGCGACCAGAAATCGCCCAAGCGCGTGGTCACCTTCGTGCCCGACAGCGGCAACAAGTACCTCGGCAAGATGTACAACGACTTCTGGATGTTCGACCAGGGCCTGCTCGAGCGCCCCAAGCAGGGCAACCTGGTGGACCTGATCGTGCGCCGCTACCAGGAGGGCTCGGCCGTCACCGTCAAACCGACCGACAGCCTGCTGCAGGCATACCGCCGCATGAAGCTGTTCGACGTCTCGCAGCTGCCGGTAATGGACGGCGAGCGCATTGCCGGCATCCTCGACGAGTCCGACCTCATGGTGCACGTGCAGGACCAGCCCAAGCGTTTCTCCGACGCGGTCAGCACGGCCATGGTGCGCGACGTCGAGACCCTCGCGCCCGACGCGCCGGTGGCGGAGCTGCTGCCCGTGTTCCAGCGCGACCACGTGGCCATCATCGCTGACCGCGGCCGCTTCGTCGGCCTGATCACGCGCATCGACCTCCTCAACTACCTGCGCAAGCAGCTCGGCTGACCATGAGCACCAGGAAGCAGCACGGTTTCGGCACGCGCGCCATCCACGCCGGCCAGGCGCCGGATCCCACCACCGGCGCGATCATGCCGCCGATCTCGCAAAGCTCCACCTACGTGCAGGAGAGTCCCGGCAAGCACAAGGGCTTCGGGTATTCGCGCACGCAGAACCCGACGCGCTTCGCCTACGAGCGCTGCATCGCCGACCTCGAGGGCGGCACGCGCGCCTTCGCCTTCGCCTCGGGGCTCGCCGCCACCGCCACGGTGCTCGACCTGCTCGAGTCCGGCGCGCACGTGGTCGCTTCCGATGACCTCTATGGCGGCACCTATCGCCTGCTGACCCGGGTGCGCGAGAAATCGGCGGGCCTGAAAGTCAGCTACGTGGACATGCGCGACCCGCGCAACGTCGAAAAGGCGCTGACGCCCAGGACCCGCCTGATCTGGGTCGAGACGCCGACCAACCCGATGCTGCGGCTGGCCGACCTCACCGCGATCGGCACGCTGGCCCGCAAACGCAAGATCCTGTCCTGCGTCGACAACACCTTCGCCAGTCCCTACATCCAGCGGCCGCTCGAACACGGCTTCGACCTCGTCATGCACTCGGCCACCAAGTTCCTCAACGGCCACTCCGACATGGTCGGCGGCGTGATCGTGGCGCGTGATGCGGAACTGGGCGAGCGCATGGCGTTCCTGCAGAACGCGGTCGGGGCGGTGGCGGGCCCGTTCGACTCGTTCCTGGCGCTGCGCGGCCTCAAGACCCTCGCGCTGCGCATGCAGCGCCACTGCGAGAACGGCCTGGCGCTGGCGCAGTGGCTCGAGAAGCACCCGAAGGTCGCCAAGGTCCACTACCCCGGCCTGCGCTCGCATCCGCAGCACGCGCTGGCTGCGAGGCAGATGCATGGGCGCTACGGCGGCATGGTCACGATCGAGCTCGAGGGCGGCCTGAAGCAGTCGCGCCGCTTCCTTGAGCGCTGCGAGCTGTTCGCACTCGCCGAGAGCCTCGGCGGCGTGGAAAGCCTGGTCGATCACCCGGCGATCATGACCCACGCCAGCGTGCCGGCGGCGACGCGCCGCCGGCTCGGCATCAGCGACACGCTGTGCCGGCTGTCGGTGGGCGTTGAGGAACTCGACGACCTGAGGGCCGATCTCAAGTACGCATTGGAGTGACGGAGAACCGATGAGCGAGCTATCCGAGAAGAAATGCGTGCCGTGCGAAGGCGGCATCAAGGCCCTCGACCGGCCGACCGCCGAGAAGCTGCTCCGGCAGCTCGGCGCGCAGTGGAAACTGTCCGGCGACGGCAAGCAGATCCACGGCACGTTCGAGTTCAAGAACTATTTCCGCACCACTGCCTTCGTCAACGCGATCGCCTGGATCGCGCACAACGAGGATCACCACCCGGACATCACCTTCGGCTACAAGACCGCGGCGGTGACCTACTGGACCCACGCCATCAACGGACTGTCGGAGAACGACTTCATTTGCGCGGCGAAGGTGGATGCGCTGCTGAAGTCGTAGACTTCAGCAGCGCATCCATCCCGAGCGCAGCGAGGGATCTCGTTCAGGGGTGATGACGGCAAGCGGACGAGATTCTTCGCTTCGCTCAGAATGACATTCAGACCGGTGTGCGCCCGGCAAACGCGTGCGACAGCGTGCCGCCATCCACGTATTCGAGTTCGCCACCCATCGGCACGCCGTGGGCGATGCGCGTGACCTTCACCTCGGCGCCGCGGGCCATCTCGGCGAGGTAGTACGCGGTCGCCTCGCCCTCCACCGTCGGGTTGGTGGCGATGATCAACTCCTTGACCTTGCCATCGTCGAGCTGCCGACCGAGCGCATCGAGGCCGAGTTCGGCGGGGCCCACGCCGTCGATCGGCGACAGCCGCCCCATCAGCACGAAGTAGCGGCCGCGGTACGGCGTCGCGCCTTCGATCGCCACCAGGTCCGCCGGGCTCTCCACCACGCACACCTGGCCGCCGGCCGCGCGGCTGTCGGTGCAGTAGCGGCATTGGCCGTCCTCGCAGAACATCCGGCACGCCGGGCAGCGCGCGATGCCGCCGACGGCCTCACCGAGCGCCTCGCGCAGCACGTCGGCGCCCTGGCGATCGCGCTCGAGCAAGTGGAAGGCCATGCGCTGGGCCGACCTCGGGCCGACCCCCGGCAGGCGGCGCAGGGCCTCGATCAGCCGGTT
>JANNKD010000220.1:0-4740 GCA_031396115.1 Gammaproteobacteria bacterium
GCTGCCGCAGGGGAACTGCCGAGCCGGCGGAGCCGGCTGGCAGGCCCCGGAGGCGGCCACCCGACCCGCTCCTTCGAGAGAGGGCGTCAGATCTGGACGACCTGCGAGTCGCCGCCGCCGCCGCGGTGCTCGACGAAATTCAGGATCACGCCCGCCGGATCGATCACCGAGAACGCCCACTCGCCGTTGGGAAATTCCTCCGGCTTGCCGAGCGACTCGATGCCGCGGTCGGCGAGCTGGTTGAACATCGCCACCACGTCGGGCACCTCGATCGCAAGCGTCAGCCCGTGAGAGGGCCGCGTGTGCTGGAACACCGGCAGGCGTTGCGGCGGATTGGGCTTGAGGAAACCGATCTCCCAGCTGCCGATGCCCAGGTGCACGTACCAGTCGGTCTCGAAGATGATGCGCGCGTCGAACGCCTTCTTGTAGAAGTCGCGGCATTCCATCGGCGCCAGCGTGGTCACGATCGGATACAGATTCACGAAGGTCTCCCGGACGACAGGGGGGCGAGGGCGGCGCCGTTGCGTTCCCAATTCTGCCCGTCGAAGTCCTCGAACACTACGCTCTGAACCGTGTCCGGGTCGAGGCAGCGCAGGTTGACCGAAAAACCGTCGGGATTCGACCGCGGCACGTAGTACGACTTCACGCCGCACACGGTGCAGAACAGGTGCCGGGCCACGCCCGTATTGAAGGTGTACGTGCCCAGGCGGTCGGCGCCGGACAGCAGGCGGAAATCCGCGGCCGGCACGATCAGGTGCAGGAACGCCGTCTTGGTGCAGATCGAGCAGTTGCAGCGCTGCACGCTGATGCGCGCCGGCGCCTTCACTTCGAAGCGCACCGCGCCGCAATGGCAACCCCCGCGATGTGTGATTTTTTCCATGCGTTCCCCAAGCATTATCCCGCTAAACTGCGCGGCCATGAAACTGGCGTTCACCAAGATGCACGGCCTGGGCAACGACTTCGTGGTCGTCGATGCCACGCGCCAGCCGTTCGCGCCCAGCGCCGCGCAGGCGCGCCTGCTGGCCGACCGGCGCCGCGGTGTCGGCTGCGACCAGATCCTGGTCATCGAGCCGGCCGGCGCCGGCGGCGCCGACTTCGACTACCGCATCTACAACAGCGATGGCAGCGAGTCGGGCCAGTGCCTCAACGGCGCGCGCTGCGTGGCGCGCTTCATCGCCGATCGCGGACTGTCGGACCAGGACCGCTTTCGCCTGCGCACCCGCACCACGCGGATCGAGCTGCAGCTGCTCGGCGACGGGCGGGTGCGCGTGGACGCCGGCGTGCCGCGGCTCGAGCCCGCGCAGGTGCCATTCACGGCGCCGGCGCGTGCGTTGCGCTATTCGGTGACGGTCGGCGACGGCGCCATGCTCGAACTGGGCGTGGCCAGCATGGGCAACCCGCACGCGGTCATGGAAGTGCCGGACGTCGAGCACGCGCCGGTCGAGGCGATCGGCATGGCGTTGCAGCACCACCCGGCCTTCCCCGAGCGCGTCAACGCCGGCTTCCTGCAGGTCGTGGACAGCAGCCATGCCAAGCTGCGAGTCTATGAGCGCGGCGCCGGCGAGACGCAGGCCTGCGGCAGCGGCGCGTGCGCCGCGCTGGTGGTGGGCCGGCTGTGGGGCCGGTTGGGCACGGCGGTGGAGCTGCAGTTGCGCGGCGGGCCGCTGCAGATGGAGTGGGCGGGCGAGGGCCAGCCGGTCTACATGACCGGGCCGGCCGCGACCGTGTTCCGGGGCGAGATCGAGTGGAGCGAGGGGGAATCGGCATGGGCGGGGAAGCAGCGGACCTGAACGCGGCGGCGGCGGCGGAGCCGGCGACGGACGAAACGCAGGTCGTGGCCTTTCTGAAGGCGAATCCGGATTTCCTGGCGCGGCACCCCGAGCTGTTCGAGGTGCTGGAGCTGCGCCACGCCAGCGGTGCGGCGGTGTCGCTGATCGAGCGGCAGGTCGAGATCCTGCGCGGCAAGAGCGGCCGCCTCGAGGACCGGCTCAAGAACCTGCTGGACGCGGCGCGCGACAACGAGACCCGTGCTGCCAACGTGCACCGCCTCGCGCGCTCGCTGATCCGCGCGCCGACCCTGGCCGCCACGATCACGGCGTTGCGCCGGTGCCTGCGCGAGGACTTCAACGTCGACGACTGCTGGGTCGGCATCTCGGCCGGCGCGCTCAAGCGCCACGACATCGAAGGCCTGCACGTGCTGGACCCGTCCGGCCCGGTGGCGAAGGCCTTCGAGAACTTCTTCCGCACGCGGCTGGTCGAGTGCGGGTTGCTCGACGACGCACGCGCGAAGCTGCTGTTCCCACACGCCAAGGCGCTGCCGCAATCGGCGGCGATCGTGCCGCTGGAGAAGGAGAAGGACCTCGGCATGCTGGTGCTCGCGAGCGTCGATCCACAGCGCTTCCAGCCGCGTCAGGGCCGCCTGTTCCTGGACATGACGGCCGACCTCGTCGCCGCGGCGGTGCGCGCGCGGCTCGGGTAGGGGACTGTCACTATTTTTCGCGTCTTTCTGCGAAAAATAGGGACTGTCCACTTTCTATGACGCTGCAGCAGCAGGTCGACCGGTACCTCGAGCGCCTGCGCAGCGTGCGCCGGGCGTCGCGCGCGACCGTGGACGGCCGCCGCCGCGACCTCGCTGGTTTCGCCCGTTACAGCAAGGAGGCCGCGCTGCCGGCGCTGGGCCAACTCGACACGCACCACGTGCGCGGCTACGTCGCCTGGTTGCGCCGCCAGAAGCGCGGGCCCGCGACCGTCAAGCGCCACCTGTCGTCGCTGCGCGGCTTCTTCCGCCATCTGGTGGACCACGGCGTGCTGCGCGCCAACCCGGCGCTCGAAGTGCGCGCGCCGAAGTCGCCCCAGCCGCTGCCGAAGACGCTGACCCGGGAAGACGCCGCCAGGCTGGTCGAGGCTCCCGCCGGTGGCTCCGGCAGTGCCACGCGCGACCGCGCCATCCTCGAGCTGTTCTATTCCTCGGGCCTGCGCCTGGCCGAGCTGCACGGCCTGGACCTCGACGCGTTCGAGTCCGACCTCACCGAAGTGCGCGTGACCGGCAAGGGCAACCGCCAGCGCATCGTGCCGGTCGGGCGCAAGGCGCGCGAAGCGCTGCGCGCGTGGCTGCGCGAGCGGCCCGACTACGCCGCTGCCGGTGAGCACGCGCTGTTCGTCAGCAGCCGCGGTGCGCGGCTGTCGCGCAGCTCGATCGGCACGCGCCTGTCGCATTGGGCACGTCGCGCAGGCCTCGGCGTGCGCGTGCACCCCCACCGGTTGCGTCACTCGTTCGCGACCCACCTGCTCGAGGAGAGCGGCGACCTGCGCGCGGTGCAGGAGCTTCTGGGCCACGCCAGCATTTCAACGACTCAGGTCTACACCCACCTGGATTTCGCGCACCTGGCGCGCGTTTACGACTCGGCCCACCCGCGGGCCCGGCGCAAGACCTGACCTGCTTCTATCCGCCGGGCTTCCATTGCTTCGGCCCGGGCGGCAGCGCCGACAGCTTGGTGACCGCGGAGTCGCGCGACAGGCCGTGCTCGGCGAGCCGCTCCAGGTAACGCGCCCAGTAACGGTGGTGGTTCGCGCCGAGGTCCTCGAGCACGTCCCACGAGTACAGGCCGGTGCTGTGGCCGTCGTCGAACACCAGGCGCACCGCGTAGCTGCCAACCGGATCGACCTTCTCGATGGCGACGTTGCGCTTGCCGGGTACCAGCGTCGGCTCGCCGCCCGTGTGCCCGCGCACGTCGGCTGAGGGCGAGAACACGCGCAGGTATTCGCAGGGCAGCGCGTAGCGCGTGCCGTCGGCGTAAGCCACGTCGAGCACGCGGGACTTCCGGTGCAGCTGGATCGAGGAGGGAGCGCGCATGGCCTATTCTCCGTCATGCCCGCGAAAGAGGGCATCCAGTCTGGATCCCCGCGTCCGCGGGGATGCGGTCAAAGAATGTAGCGCGACAGGTCGACGTCGCCGGCCAGCTTCTGCAGCTTGCGGTCGACGTAGGCCGCGTCGATGGTCAGCACCGCGCCGGAGGTGTCAGGCGCCTCGTAGGCGACGTCTTCCATGAGCCGCTCCATCACCGTGTGCAGGCGGCGCGCGCCGATGTTCTCGGTGCTCTCGTTGACCTGCCAGGCCACCTCGGCCAGGCGGCGCACGCCCTCGGCCGTGAACTCGACGCTGACGTTCTCGGTCTTGAGCAGCGCGGCGTACTGCTGCGTCAGCGAGTAGCTCGGCTCGGTCAGGATGCGCACGAAATCGTCGGTGGTCAGCGCGGCGAGCTCGACGCGGATCGGCAGGCGGCCCTGCAGCTCGGGAATCAGGTCACTGGGCTTGGCCATGTGGAATGCGCCCGAGCAGATGAACAGGATGTGGTCGCTCTTGAGCATCCCGTACTTGGTGTTCACGGTGCAGCCTTCGATCAGCGGCAGCAGGTCGCGCTGCACGCCCTCGCGCGAGACGTCGGCGCCGATCACACCGCCCTCGCTGCGGCGGCAGACCTTGTCCAGCTCGTCGATGAAGACGATGCCGTTGTCCTCGACGTTCCTCAGCGCGTCCAGCTTGACCGCCTCCTCGTCGATCAGCTTGGCGGCCTCCTCCTCGGCCAGCTCCTTGAGCGCATCGCCGATGCGCAGCTTGCGCGTGCGCGGCTTGCCGCCACCGAGGTTCTTGAACATGTCCTGCAGCTGGCCGGTCATCTCCTCCATGCCTTGCGGGCCCATGAATTCCAGGCGGGTGGCCGGTGGGTTGACCTTGATCTC